>JBMZJQ010000017.1:0-33233 GCA_049617635.1 Candidatus Poseidonia sp.
CATTTTGCTACAACATCTCCCCGACTATAACACTTGGGTGAAAATCACCACCAAAACGGCTTGCTGTGGCAAACTTCAAGCGGTCGGTTCAAGGCTGATTTATTCCCTGGTTTTGTCGTCCAACCAGGCGTTGCACAATGCGTGGAACGTGGCCAAATCTCCGTCGTTGGACAAAGCATCCGTGGCTTGGTCGATCAGCACATCAAGGCCCCACCCAATTTCGCGTGCATTCCTCGCTTCAAAGGCGGCACGATCGCCGTCTTCGGAACGGCCTCGACCCTGAATGCGTTGAAACCGCATTTCGGCGTCCGCAACGATGGCGACCGTTTGGTAAGCATGACCCCAACGCTGGGAAAAGACCCGGTCTTCAGCGGTTCCACGAAGTCCTTCGATGAGCACCAATTCGTGTTCAGCCAACAATTCATCGACGCGATCACACAGGCGGGTCGCCAACACATCTTCGCCGTGAGCGGCACGCAACGATGCCGCCACTTCACCAAAGACATGAGGCGCTTCTTCGAGCCCCCGTTGACGAACCTCGGCTCGAATCATATCCCCCATGGACACGATTGGAATCCCAGCGTTGGCGAGAACAGAAGCGAATTCGCCTTTTCCAGACCCGGGCATGCCGCAAACCGCCACCACCTGAGCCATGATGGGCTGGCCATGACGGTTGCTCAAGAAGATACCTGCTCAAACAAGAAATCCGTTCAGTTTGAAAACTCGGCTCGCCCCCACCGGCGGTCCATCAACTTCCACAACACCGCAGAGGCGAAGATCAACCCAATCGAGATGGCAATCATGCCCATGTACCCTTGCTGAACCATCGTCTCGTCGTACATTTGGGCCGTGGCAGCCAGGCCGTCTTGACTGGCTCGCTCCCACCAATTCCCGTACAGGCTGACGTCGCCTTGCGTGAACGACAGCAAGAACAAACCGAGGAGAGGCAGCACGGTGCCAATCCAAAACCACACCATGATCGAGGCGTCAAAAATCGCCTTGTTGGGCCTCAGGCCCATCAAAAACGCGGTCAAGGCCACGATGTAAATGGAATTGGCAAACATCACGATGATGCTCGTTGGCAGCGACGCCCATTCGTCCAAACGCCACGCCATGAGCACGATGAAAATCAGTGAAATCCACGAGGTGGCAAGGAAATAGACCACGACTTTGGCGCGAATCAAATCGGGCACTTTCAGCGGTAAGCCGTTCATGAATTCCGGTGAATCGAGGATGGTTAACCAGGAATAGAAGTTGAAGCCGAAGAAGCCCAAGAACGGGGCATACGAGAGAAGATTGATCGGTATGGGGGCTTCAGCAAAATCAACCAACCACGCCATGCCCAAGAGCACCAGCAAGGGGATGGCGTAGGAAACGGTCATCTTCTTGATGGCCCCGGAACGAAACAAATCAACGAATTCTTTAGCGACAATCAGTCGAATGTGACCTCGGCCCAAGAACCGCAGTCGTCCATACATCGGGGTGAGAAGGTCTCCTCGCTCGATGACGCTCACGTCGAAGTCATCCAAAATCAACAAGGAGGCAATCAAACCGATGCTCAGGGACAAGACCAATCCAAGCACGATGGCAAGCCCGCTTTGGCTTGCTTGCGCTGCCAACCCCCAAAGCAACAGGTCGGCGGGAAGAAGACCAATACCGACCGCCACGCCCAACGCCACGACGAGCACGGGCCCTACCACCGTGAAGGGCCGACCACGCAACCACAGCGAAGAGGCAAGGAACGAAAGAGCCAGGCCCTGACCCAACGTGGTGGCCATGGCCAGCCACGTCCACGGCAAGGAGCTCCAAAGCAAAGGCGTTCGAATCCCAGCAACGCCGTCGAGGAGAATACCCAGTGCCATACCGCTGATGATGGGTGTCAAAATGAGCAAGACATAGAACAACAAGTCCTTGACAAAATAAGCGAAATGGGCCATGGAATTGGGCAGCGGTTGCAATGCTGGGGCCGCCAGAAGGTAATTTTTGGTGCCGGTTCGCCGAACGATGGCATCTCGCCCCATGAACGCAAAGGTGCCCATGCCCAAGGAGAACATGAACATCGGAAGGTGCAGAGCAAACCGGAGTTCTTGCCAGGTGAACGTTTTGGAATCGATGTCCGACGTTTGGGCGGTCGAATCACCAACGAGAAATTGCAACCCGATGGTGGAGATGGCGGTGACGAGGGTCAACAGAAGCGGGAAGAGAACCATCTGCCGTTTTTTTGCGAATTCAACGCTCTTTCGAGCTTCCTCAACAAACATCACCCGGAAGGTTGCGGAAAAGGAAGCCCATCCACGTAACGGTTCGTTGAGGGAAGTCCCATGGGCGGTGGTGCCCAGCGTCGATGCATCATCGAAGACATCGTCCGTCCACGGACGAGATTCGATGAAGGATTCGCCCATGCTCATTCCTCCGAATCGTCCACCACGCCTTCGTCGCTGAGCCGTTCAACGTCTTCGATGGACCGACCTACAAGGCGAATGAACACGTCCTCAAGCGTCTCGTCCGGCGTTTGTTTCAGACCTTTGACCGTTCCTGCGGCGAGCACTTTCCCATCGTTGATGATGGCCATGCGATTGCACATGCGTTCGGCCATCTCGAGCACGTGTGAACAGAGGAAAATGGTCCCTCCTCCCGCCACGTGGTCGAGCAGCCATTCCCTGCACTTCCGCTGATAGATAGGGTCCAAATTGGCGAAGGGTTCGTCCAAAAACAGCAGTTTTGGTTTGTGAATAAACGCACTGGCGAGCATCACTTTCTGCCGCTGGCCCTTCGAGA
Organism: Candidatus Poseidonia sp.; assembly: GCA_049617635.1. Taxonomy (GTDB): domain Archaea; phylum Thermoplasmatota; class Poseidoniia; order Poseidoniales; family Poseidoniaceae; genus Poseidonia. The sequence goes on from JBMZJQ010000017.1 coordinate 2,779, forward strand.
GATCTTTGCACATCGTGTCTCGTTTTTCCTGGAGACCAAACCATTCCAGCCAGTGTTCAACCTTGGCGTTCATGTCCTCTACCCCGCGAAGTCGCGCCACGAACTCAAGGAACTCAACCGGTGTGAGAAACGAAGGAGGGGATTCCGATTCAGGGACAATGCCGATGTTCGCCTTGACCTTTTGTGGGTCTTCAACGGCGTTAACGCCCAGCACCTCAATGCGGCCTTTGCTCGGACGAAGTTGGCCTGTGAGGAGTTTGATGAAGGTCGATTTTCCCGCACCGTTGGGCCCAAACACACCGAAAAATTCCCCAGCATGAACTTCGACGTTCAGCGGATGGAGAGCGATGAAATCGCCGTATTTTTTGGCCATGTCCTTGGCGCTGACCATCGGCCCTTGTTCGCCAGTCATGGGGTGATGAGGTGGCTGGTTGATTTGATACCTTGCTTCACCCTCATTGGCGGCGGGCGATGAGATGAAGAAGAGGGACCCGTTCAGTCGGGCCATGAACCCACCGCAAAGCGACGTGACCACCGTTGAACTCCATCCGATCAGCGAGGAGAGTGACCTCGGTTCATTTGCTTGCTTCACCATCAACCGGCCTGACAAATTGAACGCATTGAACGCTGAGGTCATGGATGCGCTCAAGGCCGTTTGTGCTTGGATGGAAACCGCCGATGATGTTCGCGTGTTGGTGGTGACCGGGGCACCGCCCAACCCGCCTCCAGAAGGGAAGCGAGCCAAGCCTCACGCCTTTGTGGCGGGTGCGGACATCACAGAATTTGCCGGTGCGGGCAGCGAGGAAATTCGAGTTAAGTTCAGCGATAACGCCGTTGAGGCCCTGTGGAACCTCAGCAAACCAACCATCGCCATGGTGGACGGTTTCGCCCTCGGCGGTGGGTGTGAAGTGGCCTGCTCGTGCGATGTTCGAATCGCCAGTGACCGTTCCACCTTTGGCACGCCGGAAATCAACCTCGGTTTGATTCCAGGGTACGGCGCCACCCAACGTTTGGAACGATTGGTCGGTTACGGCAAAGCCCACGAGATGATCATGACCGGCGACATGGTGCCCGCAGAGGAAGCCCACCGCATTGGTTTGGTCAATCACGTCGTGGCGCCTGAGGAGTTGGAAGCCACTGTCTTCGGCATGGCACGCCGAATCGGGAGCAAATCATCCCACGCCCTGCGCGTGGGCAAGCACACCGTTCGAGCAGCCCTGGACGAAGGATTGACCGATGGTGTTGCCATCGAAGCCGACGCCTTTGCCGACCTCTTCGACAGCGAAGACAAGGAAATCGGCGTCCAGGCCTTCATCAACCGTGAGACGGCGCAATGGAAGCATCGCTAACCTTGTGTCGGCCTCAAAACATCTCGAGCCTGTCGGCCGAGGTGAGGGGGCGCCACTGCCCCCCTCTTGTCCGGAAGTGTGTCCGGCCACGTTCTTGGGTGAGCATCAAACCTCAACGAATCGAATCTTCTCGTCCCTCAGGAAGGTACGAAAATGTCGCATGTGCCGAGCATGCTTTCGTCGAAAGCGTCGGTTGATGACCAAGACAGTGTATGTTTCTGTCTCTTCATCGTATGCGCGCTCTTCCCTTTTCAGATCCTCGAGAATCTCCGCATTGCTCAACTCAACATCAATTCCCTCACAGACACACGGTCTGAAGGTTGGTTTTGGTTTTGAGGGGATGAATCCCTTCGAGGGGTGATTCTTCCGCTTTAGTTCACGAAGTTCGCCAGGAGTCAACGCTTTGTTGACCGGTTGTTCCTTCTTTTCTGTTGGTTGCTTGCGTGGACTTTTCCCTTGAAATTTCTCTAATTTTCCTGTTTTTGGGTTTCGTCGCCATTGCTTGTTGGGTCCAATGTTTTTCCTTCTTTTTTTCCGATTACTCATACTTCTCCACCTGTTTTTGCCTCTTTACCGTAGCAGAAACGCTCTATGCGGCATATACCGCAGGCGCTTCCACAATGCAGGCGTGCTCAATCCGAGGCAGGTGGGTGTGTATCGGGGGGCATGTTCGGTTCCTCCAACAACTGAACATTACTGGCCACCCTATATGAAGGGTGCTTAGGGGCTCCCGCTCAGCAGGCAATCAGTTGTTCATTTCATCTCGCAGAGCCGAGAGTGCCGAGCTGGCAGCGGGAAGTGGAGGAAGGGCCAACGGGAGGCCGTCTGGGCCAATCAGCGGCGGGAGTTCTTTGCCGTCTGGGCCGATGAGCACGGGGGCCTCAGGTTGTTTTGGCCCAACCGCTTCAAAGCCAACATCAAGGGGCAGACGGAGTTTGAGGATTCGTCCTTCATCGATGCGGACGAACGTGGCACCGTACACGTGACCAGGAGCGGGGTGTTCTGGTTCATCCAGCACCGTGTGACCGTGCCCGGGTGTCTGCAGCAAGGCGACGAGGTCTTCACCCGAAGCGTGTTCTTCCCACATGCGGGCGGTGGAGGCGCGAATATCAGCAAGTTGACCCATGCGGCGACGCTTGATGCGCTCTCGAATGGCCTCATGGCGCTCGCGTCGGTCGCTGACCGTCAGTTCGATATCAGCGTCTTCAACGGACTCCGGGCTCACGTCCACCACGTATTCACCGGCGACATGCACGTCTTCGATCTCCACCTCAACCTCGACTTCAACATCGTCGGCCAAGGCCTCGGCTTGAGCGGCCTCAGCAGCGGCGATCTTGGCTAATTTTCGTTCACGGAGCGTTGCACCGTCCAGCGAATCTGCGGTCACGGGTGCAGGAAGGTCATCCTCTTCCTCCTCTGGTTCTGCGTCCTCGGTTTCAACGGCGGCAACGGCCTGTGTTGGCGACGGGCGAGCGCGGCGTGGTCGAGACGGTTGCGCAGTGGAACCGAGATTGACCCACAAAAAGGCAAGAAGCGCCATCCCAGCGACGAAACCCCACTTGGCTTCCTCGGTTAACTGGCCCACGGTGAGCAGGTAGAACCCAAGGGTGCTGACAAACAGCAAACCCACGGCGGTCCTTGCAAAACCCATGGCACTCGTGCATTCCAATCGCTGATGCTTTATGACGGTGATGGAGAACCAAGGATTAGGCTTGCTCCGAACGGTTTGGAAGTTGTGTCAACAGGTCATCGAGGGCTCGTCGTCGGTGACTGAACCGATGCTTCGTTTCAACATCAACCTCGCCGAACGTCTTTCCGTGGGTGCTGAGTTCACCCATTTCTCCCGGCGAGCATGCGTTTCCAGCGGCATCCAAATCAGCAGGGACAAACACCGGGTCGTAGCCAAATCCCGCGTCGCCTCGAACCTCCTCGGCGATGGAACCAGGGCATGCTCCAACACCTGTGACGATGTCCTTTCCGTCCCACATGACGGCGACGGCCTTGAAGGAGGCAGAACGCAAGCGCTTTGCCTGAACGGGATCTTCGCTTTGCAGATGGGAAAGCAACCTCAACACCCCAAGGCATCCAACGGTTTCGTAAACGTAGGATGAATACACGCCGGGAAACCCGTTCAAGGCATCGACAAACAAGCCTGCATCCTCAACCAAGAGCATTGACGATGGCGTGGGAGCGTGGTGTTTGGCCTGCTCAATTTTCGCCAATGCAACGGCGTGAAGGTCGCTGGCCTGAGGTTCAACCACATCGCCGCCATCCAGCTTCAACTGACGTACTTCGTACCCAAACGGCGCAAAATGATGGGCTGCTTCCTCCACTTTTCCTGCGTTGCCGGTCAAAAACCAAACGATGTTGTCCATGGCAACGGGACATGAACGGGGCATATGACCCTGCCCCCAAATCTCCGCAGACGACGTCTTTTCGTGAAGTACCTTCAAAACAAACCATCCATAGCCTGCACCATGGTATCTGACGTGGTGATGGTTGCCGTTGGCGGTGCCGTTGGGGCAGTGCTTCGCTGGTACGTGGCTGGGTCGATGGCCTCGGAAGCATTCCCCTGGGCGACGTTGACGGTGAATCTTGTTGGCTCAATCTTGCTCGGCGCATCCACCGCCTTGTTGGCAGCCAACGTCTTGACCGAACAACAGGCTCTGCTTCTCGGCGTAGGCGTGTTGGGAGGATTCACCACGCTGTCCACGTTTTCGATGGAAACCGCTCTGTTGATTGATGAGGGTCGCTGGGGGACGGTCGCCACGTACATCGGTTTCACCGGCATCGCTGCGCCCCTCTTGGCGTTGCTGAGTTGGAAGGGGACAGCGCAACTGCTGTCGTGAATCACTTCGGAATCGCCAGCATTCGGTTCAAGGCCAGAAGGGAACCGGCTTGGACCTCTTCGGGGACGATGATTTGGTTTGGAATTTCGCCATCAACCAACCGTTCCAGCACGTCCATCAGGTAGGCTGGATGGATCATGTACATCGTTGAGCACGGACAAATTTCGTCATCGAGGCACTCAATGTGTTTGTCTTCATGCTCCCGTGCCAGCCGAGCCACCATGTTGATCTCGGTTCCGATGGCCACACTCGAACCGGCCGGCAAGTCTCGGACAAAATTCCGAATGTATTGCGTTGAACCGTAGGCATCAGCCAACTCGAGCGTTTGTTTCGGGCATTCGGGGTGGACGACAACGATACCGTCGGGGTGTTCGGCACGGAACGCTTCAATTTGGGCGGGCGTGAACCGTTTGTGAACCGAACAAAAGCCGTGCCAAAGAACGATTCGAGCGCCTTTCAACTCACCCATGGCACCGATACCTGGGGTCCATGTAGGCATGCGTTCCTCATCAATGCCCATGGCGATACCGGTGTTTCGACCAAGGTGCTGGTCCGGGAAGAAGAGCACCGCACCCTTCTCGCCTGCGCGCTCAAAGGCCCAATTGAGCACCCCCTCAGCGTTGGACGACGTACACACAACACCTCCATGACGGCCCACGAAATCCTTCAGGTCAGCGCTGGAATTCATGTAGGTCACGGGCACCAAGTAGGCAGCGCCGTCCTCAGCAGGTTGCTCGGGATGCGGACGATGGATGGGGTCCTTCAGACCGGACTGGACGAGAATCTCATCCCAGGCCACTTCAACCTCGCTCAAGGTGGCCATGTCGGCCATGGAGCAACCCGCACGCAGATTGGGGAGGATGACGTGCTGGTCCTCAGACGTCAAGATATCGGCGGATTCAGCCATGAAATGCACGCCGCAGAACACGATGTACTCGGCTGAAGAGGCCGCTGCTTGTTGGCTGAGCATGAACGAGTCGCCAAGAAAATCTGCATGCATCACGATGCTGTCTCGCTGGTAGTGATGGCCGAGGATGAGCAAGCGGTCTCCGAGTTGAGCCTTCAACGCTTGAATGCGGTCAGCGATGGCTTGTTCTTCCATGGACAATGTTGTGTCCATGAAGTTGACCGAGCACATGGGGAGGGTGACGCTCATGGGCCTCATCCCTTCCAAGCATCAACCCTTTTTCAAAGAACGGATAGGGATGAAGTTTCAAAAAGAGCCTGCCACTGGGCGGCACGATGGTGTTCACCCCTGCCGAGCGCTTGCATTTGGGCGCAGAGGCCGAAGTCTGGAAAGGGACATGGTTTGGAAAACAGGCCGTCCGCAAACAGCGTCGACCCCGGTCTTGGCGCCATCCAGACCTCGACCATCGTCTTGGCGTTCGCCGAATGATCAGCGAGGCTCGGTTGTTGATTCGCAGTCGAAAAGCAGGGCTCTCCGTTCCCGCCGTGTTGGATTTGGATTACGAAGGTGGCCAACTCATCATCGAACATCTTGACGGTACACCGTTGATCGAGGTGTTGAACACACCGAATGCAAACGGTGAGGACATCAAAGCAACGCTGCGACGGGTCGGTGAGGCCGTACGCATGTTGCATCGAGAAGCCATGACCCACGGCGATTTATCGAGCAACAACGTTCTGGTCGAGGAGGATCGCATTCACCTCATCGACTTCGGTCTCGCTTCCATCGAGTACGACGTCGAACGCTTTGGCATCGACCTCCACGTGCTCGACGAAATCCTCGGTGCCTCCCATCCTCAGTGGCCGGGCGCTATCGATTGGGTGATTGAAGGCTACCTTGAGACCGAAGAGCGGCTTGGTCCCTCCCCAGTGCTTCAAGGTGGAACGGTGCCCACCGCACGGGAAGTCCACGCCCGACTCGAAGACATCCGAACACGCGTCCGGTATCACGGTTGACGACGTACACGGCGTTCGCTTTGACGCTGCCACATGTTCCATCCGACCACCAAGAACACCAACAACACGCCGGCTTGCAGGACAACGCTGGAGTAGGTGCTCAATTCAGGCTCCCAAGAGTGGATTTCGATGGTACGGACATCGTCATCGAGTTGGAAGTAGACCAAATGATGCTCCAAAACCTGGGGCCCCCACTGATCGTTGGTGTCTGAAGTCAACACGTGGGTGGTGTTGGTCGTGAGGTTCGTGAAGTAGATTTCACGGTCCAGGTACTTGGTTTGAGGGGTCAACGGATTGAGATGATCCCGAACGGCCCACGCCAACAAACCGTGGTTCAGGGACGGATCGGAAACGCTGTATTTCGGGTTGCTCGCCAACCATTGCACGGCAGAGGACCGGTTGTAGAGCACCAACCGGTCGGTGGCGCTGACGTTGACCGTGACGACCAGGTGTTCCCGGTTGAAGGTGATATCTTGGATGCTGGCGTTCTCCATGTCGACCGGGGTTCCCCAACTTGCGAGCACTTCGTCTTCCTCGAGGGGGGCCGTGGCGTTGATGTCGTAGCCGACTTGACCGGTGACTCCCAGTTGAAGGATCTTCACGCTCAACGGCTCAACCTCCGTCACGTAGGCGATTTCGGAACCGGAACACTCCAGCGTGTCCACGCCCGTCACCGAGGAATGTGAGCCGGACACTTCGTTGCCGACAAGGTCGCGCACGACAATGGAACCTTCGAACACATACACCAACACCGTCGACTGCGCGCGCTCACACAACGACAACTGTTGTGGATTGGCCATCGCAACGGACGAGAGTGGCGACGTCGGGTCGTTGACATTGTAGACATAAAGCATGGTTGACGTGCTCACCGCCAGTGTTTCACTGGACAAGGCATAGGTGGAATTGACGGTTAAACCGGGGACATCGAAGTAAATCGGTTCGTTTTGGTCGGCGGAAAGGTTGTGCAAGAGCAAGGCTGGGCCGTCGCTTTGGTTGTCCAACGTGACGAGCCAACCGTCAACCGCCGCAGCCGCCTCCGGGGCCTCGACGCCACCTGCAGGCAGGGACCGATGGGTCAAATCCCAGGTGATGACAGCCACGACGACCAGCAGAATCGCCAGCGCCATGCGCCCTGTCTCTCGACTCGTCGGGCTTCGGTATTGTTTCCAAAAGGCTTGCAAGCGACCTTTGAACCACGACCATGCTTTACCTGGCCGAGTCAAGACCGTCACGATTCGTGCGTTCATCGTGCGCTCGTCAAAGAATTTCCACCAGGTGTTGGAGGTTCGGTCTGCCATGGACACCGCAGCACCAGCCACCAACATGCCGCCAATGATGTCAACAAACCAGTGGATACCGAGATAGATGATGGTGAAGGCCGTCAGAAGGGTGTAGGCGAAGACCGTGTAGCGATAACGGTTCCAACGTCGATCGTCGTCAAACCGCGTGAGGCACAACCACACAGCGAACGGGATGCCAATGTGCAGGGAAGGCATGCCGTTGGTGAACGGGTCGATACGGCGGAACCAATCCGCAATCTCTGGGGTGAGGGTGTAAGCCAGCGTCTCCATTTCGGGTATCGTGTCACCGGTGACGCGGACGTTGAAAAACAGGTAAAACGGCACGGCCAGAATGTACACCCATGCAATGGACAAGGTGACGCGGTCAGCCAGCCACCGGTCGTCAAAATAGGCGAAATAAAACACCGAAACATAGCAGATGAACATGAACCCTGCAACGTAAAAATGCGTCAGGGCTACGGTCAGCCAGTCGGCCTCGAAGGTCTGTTGTACCCACAACACGAGGTTGCCCTCAACCGCCCAAATGTACGGCGTCATGTCAAGACCGGTGCTGGCCATCAACAGGCGGTCGATTTGATCGAGACCGTCTTTCAAATTGTAAATGGAAAACACGATCAAGACGTGGACCCAATATCGCCGAAAGAAATCAACGAATGGTGGCAGCGAAAGTTTGGCCCAGGGTGGTTTGAAGACCGGAAGCAGAAGGACGCCCAACGCCAATGCGCTAATCATCCACGTCAGGTAGACACTCTGCATGTTGGACCGCCTTAGCCCGAAGGCCGTGGATGTGCTTCATGAAACCGTCGTCAATCCGGTCGAGGAACGGGCGTTCTTCACCAGGCGCCGTGAACGTACGGTCGGCCACGATCAGGGTCTCGCCGTTGGGCCAAATCGTAGATTCGCTCAAAACGGTAGATGCCGCTCGAGCATCCTTGCTGCCATTCGAAGGAAAGGGCATATTTCCCTACGGTTCGAACCGTTGGTTTTTCTGCCGGTAGGGCTTCAATTTGTCGACGAAGGGTTCGGCTCGTGTCGTCTTCGTTTCGCATCGGAGAACATTTTGCACAGGGGCAGGCATGACGCAGATCATCGTAGGTGACGGTGTACGTGGCCTCGTCCTCGTAGGTGAGCACCATGTCTTTTGCTCGGCGCTCGAGCCGCTTGAGGGTGGGAAGCACCTCGGTCATCCTTTCACCTCAAACAATTTCCAATCCACCATCCGAGCCGTCGGAGAGTTGGTCTTGGATAGCAGCAACCACCTTGGCAAAGGCGTGGGCAGAGGGGCCTTCAGGTTCAGAGACGATTCGGTGCACACCGTCATCGCCGCCCCGTACAAACCCTGGGTCAAAGGGAAGCGCACCCAAGAATGGGACACCAAACTCCTCGGCCGTGGCTTTGCCGCCGCCTTCCTTGAAAATGTCCAACGTCACTGAGAAACGGCCCTCATCATCGGCTGTGGCCGTCAAGGTTTTTCCGCCCGGGCCTGCAATGTTCAGAGAGGTGCCCGGAGCCGCCGTCCCATTGATGGTGAAGCCGCTCATGTTCTCGACGATGCCGAGCACGGGTACCTTCAACGATTCAGAAAACGTGATCGATTTACGACTGTCCAACAAGGCCACTTGCTGAGGGGTGGTGACGATGACCATTCCGTCAATGTCCGGCAAGGATTGCGCTACCGTCAACGGCTCGTCAGAGGTTCCCGGAGGGAAATCGATGATCAGGTAGTCAAGCTCGCCCCACTCCACGTCGCCGATGAACTGCTGAATGGCACCGAGTTTGATCGGGCCACGCCAAACCACCGGGGTGTCCTCGTCTTCGAGCAGGAAGGCCATGCTGATGACCTTCACGCCCAAGTGACCTTGAGCAGGGTGAATGCGTTTGTTTTCTACGTGCAACCGTCGTCCGTCCAATCCCATCATCTTCGGGACGTTTGGGCCGGTGATGTCGATGTCGAGAATGCCGACGGTGTGGCCTTGTTGTGCCAACGAGAGCGCCAAACCGGTCGAGACGGTTGACTTTCCTACACCACCTTTTCCGGAAAGCACCATGATTTTGTGCTTGATTTTTCGACCGATTTCTTCCATCGCCATCTTGCGCTTCATCTGCGCATAGGCCTGTTCCATCTGTTTTTGTTCCTGAGGAGAGGGGGCTGCTGGTGCCTCGTTTGAATCCCCGGGTGTGTTGATGGTCACGGGCGAATCGGACATGAACCGTCCACCGGCTAGGCCTACTTCAACCTTCATTCGGGCGTGGTGCCCACCAACATCTCGGTGTTTTGCTCGCCTTGCGTCCTGGCCATGATAACCCGAGCAACAGCGTGGGTGGCCGTGGTTATGAGCAGGGCCGCTCCCATCGCTTTCGGCTCAACCACCATCTCAGCGTAGGCGTAGGCAATGCCCAAAGACAACGGGAGACTGAGCAAGAAGCCCGTGGTGAAGAGACGGTTGGTCTCCACCTCCGTGCCTGCTGTTCGCTCGTTGTTCAGCCTCTCGATAGCCAACAACACGGGTCCACACAAAAAGGTCAAGCCGACCAAGAGCAACGCCACCGCAGCGAAGAGCAGGTCAAGGTCTTGGGCGGCAAAAACGATGTGAAGCAAAAACAGGCCGAGATACCCGCCCGCAAAGACAAGGACCGATCTCACGGGCACACCATCCATGGTAAACTCCGGAGTGAACATTGATAAATCACATCCTCAAAGACAGACCATGCGTTTGTTCTTCGTCTGTGTTGGCAATTCCTGCCGTTCTCAAATGGCCGAGGGATTGGCCCGTGCGATGGGCCTTGAAGCGGCTTCCGCCGGTACGCATCCAGCCGGGGCCGTTGCGGAACACGCCCTGACGTTGCTCGCCTCGCGTGGCATCGACACGGTGGGAATGCACCCCCAATCCATTGATGAGTTTGACCACACGCAGTTCGATAAAATCATCTCCATGGGGTGTGGCGTGCACTGCCCCAACCTTCCCATCGATGAAGACTGGGGACTTGAGGACCCGGTTGGAGGCCCCTACGAACAATACGAACAAACCGCAGCGGAAATCGAGCGCCGACTCAAGGCGTTGATTCAATCCGATTGAGCAGGAACGTCCCCAACGCCCTCCAAATCAATGCGGAGGACACTGACCGTTCGTACGCCATCATCGCCTTGAATTTCTTCGGAGCCGCACGAGACGTGCTGGATGGTGACCGTTTCGGGAAGCCCTTGAGCGATGTGTCCGTTTCGACGACGGCAAACTTCGGCGACGTCAACGGCGCGTGAAATGGTCGCTCCTCGCGCCACCAACTGGATGGCCCGATCGCCTTCCTCCATCGCCATCACAACGGCGCGAACATACGCATGCAGCGGTTTCTTACCAACAAAGATGACTCGGCGTTCCGTCATGGCTCTCCCCTTCCGAATGGAGGTCTGCCATCAAATAAACTTGGTGAAAACAACACGAATTCAAGAGCAGCAGTGCGAGCGCCGGGACTCGAACCCGGGTTCAGGCGTTGGCAACGCCCGGTGATAACCACTACACTACGCTCGCTTGCATCCCTCGCATCTTGCAGGGGTTTAAACCATTGTCGGCGGAGGTGGTTGCGTCCCTCAATGCGAATCAATGACGGGGCAAAGGCACCCCTCATTGGAATCCAAATCGGTCTTGCTGACCACCGTTTCCTTCTTGGCGGCGCCACATCAACACCAGCACCACTCCGGCGGCGAGCAACACCCCTCCACCCAATGCGAGCATCACCGTTGTATCAACGCCGTCGGTACCGGTCGGTTGCTCAGACTCCACGAGGTTGATGACCGTGGAAGAGGTGTTTTCTTCACCGTACACGTCCGCACTCCGCAAGAACACTTCGTGCGTTCCCAACGGCGTGCCGTCACGAATGGAAAGGATCACCGAATACACGCCGTCGCCGGCCTGCTCGTCCCCACCGTTCACACCGTCATCGTGCATGGTCACCCATCCCGTGACACCAACGGGTGCATAGACGCCAAGGTTGATTTGAACGCGCTCGATGCCGTCGGGGTCCGAAGCTGTCACCGAAAACACAACCGGCGTTTCCACTTGCTTCTCAACGTTCAGCGGGAGGGCCTCAAGGCGGGGGCGATCGTTGAGAATCTCAACTTCAATCGGTTGCAGGTCAACGACGGTCACGTAATGAGGTCCAAACACAGCGTCCCCGGTGCTTCCTTCAGGCATGGGAGCCGTTCGGTACTGCTCAACAGCGCCTAGTTCATCAATGGTCACAACCAGCAAGGAACGGTCACCCGGAGACATACCAACCGGCATCTCAATCATACCCGCCCAAACACCGCCGCTGAGGGAAAGATTGACCATGCTGCCTCCGTATTCCCTGAGGTCAAGTTGCACCTGAGCCACGCCATGACCGTCGTAGGCCTTGACGTTGATGACCAGAGATTGGCCCCGTTCCAATGCATCCGGGGCGAGGTCAACCTTGAGCAGGCGAGGGCCTTGATTGACAATAACCATCGAACCGTTCAAGGTGGACGAGGCACCAAAACGGTCGACAGCAAGAACGCTTACGGGAATGCTTCCCGTTTCAAGGCCGGCCACCCGGACGGTTGACGTGTAGACATCGTCACCAACCGCTTGGTCTCCGTTGAGGCCACGGTCGTTGAGTTCAATCGTTCCTAGGCCAACCCCGCTGAGGTCGGCCGTGACCTGAACGACGTTCCATTCGCTGTCCGTCACGGTGACTTGGAAATGTCCCTGACCGCCTCCTTCACCGACCACCAACCCTTCTCTCAATCCGAGCTGCGTTATCGACGGTGGGGTGTTTTCATCCTCGCCAACGATATCGGGTGACAGCACGCGCTCGAGGAGTTGGGTTTCCTGCAGAAGAACGGTCTCGTTGTCTTCTCCAAAAGGAACGGCCAGTTGGCGTTGCACGTTGGAGAGAAGGCCGGAGAGTGGGCCAACCGAAACGATAGCCCCGCTGGCGTTACCGGACTCACCCTGCAAACCGTAAACGCCTGTCCATTCCATGACGGTCAGGTTCTTTCCATCCCGGTTGTCCAAACTCGATGCCCCTGCGGTCACGGTCAATTGGATTCCTTCCTGACCTGCGAGGCGAAATCGGTCGTCGGACCGCAAGGGAATGGGCATCAGGCCCGTTTCTCGGCCGACGGTGAGATCGCCGAGGCCTTCTTCGGATTCGGGCGGCGTAGCATTCCGTTCAATCGGGCTGTTCTCGGGGAACTCTTCGCCCTCGGAAGCATCAGGTCCTGTTTCGCGCCAGACCAAACGAACGGTTCGATTGTCCCAATCCGAGTTGACCACCTGATAGTCCCACGTTTCATTGTGCGTTGCGCCGACGCCTGCGCCATCAAAGAAATTGCCACCGTTGATCCCCGTGATGTTGAACCACGATTCCTGGAAGATGACGTTGACGAGGAAGGCCTGCCCGGTTGCGTTGGTTTGCATGCCCGTGGTTTCGATGGCCCGCACAACGCCAAACGAGCCTTGGACATCACCGGTCAGCACGCCGTCGACGTGCAAATCATCGATCACCGTCGTGCCGTTCTCAATCTTGGTGTGCAAATCAAGGATGGTGCCGTTGACCTGAACGGAGGCGTTCTCTTCTGCATCCGCAAACCCAAACGTGCCTCCTCCGTACAATTCCTCAAGATGCTCGGTGCGAACCCCGTCCTCCCATCGCTCCAAGGACGAGAAACCGTCCAAAGACACGTCGAGACGCGAACCTTCATCGATGAGGACAAAATCAGCCATGGCCTCGAATTGGGTGTGTTGCAACACGCGAACGCCGTCGATATCGTGGTACTCAAAGTAAAACACGGCAAGGTCGCCGTCGATGTTCAACGAATCGTTTTCCGCACCGTCCTCGCTGACATTGAGCGTGCCTGTCGCCTCGAGCAAGAGCCGTTCTCCAATCACCCCTTGGGCGAAAGACCTGTTCAGTTCGGCCTGCGAGACATCGGCATGAATCACCGTTTCGGTAGCGCCGTCAATGACCACCGTCTCAAGGTCGCCAAATCCACGAGCATCAAACACCTGATGGGTGAGGACACCACCGACAATGGTCTCGTTCTTCCACACTTGGGTCAACACCAAGTCGAGGTCGGTCTGCCCGTCTTCGGTCGTTTCCAAGGTCTGGAAGGTTCCGTTGCCCAATTCCCATGAGGACAACACCGCACCTACCCGTTCTTGCCATCCCTGACCGGTGAACACCAGAGAAAAGCGCTGCTCGCCCAAGCCATCGTTGTAATCCTGTTCGAGCGACCATGTGCTGGAGACCATCACCTCGTGGTCGTCCATGGGCTGATTCCAAACACCAACCACGAAGGAACGGTCTTGTTGAACATCAACGGCTTCCCCGTCATGACCGGTGATGTTGACGGCCAGGGTGATCTCATCGCCCCATTCCAATCCAGTATCAAAGGTCACCAGAGCGGTGCGATGGTCGTCCGCCGAGCCCCACACCGTCGATGAGGTGGAAGGGAGCAAGGTTCCGTTACGACGATGGTCAAGGTGCGTTTCAAACGTGTAGGTGCCGTTGTCTGAAAACGTGAGAAGGTACGCGTGAGCATTGGTGTCGTCGTCAACGCCAAGCCAGTGCACCGTGATGTCAACATGCGGCGTGGTTGAAGCATGGGCGTGGGCGGGAAGAAGCGAAACCATCAACAGCAGACTCAGCCACACCGAGCGGCCCCGACGTTCAGGTTTCATGGTCTCCATGTGGAAGGGCTCCCCTTCAAGACTTTGGGTGGCGTGCCTCATCAAGCGTCCAAAACAAAACCAAAGATGAGCGGCAGGACGATGCTTGCATCGCTTTGGATGTTGAAACGAGGCGTGGCTGGACCCAGCTTCCCCCACGTGATTTTTTCATTCGGTGGGGCGCCGGAGTAGCCACCGTACGAAGCGGTTGCATCCGTGATTTGAGCAAACCATGACCACAAGGGGATGTGCGTTTCCTCCAGGTCTTGGTGCAGCAAGGGCACGACGCAGATGGGAAAATCACCGGCGATGCCTCCACCAACCTGAAGGAATGCCAAGGGAGCGGTGTGCCCGCGATAAAATTCCATCAGCGCCGTCATGTAGTGAACACCACTCAACACGGCGGACGGCTTGACGATGCCTTGTGAACATCGGGCGGCAAAGATGTTGCCGAGGGTCGAGTCTTCCCATCCGGGGACGAAGAGGGGCAAGTCGACTTCAGCGGCAGCCAGCAACCAAGCGTTTGATGGGTCGGCTTGGTAGGCATCTTCGAGTTGGCCCGAACGCAGAAGGCGGTAGAGGAATTCATGCGGCAAATGGGAGGTGCCGTTGTCCGACGCTTCCTTCCATTCATCCAAAACATGGGCTTCAATGGCCCGAATGGCTTCTTCCTCGGGAATGCAGGTGTCCGTCACCCGGTTGAGGTGCCGGTTGAGCAGATCCACTTCGTCTTGAGGACCAAGGTCTTCGTAGTTGGGAATTTTTTCGTAATGGTGGTGGGCCACGAGGTTGAACACGTCCTCCTCAAGGTTGGCGCCGGTGCAGGAGATGGCAGCGATGTGCCCTGCACGAATCATGTCCGCCAAACTGCGCCCGATTTCTGCCGTGCTCATGGCACCGGCGAGTGTCAGGAACACTTTGCCGCCCTCTTCGAGCAACTGCGTCAAGGACGCACTCGCCCGTTGCAGTGTTCCAGCGTTGAAATGACGGTAGTGTTCGTTGACAAAGTCACGAACACCCATGGATTCACGCTCCCGTGAGAAAACGGTTGACTCGGTCCCGTCGTACCAGGTGCAGCTGGGGCGCTCCGAGCATCAACTGCTCGTGGATGAAATCAGCAATTTGTCCGGGGTCGGTGTCACCGCAGGTGAAACAGTCGAGGGCCAACATGCCTCGGTCGGCATAGTGATGCGCCGTGATGTGGCTTTCATCGATGAGAACCACGGCCGCAAAACCGGGAGGAGAGGTGGACCCGTCAAAAGGAACAACATGTGAATGCACCTCCGTTGCTGGACTCTGCGCTACGGCATCCCGCATGATGGAGAGGACCCACGCATGAGCATCGTCCATTTCGAAAAACGCACCCGTGTAGTCAACGAAGACATGCGCACCCTTGATCTGGTGTGTCGACATGGTTCCACCCTGCGCTCCGCCGGAAACTTTCGCTTAAGAATATGCCGAAAAAACGGCTCCTTAAGAATCCGAAAAATAGGTGCACTGCGTACTATCGGATGACAAAACCATTGATTTTGTCCAGCGCCCTTCTTTGCGTGCCAGAAGGTGGGCTGCGACGATTTTTGCCGCCAAACAAGCAGCGGTAAATTGGGTCAATGGAGAATCGTGTTGCGCAACAATTTCGTTCACATCGGCGCTGATGACCGTCGCCTTGGGGTTGGCGAAGAGCGTCTCGATGGTCTCTACGGCTTGCCAGTAACTCAAACCGCCGGGAACCGGCGTGCCGGTTGCTGGAACCAACGTACCGTCCAGCCCGTCAATATCCAATGTCAGGTGGACTGGCCCTTCGATGGAGGCCAGAGCATCCAACCAAGCACGCCATGCCTGTGCGCCGCGGTGTGGGTGCTGGGTCTCACGTGCAAAGAACGTCGTGATACGAGCATCGGTTTGAATCCGTTCCGCTTCCTCCTGACTGTAGGCACGAATACCAGCCTGATACAACCGACCGATACCCACGTCTAAACTTCGAGAAGCAGCACAGGCGTGGGAGTACACCTCGCCGTCGAGTTCTGAGCGAAGATCGGCGTGAGCGTCCAACTGAACGACCGTCAAGCGCTCGAGGTCGTTGGCCACCAGCGGGTGCCGATTCGCTGCGTGCATGATGGGAGGAAGAATGCCGTGCTCACCGCCCAAGAAAAGAGGAAACACGGTGCCGTCGTACCACGGGCGAGCGTGGTCAACCAGTTCATCCAATTGACCTCGAAGGGTGGCCGCAGAACCGTCCCAAACCGGGAGCGTTTTGAGCGTGGCATCACCCGGGATGTCCTCGCCGAGGAGGTCGTCAAACAATTCCACTTGGCCGCTGGCTTCAATGCAAGCCCGAGGGCCATCGCACGCCCCCGAGCCGTAGGAGGTGGTAAGTTCGTAGGCCAAGGGAACCACGACGACATCGGGTTCACCGTCTGTTTGAGGAATGCCGAGGAATTGCCCCTCCTCAAACGCCTCGTTCATGGTGGTTCACGGAGGATGCCCCCTTCATCATCCTGCCGATTTTTTATACATGTCCGGATATCGTGTTGAAAGGACGTGTTTCAAGAAATCACATGGAACAGTTAATATGGGTCGGAGTCCAATAAGAAATAGCAACGAGGACCGAAATTCGCGGTTCTCGGGCTGATGGGGGGGCAAACACATGGGCATGACACTTGCAGAATTGACACGAGCCATTCAACAACACATTGACTTGGACATGGATGCGGAAGTCGCACAAGGCATGGCCGAGCATGCGTTGGGCTTTTTCGGATTTTACAATCGCATCATTGACAATGCCCTTGAGCCCACCGACCGGAACCTGTTTTACATGTTCCAAGACTACGATTTGCTGACCACCGAATCCGAGGAAACCACGTTGTGGGACGGCCGAGAGTGGCGCATTCACTACTGGAAGTTCAAGCCAGACCTACGAGAGCGCGTCGAAGCCTACATGCAGCGCAACCTTCAGGAAGAGGAAGTCGATCCCTTTGCGGACATTTACGCCGGCGATGGTGCCAGCATTTGGACCCGCGAAGGAGAAAAAGTTGCCAACCCCAACGCTTTCACCTCAGATTGGTGAACAACAGGCATGCAAGTGTTTTTGATTTGCAGGACCGAGGGAGGTCCATGCGAGTAGCCATCAGCCTGGTTGTTTGCATGTTGCTTGGTGCACTGCCGCCAGCAGCAGCCCAATACGACCCGGCCCAAACACCAGTGTGGCCCGGAGAGCCCATCGACAGCCACGTGCATCTGACATGGGCCACCCTCACGATGGAGGTGAACGAGTGGGCCAACGACCATCCTGACATCGTCGACCTCACCAGTGCGGGTGAATCGGAACTGGGCAAAACGCTCTGGGTCGTTCGCCTTTCGGACTGGTCCATGGAGACCAAAGCCAACGGTTCGGCCAAGGAAATCGTCTACATCGATGGCGGGCACCACGGCAACGAATACCTCGGT
Organism: Candidatus Poseidonia sp.; assembly: GCA_049617635.1. Taxonomy (GTDB): domain Archaea; phylum Thermoplasmatota; class Poseidoniia; order Poseidoniales; family Poseidoniaceae; genus Poseidonia. Next base: position 20,334 of record JBMZJQ010000017.1, read on the forward strand.
ACGGCGCTGGCTTGGTTGACGGCAAAATGGTACATCAACGCCTGGAACGAAGGCAACGAAGAGGCCATCCAAGTCCTTCAGAACACCGAGTTGCACGTGCTCATCATGCTCAACCCCGACGGCAACGACATCGACACCCGATGGAACATCAATCAAGTTGACCTGAATCGAAACTACGACCATTACTGGAACACCTGTCCGACCACACAACCCGGAAGCAGTGCCTTCAGCGAATCCGAGACCGCATCCAACTCAGCCTACATGAACGCCTATGTCACCGACGCTGACCTCTATGTGACCATGCACACCGGTGTGTGGATCATGCTCTATCCGTGGGGGAAATGGCCCGAACAACCGCCCGACTGGGAGTTGTTTTGGCGTATTCGTGAAGATGTCCAAGCCAACGTCACCGACATCCCTATCCAGAACGCCAATCAAGGCCTCTACCCGAATTGCGGGACCAGCCGCGACTACGGTTACGGCATCATGGGCTTCCCCACGTTCACCTTCGAAACCGACGATGAGCAATTCGTGCCCGGCAGTTTCGAGAACCTGAACGAGCGTTTGGATGAAGAAATGGATGTCATGCGCTACCTCATCACCAACATTTGGTATTGGCGAGCTCGCCTTGACGTTCAATCCATCACCCTTGAGCAAGACGCCCTCACGCTGGACATCGTCAACCACGGAAGGGCTTCAACCGCCAACGCCAGCCTCGAATACCATAGTGAGGAAGGCGAGGTCCTGTGGGCTTCGCCCTTGTTTGGTGTGAACGCCAGCAACGGCACCAAGGCTACGTTCAACGTCAACAGCAACGTGTTCAGCCCCGACGGGTATTGGAATCTCAACTACCAAAAGCGCGTGATCAACGCCGCTATTTGGGTCAACGAAACCGTGGACAGCAACACCACCGTCCTCGTGTTGGAAGAAGAGGGAGCCTTCCTTGTCGGTTACGGGTTGTTCAACCCTCTCTCAAGCCTTCTTTGCATCATCGGCATCTGTGTGTTCATCCAACCACGAACCTTACGAATGGCTGAGGGCGAGGAGGATGGACAAAATTCTCCCTGCGAGGTTTGAAGTGGGAGGAAGGGGTCGCACGCAGCGGCGATAACATGCAAGTGACCATCAGTTCAGGAAACAACATCAACGGCACCCTCGTATTACCTCTTTTCCAAGGCGAGGAAGCCCTCCCCGAAATCGTTGAAGGCATCCCAGCAACCCTTCGTGTGCAGATTGACCGCGTGCTGGCTGATGGTGATTTCAAGGCCAAAGCAAACGCCACCATGACCCTCTTGGGAACCGAGGGCGGCAAAGCGATGCTCATTGGACTCGGTAAGGAGGCCAAGGCCGACGTGCACGCCTACCGAGAAGCCGGTGCGACCGTCGTTGCCTCCTGCAAGAAGGTCCACGGCGACGAGTTGACCGTTGTCTTCCACAACGCCGACCTCGCATCCATGGCCTCCTTCGCCGAGGGCATGATGCTGCGAGACTACAGCTACGACCTCTACAAGATGAAGAACGAAGACGATGAGAAAACCACCCTTTCTGCTCGTATCAACTGCAACGAAGGCGATGCAACAGCCCTTTCCGCTGCCATCGACCGAGCCGCCTCCATCGTGAGCGGGGTGCACCTTTCTCGAGACCTTGGCAACTGCCCACCCAACGACATGTACCCCATGGCGTTTGCAGAAAAGGCCGAACTCTGGGCCAAAGAGTACGACAACGCCAAGGTGGAAGTCATCGATTACGAAGCAGCCAAGCGGCACGGCATGGGCGGCTTGGTGGCCGTCGGCATGGGGTCTTCTCGCAAGCCGTGCATGGTCATCTTCACGCTGAACGGTGACCAGAAGGGCCGTCACCCCGTTCTCGTCGGCAAAGGCATCACCTTTGACACGGGCGGTATCTCACTCAAGCCTGGTGCCAACATGGACGAAATGAAGTACGACATGGGCGGTTCCGCCACGGTGTTTGGCACCATGCAAGCCCTCGCATCCAGCGGGTACGCTGGCAAGGTGGTCGGCATCACCTGCATGGCCGAAAACATGCCAGCCGCCAACGCACAACGCCCCGGTGACGTCATCACCACGCTTTCTGGAAAAACCATCGAAGTGCTCAACACCGATGCCGAAGGTCGATTGGTGCTTTCCGACGGACTGTGGAAGGCTGGAACGGACTTCGACCCAGAATACATCGTTGACTTTGCGACCCTCACCGGTGCGTGTGTGGTCGCCCTCGGCCACGAAGCCACCGGCCTTTGGTCCAACGACGACGATTTCCGCTCCCGCATCCACGAAGCGGGCAACGACGTCGGAGAACTCGCCTGGCCCATGCCACTTCTGCCCGCCTTTGAGAAGGAAATGACCGATTCGAAGATCGCTGACACGCGAAACTTGGGAGCCGGCCGCTGGGGAGGTGCCAACACCGCCGCTGCCTTCCTCAAGCAGTTCGTGCCAAACCGTGGCGAAGGTGAGGATGCAGAACAAATCACCTGGGCCCACATGGACATCGCAGGGACCTACTGGGGCGCCAAGACCAACAAGATGGTCGGCCACGGTGCTACCGGCATCCACGTCCGCACCATGGTTCGCCTCATCACCGGCGAGTGATCCCCTTCGAAGTTCGCAGTTCCTTCAGACCAGCCGTCAGGCTCGGTTGGAATAACCTCAGCAGGAAGGACGTTTTGTCCAATCGTAATCTGCGCTGTCAACCGTTTTGCTTAGATTTATATGGGGTCGCTCCTTCGCCACTATACAACCGATGGTTTAGTAGTGGTGAATCCGATGGCCGATGACACTTGGGAAGACGAATTTCTGGACAAATTGGAAGCCATGCTCCGAAACATGGGCATGCCGATTTCCCGAGATCAACTCAAGGGCTTCCTCAACCAGTTCAAAGACCAATTCGACGCCATGGGCATCGACCCCGAAAAGATTGCCAAGGGCGGTGTCAATTTCAATTTCGACATATCGGAACTCGCAAAAATGTTCAATTCTGGTTCCTCCATCGAGGACTTGTTCAAGAATTTGGGCATGGACGTGAAGGTTGATGTTGCCCCGGTTGAGATGGACCCCTCGGCGCTCGAGCAATCCGACAATGAAACGGTGACGCTGCCGGCCGAGGACGTGTACCTCGACGGTTGGAACATGTCCATCACCCTCGATTTCGCATTGAAGGGTGACATTGAAACCGACCAGTTGGAAATTGAACTCATCAAGAACGGCTCGCAAATCGAAATCATGCGATCCACCCAAGTCAAACCAATCGCCTTGGTGGAATTGCCCCACCCCTGTGACAACGTGGTTGATTGGACCCTCAACAATGGCATTCTCGACATCACCCTGAAGCTGACCCCCCAAGGGAAAGCCCTCGAACAGGACGATGACGATGACCTCCCTGCCCCGGGGGAGGTCAGCATCGACTTCGGCGACGACGACGATGACGAAGACGACGGTGGCATCCCCATCTTTTGAAAAGGAAGTGAACAAACATGAGCAAAGTGATTGGAATTGATCTTGGAACAACAAACAGCTGCGTAGCCACCATCGAAAACGGCGAACCCGTCGTGATTCCCAACGCCGAAGGTGCACGAACCACACCCTCGGTCGTGGCTTTCGCCAAAGACGGTGGCGAGCGCCTCATCGGCGTGACGGCCAAGCGTCAAGCCGTGACCAACCCCGACCGAACCATGATTTCGGTCAAGCGACACATGGGTACCAAGTGGAAGACCGACGTGGATGAAACGGAGTACACGCCTCAGGAAGTGTCCGCTTTCATTCTCCAGAAACTCAAGGCAGACGCCGAAGCTTACCTCGGCCACGAGGTCAAGCAGGCCGTCATCACCTGCCCGGCGTACTTCACCGATGCGCAGCGCAAGGCCACCAAGGATGCCGGCCGAATCGCTGGACTTGATGTGCTACGAATCATCAACGAGCCCACCGCTGCGGCGCTTGCCTACGGCGTTGACAAGACCCAAGACCAGACCATCCTGGTGTACGATTTGGGCGGCGGAACCTTCGACGTCTCGGTGTTGGAGATTTACGAAGTCGACGGTCAACCGCAGATCGAAGTCAAAGCCACCGCTGGCAACAACAAGTTGGGTGGCGATGACTTTGATGACAAGATCATCGACTGGATGGTCGCCGAATTCAAGAAGGACACAGGCATTGACTTGTCCAAGGACAAGCAAGCCATGTCTCGCCTCAAGGAAGCCGCTGAAAAAGCCAAAATCGAACTCTCGGGGACCCAACAAACACAGGTCAACTTGCCTTTCATTTCGATGGCTGACGGCCAACCCGTCCACATGGACCTCACCCTGTCCCGCGCCAAGTTCGAAGACCTGATCTCCAAACTCATCGAGAAAACGATGGTGCCAACCCGGCAGGCCATGAAGGATGCGGGCCTCAAGAAGGGCGACGTCGACAAGGTCATCCTCGTTGGCGGTTCAACCCGTGTACCGGCCGTCCAGGAAGCCGTTGAGAAAGAAGCAGGAAAGCCCCCCTACAAGGGCATCAACCCCGATGAGGCCGTGGCCATGGGCGCTGCCCTCCAAGCCGGCATCATCGCCGGCGACGAGGGTGTGTCGGACGTGCTGCTGCTTGACGTTACCCCGCTGACCCTGGGTATCGAGACGCTGGGCGGCGTGATGACCACCATGATCGAGCGAAACACCACCATCCCAGCACGCCGTTCTGAGATTTACTCCACGGCCTCCGACAACCAACCTGCGGTCGAAATTCACGTGTTGCAAGGTGAGCGCGAGTTTGCGAAAGACAACGTGACATTGGGCCAATTCCAACTGGTTGGCATCCCGCCAGCCCCTCGGGGCGTTCCTCAAATTGAGGTCACCTTTGACATCGACGCCAACGGCATCGTCAACGTCAGCGCCAAGGACATGGGCACGGGCAAGGAGCAGTCGATCAAGATTGAATCTGCTACGTCCCTCAGCGAAGATGAAATCCAGGAAAAAATCGCTGAAGCCGAGAAGTTCGCCGAAGAAGACCAGCGACGCAAAGGCAAGGTTGAACTTCGCAACATGGCGGACCAAATTGTCTACCAGACCCGACGAACGTTGGATGAGTCCGCCGACAAACTCGAGGACACTGATGTGGACCCCGTGAAGGCCCACTTGGACGAGCTCGAGAAGATGGTTCAAGACGAGGAGGGCAAGCCTGTTGACATCGATGCGATGGACGACGCTGCCATTCAAGCCAAGGTCAAGGAAATCGAAGAGGCCATGCATGCGGTCTCCACCAAACTCTACGAAGCCGCAGCAGCCGAAATGGCCCAACAGGAAAGCGGTGAAGACGGCGCCATCAACGTCGACGACGGTGTGGTTGACGCCGACTTTGAAGTCGTTGAGGACGAAGACTGAACACGACCTGAGTTGAGCGAAAGCGCTTGGCTTATGGCTGAAAGCACGGTGGCTTGACCATGAGCGAAGTCCCCATCCTCAAGGAAACGACTCGCTCAACCGGACGAGACGCATTGCGCAGCAACATCACTGCAGCCATGGCGCTTGCTGGAGCGGTACGAAGCACCCTCGGTCCGTTGGGCCAAGACAAGCTGCTCATCGATGACGAAGGCCGGACCATGGTCACCAACGACGGTGTCACCGTGCTTGAGTCGGCCAAAGTGGAGCACCCCGTCGCAAGAATGCTCATCAACGCCTCGACAACGCAAGACCGCATCGCACGGGACGGCACGACAAGTGCGGTCCTGCTCGCCGCAGAATTGTTGCAGAATGCTTGGGAACTGGTCCTTCAAGGCGTTCATCCCGCCGCCATTGCCCGGGGGTACCGACTGGCGGAAGAAGCCTGCAGGAAGCATTTCGACCACTTGGTGTTGGAGGCAACCACCGAGCATCGCTTGAACGCTGCCACCACGTCCCTCTCGGGAAAGATTCACGCTGCCATGCAGCAACACCTCGCCGGACTTGCCTTGGAAGCAGCGCAATGCGTGCTTGAGCAGAGAGCCTCGGGTCTGCTTGCCGACCCAACCCGCGTCAAGATCCTCACACAGACGGGAGGGTCGATGACCGATTCCCATCTCGTGACCGGCCTCGTGTTGGCCAAAAAAAGGGCAACGGATACCATGCCGAAACACATTGGTTCTGGAAAGGTCGCCTTGGTTGACGGTGGACTTGAACGAAGGGAATTGATGAGCAACATGAAACTCAATGTGTCCAACACCGGGGTGTTGGAGCAGTTCCGACAGCAAGAAAAAAGCATGCTCATCGACCAAGTCAAGCATCTCTCTTCGCTTGGCGTGACGTTGCTGGCTTGCAAAGAGGGCATCGACGACGACCTTCACGGAGCCTTGGCCGAGGCTGGTATCCAAGCCTATCGTCGGGTGGCACGTTCCGACCTTGATTTGCTCGCTCGGGGGACGGGTGCAACCCTCAACAACGACGTGAAAGGTTTGACCAACAGCGACCTTGGCGTCTTCATCAGCAGTCGAAACGAACGCTGGAACGGCGTGATGCATTGGATTGTGGAGACCGAAGAAGGGGGCGCCACATTCATCGCCAAAGGCTCGACCAGCGAAACGGTTGAGGAAGTGGAACGATGCTTTGCTGACGCTTTAGGTGTGGCGTGCCAGTTGCTGGAAGAACCAAAATTGCTCGCCGGGGGCGGCGCGACTCAGGTGGCGCTCGCACGACATCTTCGACGGTATGCTGAAGGGTTCGCCGGCAGAGAACAACTCGCTATTGATGCATTTGCTGATGCGTTGGAGATCATTCCCCGTGTGCTGGCTCAAAACGCAGGGCTCGACCCGCTTGATACGCTGCTCCAGGTTGTCGCTGCTCAAACCAACAGCAAAGACGAACAAGGCCACTTGATTGGTTTGGACGTGGTCGAAAAAGAACCGAAAAACATGGTCGAACAAGGTGTTGTTGAACCGCTGCGCATCACGCGTCAAGCCCTCGCAGGTGCTACGGAGGCCGCCCTTTCGGTTCTTCGCATCGACGATGTTCTTTGGGCAAAGCAAGACCCCACCATCCCTGAACTGCCTCAAGATGAGGAAAGTTCCTAACGTTGAACGATATAATCCACTTCTTCAAATATGAAGTGAGAAGGGCTATCGTTGATGCCATCCAACACCGTTCCCGTCGGCATTGACGACATCGCCATTCATTTTCCTCGTTTGTACATGGACATGAAGGATTTTGCTGATTTGCGAGGTGCGGATTATGGCAAACTCAGCAAGGGCTTGGGCTTGGAGGCCATGGCCATCCCCGACGTGCACGAGGACACCGCCACCATGGGCGCCATGGCGGTCATGCAACTCATTGACCGCAACGGGCTGAATCCACGGGACATTGGCCGTATGTACCTCGGGACGGAATCCGCGCTCGATGGAGCGAAACCAACGGCGACCTACATCGTTGATATGTTGACGCAGCGTTACGGTGAGCGGTTCGGTGATGACTGCTTCCAAACCTGCGACGTGGTCGACATGACCTTCGCGTGCATCGGAGCAGTCGATGCACTTCACACCACGCTCGACTGGGTGGCTCGCTCCGATGACGACGAAGAGCGCATAGGGATTGTCATTTTCTCGGACAACGCCAAGTACGCCTTGGAATCTTCGGGAGAATACACGCAAGGCGCTGGAGGCGGTGCGTTGCTCATTCGACGAAACCCACGCCTTCTTGAGATTCCAGACTGCATCGGTGTTTCCACAACACCCGTTCACGATTTCTTCAAACCCCGACGCGAAGTGACGATACGGTCGGTGATTTCCAACGTCCTTCAACTGGCTCAAGAAGCGGGCCAAACCGTCAAGAAAGGCTTGGTTGAACGCATGATTCGTCATCTACCGAAGTCCACGGTCCGTAAGTTGGGTATTTTTGCTCACGGAGAGGAAAAAGTGAGCGTGCACCGTGACGACCCGGTGTTCGACGGCCAATTTTCCAACCTCTGCTACCAAAATGCTGTTCGACAAGCCTTCCATGACTTCCGAAACAAGGCCGTTCGCCGAGGACGTATTGACCTCGAAATGGACCAACCGTTCACGGTCCAGTGGGAACGCATCATCATGCATTTACCCTACGCCTACCAAGCCAAGCGAATGTTCCCCGATGTATTCCGCCACGACAGGAAGGACACCCCGATGTGGCAGGAAATCATCGAGAACATCGGTGAGATGCCGCCTGAACCAAGCGATCAAAGCAAGGAAGCCTTGGCGGCATGGGAAGCAGAAAAGGACGCCTACAGGAGGTCCATTTCCAAAACGCCCCAATACATCGCATTTCACAGCAGCCGAATTGAGAAAGGCCAACGTGCCAGCAGTCTGATCGGCAATCAATACACGGGGTCAATTTTCCTCGCCTTGATGTCCACGTTCGAATCGGACCTCGAGGACAACACCAACCTGGACAACGTGTTGTTCGGCATGTGCGGGTACGGTTCCGGCGCCAAGGCCAAGGTCTTCGAAGGACGGGTCAATCCAAGGTGGCGTGAAGTGGTCGCTGGATGGCATTTGTTTGAACGCCTTGCTGCTCGTGTTGCCATCGACCACATCACCTACGAGAACCTCCACAAGGGCACACAAGACACCAGTGTCATCGAACCAAACGGTGAATTTGCCCTTGTTGAAATCGGGGACGAGGGCGTGGATGAAGGGGCCCGCAGGTACCGATGGGTCAAAGCCTAGGCCTCGAAATCGAGGACGACTTTTCCACATTCCCCGGACATCGCAAGGCGCATGCCGTCTTCGAAGCGCTCGATGGGCAGACGATGGGTCAATATCTTGTCAACATCGATGAGGTTCTTTTCCAACAAGGCGTGCATGGTGTCCCATGTTGACCACATCTTTCGACCGTTGATGCCTTTCAAGTGCAGGTACCGGAAGACCACGTCGTTCATCGGAACGGGAGGCATGGATTGCCCGTAGACCGAGAGAATGTTGACATAGCCACCTCTTCGAGTTGAATGGACGGTGTTGGCCAGGGCTGTAGGTGAGCCTGAAAATTCACAACTGTTGTCGACGCCTCGTCCCTCCGTGGCATCAAGGATGGCAGCCACGATATCGTCGTCTTTCCCAAGGACCAAATCCGCACCCAAGGCATGGGCGAGCTCCATGCGGTAAGTGTTGTCCCAATCCACGGCGATGACTTTTCGAGCACCCATCGCCTTCGCTGCGTTGACCGCAAACAAGCCGATAGGGCCTAAACCGTGAACGGCGACCGTTGCGCCTTCAACCGGTCCTCCGGTCAGGGTGTGAATGGCGTTGCCCAACGGGTCTTGAACAGATGCGTGGCCGGAGTCGAGACCTTGTGGAACATGGCGTGCGTTCACGGCAGGGACGACGAAATAGGGGGCAAACGCTCCGTGGCCGTGCACGCCAAAGATGGAGCCTTTCTCGCAAACATGTGCATTACCTTCCTCGCAACGGGGACACGACCAACACGCCAGATGACATTCAACAGCGATCAAATCGCCCACGGCATGCGTGGTCACGCCTTCGCCCACGGCGACCACTTTTCCGCTCGTTTCGTGCCCCGTCACCGTTCCCAATGGAACGTTGGCTCTGCTCCATTCATCCCACTTCCAAATGTGGATATCGGTCCCACAGATGGAGGTTGAGAGGGTTTTGACCAACACCTCACCGGCCCCAGCGACGGGAACAGGGTGCTCTTCGAGGGAAAATCCACCTTCCTCCGCCGAGGTTTTGGTCCAAGCGGTCATGGTGGTTGGCGTGGATTCCATGACTTGCCCCGTGAGGTCTTTGGCTTGGACGCCTTTTCATCCTTCGCTCATCGCGACTTGCATGCTTCGCACAGAGAAACTTCGCCAAACGGCTTCGGTATGTTGATTAGGGAGGCGCGACGGCCTCAAATCCCGTTGATGGTACAATGAAGTACGTCGTGGTCAGCGGGGGAGTGCTTTCAGGTCTTGGAAAAGGCGTGACTGCGAGCAGCATCGGCGTCTTGCTCAAGAGCGCCGGCCTGCGCGTGACCTCGATCAAAATTGACCCCTACCTCAACAGCGATGCCGGTACGATGTCGCCGTTTGAGCACGGCGAAGTCTTCGTTTTGGACGACGGAGGCGAGGTTGATTTGGACCTCGGCAACTACGAGCGCTTCCTTGACATCAACCTGTCAAAAGACAACAACCTCACCACTGGAAAAATCTACGCCAAGGTGATCGAAGCCGAACGAAGAGGGGATTATCTCGGCAAAACCGTCCAAGTGATTCCTCACATCACCGACGCCGTTCAAGATTGGATTGAGGACGTGGCTGCGCGCCCTGCCGACGGAAGTGGAGCCGTTCCCGATGCCTGCATCATCGAGCTTGGTGGCACCGTCGGTGACATTGAATCCGCACCCTATGTCGAGGCACTTCGCCAGTTCCAATTCAGGGTTGGACGAGAAAACGTGACCTTTGTTCATGTCTCCTTGGTTCCAGTCATGGGCCCGGTGGGTGAACAGAAGACCAAACCCACCCAGCACACCGTGAAGGAATTACGCGGTTTGGGCATCTCGCCCGACATCCTCGTGTGCCGGTCCTCAGCACCGTTGGCCGACGATACGCGTGAGAAACTTGCAGCCTTTTGTCACGTCAAACCGCAAGCCGTGATGTCCACCCACGACGTGCCGAACATCTACCATGTTCCTCTCATGCTTCAAGAACAAGGCTTGTGTGAAATTCTCGGCGTTGACTGCACCGCCACGCCTTTGTTGCAAGAATGGACCACGATGGCTCATCACTTGGACACCCTGACCGAGGAAGTCCACATCGCCATGGTGGGCAAATACACCGACCTGACCGACGCCTATCTCTCGGTGATCAAGAGCCTCCAACACGCCGCCATGGCGGTGGACCGAAAGTTGGTCATTGATTGGATTGAAGCCAGCCACTTGGAGCCTGACTGGGACGCCACCGAACGCGATGCAGCTTGGTCTGATTTGCGAGCCGCACACGGCGTGTTGGTTCCCGGAGGGTTTGGTGACCGAGGCATCGAAGGCAAGATTTTGGCTGCCCACTACGCTCGTACCGAAGCCGTGCCCTACCTCGGTATCTGCCTCGGGTTGCAAGTTGCAACCATCGAATTCTGCAGAAACGTCCTCGGGATGAGCGGTGCAAATTCCACCGAATTTGAAGACAACCCTGAACACGCCGCTGTGGTCTTTATGCCTGAAATTTCCAAAACACATCTTGGAGGCACCATGCGACTGGGGAGCCGCCCCACCTTGTGGCAGGCGGACGGCTCGAAGATCCGCGCCCTGTACGGCCCCGGAGAAGCGGTTGACGAGCGACACCGCCACCGCTACGAAGTCAACCCCGACCTCATTGAACGCATTGAGGAGGCTGGCTTGGTGTTCGTCGGCAAGGACGAATCCGGTCAGCGGTGTGAAATCTTTGAACTGGACGGTCACCCCTACTACGTCGGTGTGCAATTCCACCCAGAATTCAAATCTCGTCCTGGAAAGCCAAGCCCACCGTTCCTCGGTTTGTTACAGGCCGCTGCAAATCGCTGACCCTCATCGGCCTCGATGATGCGCTTCATCCATCCAGGAGCGCGTGGCCAATCAACAGCAAGGCAATGGCCAATCCTGAAAACAGACGTTGCATATGCAGCAAGCGCGTGCCTTTTCGGAATTCCTTCGGTGGCCATTTGGACTGCATGAGGTAGCCGCTGATCACCAATACCCAAAGAAACGCCATGGCCAACCACAACGTCCAATGCCATTCGAGCACATAGCCATGAACGGTGCCAATCACCGCCATGGCCAAGCCCAACCACGTGTGGACCCTCATGAAACGGCGGTTGGCAACACCGAGCGATTTCTTGAACGCTCTGGGCTCCTTGTCGAACAGTTCTGCTCCGTTCGCTCGGAGCCATTTGAACGCAGGCTTCCAGGCAACGATGGCCAAGGTCGCAATCAACAGCACTTGGGCCACTTCACCCAACCCTTCACCGTCAACGCCAAACACGCTCGTTTCGCTGTCATCGTCGTCTTCGTCCTCACCTCCGTCAGCCAGCGCATGTCCGGTCAGGAAGGTGAAGGTGAGCAGCGTCAGGAGGAACAGACATCTCCTTGGCATCGAATCAGAGGTCCAGTCAGGTTCACTTTAACACCATCGTACGGATGAAGAATAGTCATGTATAACGGTAGGCATGAATAGAACCCACTGCGAACCGTTGTGTACCTTGTGTTAAACACAAAGGAATCCACTCAAACCTATGCGGTTAGGGAGTCTTGCTTTGGAAACTTCAAGCAATGTTGTTTGCGTACTTCCCCTCATTATTCGTCGGGATTCAATAATTCATCCTCTTTGTATTCTCTGCTGCATTCCAAGCAGTACACGAATTCATGTTGGTGGGTGTAGTCCAATTCACCATCACAATTCTGAGACAAACATGTTTCTGGGAAAGTATGGTCGATTTCGATAAATTCATCCTCAGAAATGTAGTCATAACCCAAATCATCAGTATCTACGTGCGGATTTCGCTCATAACAATGTTCACAGATTTGTTTTTCTTTCCATCGAACATCAAAACGGAATGAATCTTTATCACAAAACAGGCAGTGCATTTCTTTACAAACATAGCATTCAATACTCGAAACCTTGGATGTCAATTTCTCCCCACAGCAATGACAGAGTTTAATTTGATCACAATTTATGTTAACGCATCTAACATCTGCTGGGTTTGATTCATCTAGTGGTTGAGTACAGCTATCACATACCATTGACATGCATTCGGATGGCTGAAAGTTGCTAATTAACATAACGAATATCAATCAATTTCATTGTATACAGAAGGGCCCCCGTTGTGTTAGTATACGCCTCCATGGGTACCCTCGATGTCGTATAGGAGCATAAGGGGACCCCTCGTTAACACGCTTGTTCAAGTCGTATGATCCAAGAGGCGTATCACCGAACAAGACCCAAG
>JBMZJQ010000018.1:0-27593 GCA_049617635.1 Candidatus Poseidonia sp.
TGTTCTTGAGAGCCAAGATTCTGCACAAACTCAAGGAGGTTGAAGCCCGTCAGGCGCATGAACGCCTGATGCGGAAGCAAAACGCCAAAGCCGACGAAAACGAGCCGCCTACGGAGTGAAACCATTAGAACAGAAAGGCCCAGCGTCGGCCATGGCCGAGTTCCGTTTGTACAGCACGGCCGAAGGTCGCATGGACACCACCGATCTATCGCTCACGCAGGCGCTGGAGGCGGTCAAGGACCAAGGGTTGGCGTGGTTGGACATCGCCGAGGCAAGCGGCGAGGTCAAAACCTTCCTGGCCGAGACCGTGGCCGTTGACGAACTGGTCGTGGAGGACATTTTCGGCGAAGCCGCCACCGCCTCGTTGCGGTTTGAGAATCATCGCTTCTTTGCCGTACGGGCCCGCAACAACCAAGCCCGTTTGGACACCGAATTTGTCCACGCCATCGTGAAGGGCGACCTGCTCATCACCGTCCGCCACCATCCCATTCCGGCTTTCACCACATTCGGACGACGGTTCCTTCAGAGCGATGAGGAAGACTTGGCGCTCGGCGTCGATTACTTGTTGTACGAACTTCTGGACGCCATCGCTGACGATTGGACCCCTATTCTGGGTCGTTTTTCGGGCACGTTGGACGACCTCGAGTACCAGGTCTTTGACCCGACCGAAAAGTACGACAACCTCCTGGAGAGCCTGCACGGTCTGAAAGGTGACCTTCGCGAGGCCAACAAATCCATCGAATCCCTCAACACCATCACTATGCGCTCGCTGCAACCCGGTGAACGCTTGATCGGCACGAACGTCAAACGCTACTTCACCGACCTTCACCAACTCACCACCGCCATGGTCAAGCGCGTGTCCAACTACTCGGCGGGCGCCGCCTCCACCCGAGATTCATACTTGAGCAACATGAGCATGCAGTTGTCCGAGTCGAACGCCAAACTCACCGAGGTCATGACCACGCTCACCATGGTCGGCGCCATCATGCTCCCGTTGACCCTCATCGCCGGCATCTTTGGCATGAACAACGACGACCTGCCCCAAGAGATGTTTGGTGGGTTTTGGGGCATCATCGGTATCATGGGACTGTTCGTCGTGGTCATGCTGGCCTACTTTTGGCGCAAAGGCTGGCTCAACCCGCCTCAATCGTGACGGCGAAACCGTCTTGCCCGATGCTTCAAGAACCCTTGACGACCGTTGAACCATCATGTCAGCCGGTCAGGAAACGACGACCGGCCCGCTGCCCATCGGCCAATTCGCTCGATTGGTGCAACACACGGTCAAGAACGACCCGATGTTTCAGCATCAGGCCTTGGCCGGTGAAGTGTCCTCATGGAACCTGCACAACGGCACCGTCTACTTCACGCTTCGAGACGATGACGGGCAGATGGATTGTGTCATTTGGCGCAACGCTCGTCTGAACGTGGACCCGGCCATCAAGGTGGGTAGCGAAGTGGTGATCATCGGCAGCGTCGATGTGTGGCCCAAGCGTGGCCGACTCCAAATCGTGGTGTCCCGCATTCAACCGGTGCAAACACTTGGTGCTCTGGAAGAAGCCAAACGCCGACTCATCGAAACACTGCGCAACGAAGGGTCGCTGGACATTCCGCCACGACGGTTGCCTGCCCTTCCCAAACACGTCGCCATCGTCACCGGTGCCGATTCGGCCGCCCTTTCGGACATGAAACGTCTGATGGCCAACCGGTGGCCGAACATGCGCACCACGGTGATTGAAGTCTTGGTTCAAGGCGAAAACGCCGCTGCAGAACTCGTTCGCGGCTTGGCCGTGACGCGTGCACTCGCCCGTCCAGAGGTGGCGCAGCGCCTTGGCTTGCCTCCCGTCGATGCGGTCATCGTCGGGCGCGGCGGCGGCTCTCCTGAAGACCTCTGGGCGTTCAACCTCGAGCCCGTGGTGAGGGCCATCCTCGCCAGTACCGTCCCCATCATCTCTGCAGTGGGCCACGAACAGGACCTGCTCGTTTCCGACATGGTGGCCGACGTCAGGGCTTCAACCCCGTCCAACGCCATCGAGCGTTTGGTGCCCGACCGCAACAACCAGGTTCAATTTCTCGACGAATTGGATGAACGTCTCGAAGCCTCGCTGCTTCGTCGCCTTGGTGAATGGCGGCAACACCTCTCGTTGGTGACCAACCGATTGCGTCACGCACCTGCCAAGGGCATGTTCGCTGCCAAGGACCGTCTAAGCCGTCTCAACCACCGCTTGAACCGAGGCATGGAAACGACCCTCGCCCACCAGCAGCAACGGTTGGCAACCCTGCAGGCGACCTTGCAGGCTGCCCATCCAAAACGGGTTCTCGAACGAGGGTACTCGATGGTGCAGGACAGCGAAGGGCACGTCGTTTCCGACGTGGCGAGCCTTGAACAAGGGCAAACCATCTCGCTTCAGTTTGCAGATGGCCGTGCCCATGCCGACATTCACACCCTTGAACCCACGGAGGACCAACCATGACCAACGAAGACATGACCTATGACGAAGCCCTGCAGCGACTGGAAACCTTGGTGACCCAACTCGAACGGGGCGGCAAGAACCTGGACGAAACCCTCGCCATGTTCGAAGAAGGCACGGCTTTGCTCAAGCGCTGTCAAGCCGAACTCACGGAAGTTGAAGGTCGACTGGCAGAATTGAAGCTCGAGGACGCCGAAGCCTTGGTCAAGGACGAGGATTGAGGCGAGACCATGGGCCGAAAGCACGTCGCTCTCCAGCGCCGAGTGGCACGCGTGCTGTCCGGTTGGAGCGACCCGCACGATGTTCGCCCGTACCCTGAACTCGACATCGTTCGCCATGTTGACATCGCCGAGGACGGGGAAGTGAACCTCACCGTACGACCGACTCGACCTCACTGCCCGTGCTGCTTGCTCGACCTTGACGAATTGCGAAAGCGACTCGGGGAGGTCAAGGGCGTGACCTTTGTTCACATCGAAGTGGTTGACATTCCCGCTGCACCAAGGTGGACGCGAGCCATCAACCGCTGAGAAGTTTCAGGCTGGGCTTGACTGGCCACGAGCGTGAACCTTCCGAAGCACCAAGAACGCCGGCAGTGACCAGCCAAGCACGGAGCCGAACCAAGCGATCAGTGAGCCGAGGACCACGCCGTAGGCCGGCAACGACCACATGGCCAAATTGGCGTACACGGCCACGCTGGCCCCACCCAGCATCATCGGGCCGGCTGCACCTCGGGGAACGGTCGGCCCTTGCGCCAGCCACAACGCCACCATGCTGGTGAGGAAAATCGCAGGAAAGACGCTCGCCAGTCCCGCCAACAAGGGTTCGCCCAACCCCGAGAGCCACACCGCAACCCCGATGGCCAAGGCCGCCATCACGCCTCGGGCCAGCAGCACCCGTCGCGACACCGACTTCGTGCCTTTGGGAGCAGGATGGGGGCGACGGTTGAACGCCACCACCACCGTCACCAGCAAGGCGAAGCCGAACAGGGCGATACCTCGGTCGCTCATCGCAGCGGCAAGATGCTGGTCGATGAACCACAGCACAGCAAGACCGAGCAGCGCCCAGAACACCAGCGAAGCGAGCGTGGTCAGCAACAACGGGTAACGGGACGATTCAACCCAGCGAGGAAGCACCAACCACGCTCCCAAAAACAGGGCGTTGAGCAACATACCCAGCGGGACAATCGACATGCTGGTCACCAAGACCTCGTCGCCTCCAGCCATTTGCATGCCAATGGCGGCGGGGACGATGGTGGATGGCACGGTTCCCAGCAACCCGCCGATCAGGCCGCCCCACTTCTCGATGGCCACCGTGACCGCCGTGGCCACGATGCCGGCGAGCAAAGCCGACACGAGGATGGAACCCCACGCCACCTTCAAACCTCCAGGGCGTTGAGGTGCTCTTCAAGTCGAACAAGGTCCCCTCCTGTCCACTGAGCGACCGGTTCACCGGCCACATACAGCACGTTGAAGGGGATGAAATCGATGTGTTGCGTCCATGAATTGGCGGCCTTGAACGCTTCACCCGCTGCCGTGGTCAGGTCGAGGGTGAGCACTTCAAGCGGTTGAGACGGCTGCCACGCATCCAATGTTCCGTACCAAGCCACGCAATCGTCGCACGACGGTCGCCCCAAGATCAGCAAGGTCGGGACGTCCATGCCCAGCACCTGCTCGGCGTCAGCCAAGGCTTCGTGGTGCATGTCATCACTCCGCGTAGGATTGGCTGTCGATGATGTCCTGGAGTTCGATGACCTTGGCGCCGCGCTCCTGAGCATGACCGGCAGCGCGGGTCAGGCGAGAACGCATCCAACCCAAGGTCATCATGCCCTTCATCGCGTTGATGGACTCGATGAAATGCACGGGGTTGCTGCCGAGTTGAGCGTGGCTTCGAATGTCCTCCTCCAGTTCCTCAAGCACTTCGGCGTACAGGTAGAGCAGTTCATCCACCGCATCCTTGGTCACCGCCATCTTGGCGATGCTTCGCGCCATGGAAATCAAGGCCGTCGGCGTCAACACACCACCGGCTTGGCTGGCAACAAATTCCTCCGCAGCGCCCATTTCGGGTGCGTCACCACCCTCTTCGTCGCCTTCCGCCGGCTTGGTGTTGAGCACCGCTCGGTCCAAATGACGGGGTTTGATGGTGGACACTCGGTCACGTTCGGCAGCCTCGGCGGCATGGCGCAACAACTGACCGAGATGCTGCTCGAGGTGGTCGATGCCCGCTTGCACGGCGGCGGAACCGACCGACTCCACGCCCTTGATGCGGTCGATCATCAACTCGCGGGTTCGGTTGTAATTCAGGCGACTGCGCCGTGGGTCATCGAGGGTTTTTCGCTCCGGGTCTTGCGAGAGCGTCTCCTGTTCCATTTGTGGCACCAAGCGATCCAACTCCTCGCACAACAACGCCACAAGCTGTTCCTTGACATCGCCCGAAAGTCGCATGGTCGTGAAATGCGACGACACCGCTGCGATGTGGCTGGTGGAGTAGGGTTTGGCGACCATGGTGGAGGTCGTGGTCGTGCCGCCCTTCAATGATGTGGTGCCTTGCGATGGTCACTCGGTCAGGCCGTCGTCTCGACCCAAGACCTGGTTGAATTCCCATGCGTGCAGGCATTCGTGACCGCCCAGAAAACCGCCGGCTTCGCGGGAGGGGCCGATGAATTCAGCACCGCACATGGCACAAAACACATTGACGACCAATTCGTTGTGGTAGGTTCCGTTGGGCGTGACCCGAACGGGAATGCGCTTGCCAACGTCTTCGTGGGTCCATCCGCTGGTCTTCTCGCAGATCTCTTCGTCGTGCTGTTGCGTCATGCATCCCACTCCATCACCCATGGAAGCGCTCCGTCGGCTGTGATCGGACGAAGGCCGTCCTCGTCTCGCACCCACGTGTCTTCGCTTCCCACGCTGCCTTCGGCGTACACCACCTTCGGCTCAATGGCCATCGTGCCGCCCACCGGAAGCGGTCGGTCAAACCCGGCTGCTACCACCGGTGATTCGTCCAATTGCAAACCGATGGAATGCCCGAGGAACCGGCTCTGGTCGGGCTTGGTGCCCATGAGGTGGTCACCGTACCCGAGTTCCTCCGCCATCGCCAAGCCGGCTTCCCAAGCCTGACTGCAGTGCAATCCTTGGTCGAGGACGTCGACGACTTCCTCCTTGATGACGACCATGTCGTCCAAGCGTTGCTGCCACACCTCGTTCAGGCGACCGGCTACAAACATCCGCGTGGCGTCCACCATGTAGCCGCGATGGGCGTGCACGAGGTCAACCAGCACCGGTTCGTTCGCCTTCACGCGGGTAAAACCGGCGCCCATCCCACTCATTGGATGAGGACCGGTACCGCCAACAGCGGAATCGAAGAAGGACGGGATGCCGCCGGCTCGTCCAGCGACAATGACGCCGCGGTCGCACTGCAACGGGTAGCGGCGCATCTGAACGTTGCCGCCAAAGCCTTCGCTTCGACTCACGGCTTCAGCCGCTGCCACCATGTCCAGCTCGCTCACGCCCTCCCCGCCAACGGCTTGGACGGCCTCGAACATACGGAGTTGGATGGAAGCCCCGATGTCCATTTGCTCGAGTTCCCAGCCGGATTTGACCTCACGCTGACGATGCACGGTGGCCGTCACGTCGCCGGCTTCACCCAGCGAGGAAAGAGCCGAGGCAAAACGACCGATGAACGAGGCAGGGGCTTCACCAACCTGCAAGGCTGGAGCCTCGCTGACGCCCATTTCGGCCAGCGTCTGCGAAAACGTCGACAGACGAGGGAAGGTCGTGACCTGATGGGGTGCGTCGTCGCCACCGGCTTCCCATTGGGCCCGCTTGAGCGAGCGACGGACAAACGCCACGGGGCCGTCGCCGCCTGCTTCTTCGCTGCCACCGGCACCGTTGGCTGGAATGAACAGGGAGCCGTCCTGGCGGCCACCGCCGTAGTAGTAGAGGTCCACCGGATGCTGAATCAGCGCACCGGGCAACCCCGCCTCGGCCAGCATGACACCCAAACGTGCCTGTCGGGCCGCCAGTTCGCTGACGGGAACCCGCCAGTCCTCACCGTCGGGGCCGACGATGTCGCCCGATGACCACGCTGTCATGGTGCAACGACGACAGGCAACCGTTGAAAATCCGTTCGGCGTTCCCGACGAGCCTCAGGAGTGTATCTCGTCCAGCGTGAAGGCGGGTGTGGCCGCCAAGCGTTCCTCGGCAATGGCGCAATATTCAGCGGACAAATCCACGCCAATGTAGTGGCGCCCGTGGCGCTTTGCAGCCACGCAGGTGGTGCCAGAACCGTTGAACGGATCGAGCACGACGTCACCGGCGAAGGTGTACATTTCGATGCACCGCTTCGGCAACTCCTCCGGGAACGGAGCGGGATGGTTGACCCGAGAAGCACGCTCGGTCGCAAAGGACCAGATGGATTTCGTGTGCTGAATGAAGTCGTCCCGCCCGATGGTGTCCAATCGCCCTTCTTCGCGTTCCTTCTTGCTTCGCTGCAACTTGTAATCGCCTTTCGAAAACACCAGCAAGTACTCGTGAACGTCCCTCAGGCACGGGTTTGAGGCGGACTGAAACGAACCCCACGCACACGAGGAGCCAGCGCTGGCTGATTTGTCCCAGATGATCTCCCCGCGCATCAGGAACCCGATGTCGTGCATGATGATGTTGATGTGGGACGCCAGAGGGATGTACGGTTTGCGCCCCAAATTCGCCACGTTGATGACCATTCGACCGCCCGGAGCCAACACCCGGTAGCATTCTGAAAACACGTCCTGAAGCAAGGTCAGATATTCTTTGAGCGACAAATCTTCGTCGTATTCTTTCGAAGCATTGTAGGGTGGAGAGGTGACCACCAACTGCACGCAATTATCGGGCAGCGGCAGCGTGCGTGAATCGCCGCACAGCACGGTGTTGGCGTGCTCTTCAGGGAAGGGGCGGGCGGCGCCGACATCGCGTGAGCTGACCAGACCTTCGTTGAGCCGACTGGCGTAGTACACGCTGGCATCGTGACCTTCACGACGGGAGACCCCGAAGGCGGAGGTGGCCGTGCTGGCGCGCCGGCGAGCACCCTCCAACGGAGTGCCTTCTTCCGACGGTTCATCGGCCATGTCGGCCAAGGGCTTCGCGGGCCTTATCACCTTTCGCGCCCCAAACACCCGAACCACGCGCGTCTTGCGACCTTCGATCCACCTCCGCGCTCGTCAGAAAGAAGCCGTGCAGAAGGGCGAGGGATGAAAAACCGAAAGCGCTTGGGTTGATTCAATGGCGAAGGTCCTGTCCTTGGACGACGTCAACACCGACGGCAAGACGGTCCTGCTGCGCGTCGACATCAACAGTCCGCTTGACCCGGCCACCAAGACGTTCCTCGACGACACCCGCATTCGAGCGATTCTGCCAACCCTCAAGCGATTGGCCAAGGCCCGAGTCATCCTCCTTGCCCACCAATCCCGTCCCGGTAAAGACGACTTCACCAGCACGTTGGGCCATGCTCGAGAACTGGGGCGCTTGCTTGGACGACCGGTCAAGTGGGTCAACGACATCCACGGCGAGAAAGCGATGAAGGCCATCGAAGCGATGGGCCCCGGTGATTTGCTGATGCTCAACAACGTCCGAATGGACGAGGAAGAAGCCACCATGAAAGGTGACATCGCCGCCATGGCCGAGGCTCAATTGGTGCAGCGTCTCTCCAGCGTGGCCGACATGTACGTCAACGATGCGTTTGCCTGTGCCCACCGCTCTTCGCCCTCCGTCGTTGGGTTTGCCAGCATGCTGCCGTGCGTCGCTGGGGAGTTGATGAACAACGAATTGAGTAAACTCGACCGCGCCCTTGAGCGCCCAGACCGACCGTGCCTGGCGGTGCTCGGAGGCGTCAAGGTGGACGATTCCATTCAAGTCGCTGAAAACATGCTGCGCAACGGCATCGCTGATGCGCTTTGGCCCACCGGCGGTGTGGCCAACCTCTTGCTGGATTTGGCAGGCTACGATATCGGCGAAGGCAACCGTGAATTCCTCAAGGGCGCCATTGGCAAGAACTGGCAGGCCACGGTGAAGCAGGCCCGCGACCTCATCGAAGACCACGGCAACAAGATTCACCTGCCCGTGGACTTGGCCGCCAACATCGAAGGCAACCGCGTTGACATCCCGCTTGAGAACTTCCCCATCGAGGCCCCGTTCCACGACATCGGCATCAAATCGGTGTTCCATCTCTCCGCCGCCATCAAGCAGGCGGGCACCATCATCCTCAACGGGCCAGCCGGCGTGTTCGAGAACAACGATTTCGCTCTGGGCACCATCGAGATGCTCAACGCATGTGCTGAATCCAATGGATTTGCGGTGATGGGCGGCGGCCACACCGCCACGCTGGTGGTCAAGCGCGGCCTCACCTCCAAGATGGGCCATGTTTCCACGGGAGGCGGTGCCTGCCTCGACTACATTGCAGGCCGTCCGCTTCCCGGGGTCGTCAGTTTGGAGCAAAGCGCCGTGGCGTTTGGCATCGACATCAAGGCGAACCCAAACAACGCGTGAAGGAGCCACTGGGGAGACTCGAACTCCCGACCTTCTGATTACGAATCAGATGCTCTACCAACTAAGCCACAGTGGCGGCAACCCCCCGCTGTCCCAATCAAACATAAGACCCTCGGTGCAAACCTCAGCGTTCTTGAATCATGGGCCGCACGGACAGGCATGAGCGAGGCTCCGCCGGTGCGCTACCGCAACACGGTCCTGTACGACCGTGGTGGCGAGAAAGTCACGGGGGACGTGTTGCTGCACGCCGACGGTTCGTGGTCATCCTCGAACGGTGACGAAGACGTCCTCGAGGACATTGATGGCTCAAAGCGGTTGATCACCCGAAGTTTCCAGAACTGGCACACGCATTTGGCGATGCAGTTGAACGCCCGAGACTTCAGCGACGGGTTTCCTCTCCATCGGTGGCTGGGCGAGGCCATTTTTCCCACCGAGTCTCGTATCACCCCCGATTACGTGCGCATGGGGAGCCGTTGCGCGGCTGCCGAGATGATTCGAACCGGTAGCACGTTTGCCGCTGACATGTACTTCTATCCCAGCGTCACCGGCGAGGTGTTGACCAGTGCTGGCCTTCGCGGGCTGATCGGCGGACCGGTCAGCGACAAAGCGCTTCCAAGTCACGAGGATGCCGCCTCGGCGCTGGCCGAGCTCGATGGTCTTCTCGCAAACAACGACGAGAACGCCTTGGTGCAGTATGCCATCGCCACCCACTCCGTCTACCTCTGCAGCGAAGAAACGCTGCAAAACGCTGCTGAGTTGGCCAAGCGACGGCAGGGGCGACTGCACATCCACGTTAGCGAAACCAGAAAGGAGGTCGCTGAATGCCACGCCAAGACGGGTATGTACCCGGTCGAATACCTCGACAGTCTGGACTTTTTCCAACCCGGAACAATTTGCGCCCACGCTTCCTGGGTCAAGAAGAACGAGATTCGGTTGCTCAAGCAGCACGAAGCAACGGCCGTCCACTGCCCTTCCTCGAACATGAAACTGGCCTGTGGTGGAACCCTTTCGCTACCTGCCTACATGGAAGCCGGCGTCGACGTCCGCCTCGGAACGGACGGTGCAGCCTCCTCAGGCAACGGCCTGAACATGCAAAGCGAGGCTCGATTGGCCTCGTTGGTGCAGCGCCACGACCATTGGGACCCAACACTCCTGCCTGCGGTTGACGCCATGGATTTGGCCACCAAAGGAAGCAAGGATTGGGCCGTGTGGAACCTCGATGATGTTCGCATGCGGCCGAGAGGACGTTCCGATAACCGTCATCTGGCCAACCTCATCTTCAACGGTGCGGATTGTATGGATTTGTGGGTGAACGGCCAAGCCCTGCGAAGGGATGGAGCGACCTTGACCTTGGACGAAGCAGCGATTCTCGACGAAATCGATGCGGCAGTGGCCACCTATTACGAGGGCGTTGAATAATCACTCAACCCGTGTGTAGGCAAGGCCACCGATACCGACCAGAGCGAACACGAAATACGTGGCAAAGCCCGCTTGGAGATGGACGCTGTAGGACAAATCCACCTGCGTTCCTTCCGGCAAGCCTCCTTGGTTGAGGGTGCCCAAGCCGGCGTAGTACGTGCCCGGTTGGACCTCCCACATCAGGCCCTCTTCTCCGTTGTTGCCCGAGGCGACCAAGTCCGTATCAAACGGTCCGCAAGAGGTGGAAGGCCCTTCGTTGAACAAGCCGGGAGGCTGGGACTCGCAGGTGTTCTTCTCGTCTTCATCAGCGATGACCACGTAGATGTCGTTGCGATCCCAGGTCAGCGTCAAGGTCGCCGACACAAACACAGCAAAGCGTTGTTCGGGAAGAGGGTCGTCGGCAAAGAACGTCCGTTCAGGAACCGTTGGCGTCGTGATGTCGTTGAGTTCACCCTCAGCGGTGTACCCAACGGTTCCCAGAAGAACCAACACAACGGCCACGGCCACCAAGCCGTATCCAATCTTCTCTTGTTTCCTCACACCCTCACCTCAGATGGAGATCGCTCCTGTGCGAGGCTCAATCGTCGTCCGAAGACCGCTTGACTGCACGGCGTTTCACCGGAGCCTTGCGAGGAGCGGGTCGGCGGCCAACGGCTCGGCGGACGGGCTTCTTCTTGGGCTCGTCGTCGTCATCATCGTCGTCGTCGTCATCGTCATCATCGTCATCGTCGTCATCATCGTCGTCGTCGTCATCGTCGATTTCAGGTACAACCTTCTTCTTGCGACGGCGTTCCTTGCGCTGAACGACATTGATGGCAAACGGATCATCTTCTTCTTCCTCAGGAGCGGTCTTGGTTTCTTCCTTCTTCTCCTCCTCAGGAGCCGCTGCTGCGCCGGTTCCGGTCACGGCGTCCATGTCGAGATCTTGACTGGTGCCAATGAATTCGGCCATCCACGATTCGTCTTCGTCATCGTCATCGCCTCGCTTCTTCTTCTTTGGCCCGGACATACCGGTTTGGATGATCATCAGCGAGACCACAATGGCCAAGATGTTCACCACGGCGATGATCCACACGACCACGTAGGGCGGGTCGCTGTAACTTGGCGTGATCATTTCGGGCTCAACGGCTGGCTTGAGGGCTTCCTCGTAGGAACACACCGTGGTGCCGTCAACGCGGTTACGACAGTAGTCAACGATGAATTGCACTCGTTGGGTGACTTCGTTGCCTGCGAGGTCCGTGGCGCGAACGGTCAGAGCGTGCAAACCAGGTTCGAAACTGCCAGAGGAGACTTCCATATCGGCAGACAGCGAACGACCGTCGCCGTCGAGGTCGGTGATGCCCGTCAAGTCCGACCACGGCGTGGAAACCGATGCCCCGGTCGTTCCGCCGTAGTGGTAGGTCCATCGGTATTGGAACGATGTGATGACCACGTCGTCTTCTGCACCAGCAAGAATGTTGATGCGGTTACCATAGAGGTACTTTGAACCGTCACTGGCAGGGGTCGGTGCATAGATGCTCACTTGTGGAAGCTGAGCGTCCACCGAGAGGTGGTCCCAGAATTGCTCGACCACGTTGCCCGATTCGTCTTCCATGGTGACGCGGATGACCATGCTGCCGGCGTCCGTGTTGGACAGGATGCTGAAGTCGTACGTGTAGAGCGCACCGATATCGGGGTTGTTTCGGTTTTCGTTGAGCACGGCAAGCGATGCGTCGTCAGCGATGAGTCCACCTTCAAGCGTGGTGATGTTGATGGAGGGGGTGTCGGCCAAGTCCTCGTTCACTTGCACGCGGATGCTGTATTGACCAGCCACCAAGGTGGTGCTGTCGTAGGGAACGCCATCACCGTCAACCACGGTAAGGGTGGCGTTGGGCAGTTTGGTGTCTTCGGACACCTTGAATGCACTTCCACCAAAGCCGGCGAAGATTTCACCGTTGAAGTTGCCCCACTCGTCGGTGATGGTGACAGCATACCACACCTCTCGGTCAACGTCGGTTGGGATGTTGAACTCTCGAGTGATGGTGTCGCCTGTTTCAACACCCGTTTCGATGTTGTCAAGCACCAGTTCCCAACCGTCGGCCTCGATGGTGGAAATGTCGTTCTCGTCCTCACCAAAGGGTGCTCCGTAATGGCGCCAAATGGCATAGGATTCGTTGGCTTCATCTTCGTTGAACCACTCAAGGCTCACCAGGTTCATTGAACCGATTGAGTAGGCGTTCTTGATGCGCGCTGGATTGGGAGCTTGGGTGTCCTCAAAGGGTACGTTGAAGTAATTTTGAATCAGATTCGTGTAGTGGTAGGTGCCGTTGACGTTGCCGTACAACGCTTCGGAGGTAACGAAGTAAAACGAATTGGTCCGGTACTCTCCATCGGGCACTTCAACGTCAAAGTAACCAATACCGTCGCTCACCGTTCCGAGGTAGAGCAGGGTTTCGTTCTCAACAAACTGACCGGTGCCAACACGGTAGGTTCCGTACCAGATGTGATACATTTCACCTTCAACGCCCAATTGCTCGTCCCACGTCACGCGTGTGGTTCGGTCCCCAAGGAATTCTGCATGCACGTTGGTCGGTTCGGCAACCCAACCGTAGAAGGCGTTCTCTTCGATGGCGTTGGTGCACGAATCGCCGGTGGTGTCGGTGTTGATGACGCCGGTCTCGTCCACCGTAACGACACAGTAGTAGGAATACCCGAGATAGCCTCGTGGTACCGGAACTTCATAGGAATTGATGCCCTCGAGAACACCGGAAACGATCAACTCAACATCGTTTCGCAGAATGGTCGCAAAGGAAGCGTCCGAACGGTAAATTCGGTAGGTCTCACCGGATTCTGTGGGGACATCGCCCCAACTGATGTTGGTGTACCCCGACCCGTCGCTTGGGTTGGGCACAAACTCTGCAGACAGCAAAATCGGCTGGGAGGGCGGCCGGTTGTCCTCAACCACCGGGGTGGAAAGGGTGTTTCGACTGTTGATGAATCGGAAGTCCTCGTAATCCAATCCCGGGCCACTGGCGTTGGGCAGCAAGTAGGTGATCGAGTAGTAACTCTCCCGCTGTGTGTTGGGAGGTACGGTGACGACGTAGTTTGACACCGTGCTTCCCAGCGTTGCAATCGGCGTGGTGATCAGCGGGAGCAGGTCACCGTTGCTTCGGGAAATTTGTCCGAGGTCGTTGATGTCCGTTCGCCAAATTCGAATTTGCAACGCATCCGGCCCTGTGGTTGGCAAGACGTTGTCAAACTCGTTCCAGTTGAACCACAGCAGTGTCGTCTCGCTCTTCTCGGCATCAAATTGGGCCGAGATGATGTAGGGCGTTTGGACGGGTTTGGTCATTTCCAACACCGGCAGTTCGGTTTGCGAGGCGTTGAGGATGAGTTCTGCTGCTTCGGTTCCGCCGGGCAACATGGTGGTGATGGCGTAGTAGTACGTGCCGTTCACACCGGGAGCGACCGGATAGGTGTAGGAGTGACCAGGGTGAGCGTCCCCGCTGCAGACACCGGGGTTGGCTCCGAGGGTGGAAGAGTCGCAAACCCTCACGGTGGCGATGGGGGTGAGGTTGCTGAGGTTTGCTTCGGTGATGACCGTACTGGACCGGTAAAGGGTGTAGTTGGCACTGAACATGGAGTTGAGAATTGGGAAGTCGGATGAAACGAGGTTTTCCCACGTGATGGTGGTGGTTTCTGAAACGGGGTCGAACGTTGCGTTGATGTGCTGAGCCTGAAGGTTCGATGGGGTGCCCTCGCTTCCGTGAGTGGCCGAGGAGAGCCCCATGGGGACGATTGCCAGCAGCATGATTGCGACCATGAGGCCGGCGCGCAAAGGTGCATTTTGTTCAGCCGTAGGACTACCCATCAGCGCATATGTCGCCTTCGTCCGTTATGACTATGTCGCTTCTTAAGGGTCAAAAAAGCCCATCCGGGGTTTGTTTTGCCTCGGCCATCACTCGGTGGATTCATCGCCGTCTTTTGCATTGGGTTGCGGCAACGGGTCGGCTGCATCCAGCGCTTGAATCTCGGATTTGGCTTGAACAAAACGAACGAGGAACGTCCACAAACCGCCGAGTGCGGAAATGAACACGATCAGGCTCATCGGATTGACATTGATGTGGTCGTACGGTGCGGGGTAGACGGCGTCGGTGCCCCATCCCATGATGAGCATCACACCCATGACGACCAGCGACAAGAGGGTTAGAACCGTGCGGTCTGCTCGAGAGAACCCTCGATAGTTGCGAGCACCCGCCACGGCTTGAGCTTGCGTGCCCATGTACGAACCGAGCAACGTCAGGAACGCAGCCGCAAAGCCAAGCGTGACGTCCCCCACGAACGCCGAGGCGGCGATGCACACCACCCAGGTGGCATCGAGCACCCGGTCGATGGTGTGGTCGAGGTAATCGCCCCAGCGGGTGACTTCACCTTTGGCTCGGGCAAGCGACCCGTCCAATCCATCAAAGAGCATGGCCAAGGCGATCATCAACGCCCCCCCGAGCAACCACCCACCACCGGTGGTGTCTTCGGGAGCGTACATCGCCAGCAGTCCGCCCGCAACACCGAACGGTAAAGCAAGCCACGTGATGGTCGCAGGGGAAAACCGATGAAACGTTCGCAACACTGGCTGAAGGGCGGCTTCCCAGCGACGCCGCATTTTCTCAAGGGCCATAGCCCAACCACCTGCGTTGGGGTGTTATGGTTTGTGGAGACGGTGGGACTCATGCACCGGATTGTGCGAGCCAGTCGGTCGCGTGAACCGCCATGTCTTCAAGCGGTTCGCTCGGCAGGCCGTCCTCAACCCATTGGAGCACTTGTTGCGTCAATTCGTCTTCCGACATCGTTCCTGAGTTCGCTTCCATCAGCGGCAGGTCCACCTCAAATTCGAGCAGTTCCGACCAATGGCCGGCGGTCAATTCCCATTCAACATTGGCCTTGACCTTGGCTTCGGTGTACCCGCGGTTCGTCAAGCGTTCACTCAGCGTTGCCGGTGGACAGCGCAGCAACACCAACCCGTCCACGTCCAACAGATGCGAGAGATGACCGTCCACGACCCACCGGCCTTCGGTTGGTGGTTGCCAAGCATCGGCCAGTCGGTGGATGTCCACCGGTGCGGCGCCGTCAGCGCTGTCCGTCTCGCCCAAACAACCGTGTTCAGCGGCCAGCTCTGCGAGGTCGATAACGGTCCAGCCCGCCTCAGCCAAACGCGAGCAAAGGGCGGTTTTGCCCACGCCCGGTGTCCCGGAAATCGCTAGGGTGCAGGCGTCGCTCATCGTCCGGTGGTTGAACCGGTGGTAGTTAAATCGGTCCGCCGTTGAAGGCATCAAACCATCAAAGGCATGATAGCCACGGGCGTGCTGTCCTTGCATGTTCCCATGTTTGGTATGCAGGACCCATCGCAAACCCTGCACCAAATTGAACGGTACATGGCCGAGGGGCGATTGGAATTGTCCGAGGTCATGGCCACGCAATTTTGCGACCTGATGTTGTCGAACAAAAAACGAGACCCTCAGCAACAGATCTTCCTCCTCAAAGGGCTGCGATTGATGTGCGATGTGTACCTGGTGCGGGGGAAAGCCGACCAGAGCATGAAGGCGATCAAACGGATGCATGGAGAGCGCAAAGCCTTGGTCAAAGTGCTGCAAAAGCACGCACCCCAGATGCTGGCCTCCATGCAACCCGAACACGAAGACCACTTGCGTGCCGGTCGGTTGTACGCCGCTGCTGGAAAGCCCAAGGCGGCAGCCAAAGCCTTTGCAAAGTGCGAAAAATTGGCTCCCGGTCACCTCGCTGCCGCCCAAGCAGCGGTCAACGCAGTGCCCACGAAAGCCCATCTCAACCGTTTTCTGGGCGCCATCGCAGCAGCAGGCGAGGTCATTCAGGCCAACGGTGTGTTCGAACTGCAACCCGCTCACTCGCCGCCCGTGGCCTTGGAGGAGGTCGTTGCCACCCTCACCGCTTGCGCGCACACCTTGCCCTCCCAGGCAGGTCAATGCAATGAGGAACTGCAACGGCTTCAAGACCAACAAGCGGCGATACTTGCCGGTGAACAAGCCGCCAACGCTCGCTTGCAGTCGGCCTTGGACAGCCTTCAGCCGAAGCACGACTACTACCAGTATGGATAATGGTAGCGAGGGATGGATTTGAACCATCGATCTCCGGGTTATGAGCCCGACGGGATATCCAGACTACCCCACCTCGCTGATTCAACCGCCACGGTTTACCGTTTTCAAACCACCGTTTGCTTCAACTTCATCGCGAGGGTGGTTTGATGAGGTGGAACGAATTACGGTTTACCATGCGAGCAACCTCCAGCACCACGGTTCTGTTGGTCGCCTTGCTCTTGCTTTCCAGCACCGCTGGATGCCTTGGCACCGAAGGTGCTGATGAGGACAAGAACCCCATCACGATGAACGTGCATTATCCTGAGACCTCGGGCACCCTGACCGAGCGCATCCAAAACAACGCTGTGCTTTCGCAAACCGGCGTGGAACTGTCGTTTGATTTCGCCCGAGTGGTCTCAAATGCCGGTTTGATGGAGACCTTCACGCTTGACCCCGGTGACGACGATGACGGCTCAAACGCCGTGACGGTGAACGCCAACGAAGAGGCTGAAATCACCTACACCTACCTTACACACGGTCTCTTCACCGCCGTCCTCTCAGCCACCGACGAACGAGGAAACGAGGCCTCGATGAGTTTGCTCATCCGTATTGACAAAGAGATCGATTGGACACAAACCAACACCGACGAACCTTCCGCAATGACCATCTCAACCTTGCCCGATTGCGAGTGCGATTCGCCTGAAAAAATCAGTCTTGAGTCCACCATCACCAACCCCAACGAGCTGGTTCCGGGCACACAGGTGACGGTCACCTGGCATCTCAACGACCCGGAGGAGGAAGAGCAAGCCTTCCACACCGAACAAATCGGTGACGGCCAAGAGGCTTCGTGGACGCACAGTCAGTACAATGTGGGAAGCGGTGATTGGAGCCTCGGTGTCACCATCGATGCTGGAAACGATTCGATCAACATCCATCACGTGGTTCGTATTCTCTACGAAGAAGTGGAATCGGAACCCAACCCTCTTGCGATGGAAGGAACGGATGAGAACACGGCTTCACTTTCACTTTTGAGAAATCAAAACGAAAAGTGAATTTTCGTGGTGCTGCGAAGTATTCGCCACGATTGAGGTCCCGTTTTGGTGGTGCTTGGACCCACCACCCTCCTTCGTTTGTTCATATAGGGAAGCACGACACCATGGGGGTAAAGGGATGAACCATGCCAGCAAAAACGAAGAATAATGTCAGCATTGAAGTTGAAAAGAATGAAGCACCGGAGGAAGAAGAAGTTCCTTTGATGACGGAAGAGGAGGAGGTCCAACTGACCATCGAAGACCTACCAGGTGTGGGTCCAGCGACGGCAGAGAAACTCCGTGAAGCCGGATTTGAAGAATTGCTTGCGCTCGCCGTGATGTCGCCCGGTGACCTGGCCGAAGAAGCCGAACTCGGTGAAGCCGTGTCGGCCAAGATCATCGCCGCTGCCAAGAAAATGGCCAACATCGGTGGTTTCGTCTCCGGTGATGCGTTGCTCGAGCGACGTCGAGAAGTGCAGAAGCTCCAGTCCAAGGTGCAGTCGATTGACGACCTGCTCGGTGGAGGGTTCGAAACACAAGCCCTCGTCGAGGTGTACGGTGAATTCGGGAGTGGAAAAACCCAGATTGGGCACCAACTTGCCGTGAACTGCACCTTGCCGGTTGACCAAGGCGGTCTTGACGGCGATGTGTTCTACATCGACACGGAAGACACGTTCCGTCCCGAGCGCATCACGCAGATGGCCCGTGGCCACGGTCTCGACCCAGAATACGTTCTCTCCCGAATCCACGTGGCTCGGGCCTACAATTCTGCTCACCAGATGTTGCTTGCCGACGAGATCAAGCGCATGAGCAAGGGCTTGAACGTCAAGATGATCATCGTCGATTCCTTGACCAGCCACTTCCGAGCCGAGTTCATCGGGCGGGGCATGCTGGCTCGTCGCCAACAAAAGCTCAACAGTCACCTCAAAGATCTCAAGCAGTTGGCTGACGTCAACAACGCCTTGGTGCTGGTGACCAATCAAGTTCACTCCAAGCCCGATGCCATGTGGGGTGACCCAACAAAGCCCATCGGTGGCCACATTCTCGCTCACGCCAGCACCTTCCGACTGTACCTCAGGAAGGCAAAGGGCGGTCGCAGGATTGCACGCTTGGTCGATTCGCCAAACTTGCCTGACGGTGAGTGCGTCTATCAGGTGACCGAAGAAGGGCTCCGTGACTGATTCGGCTCTGCAAACGGGGCTTTCAAACCGCACTGCGAAGCCTTGCCCGTTGCGGCAGGTTGAAAATGTCCACAAGCCAACTGTGCCCATGCGCCATTTGATTGAACGTGTGTTGGAACTCACGGAGGATGAGCAGCGGGTTGTTCCCCACCAGCAAGCCCCCGACACCGGAAGCGATGAAGAATTGAGAGCACTTTTGGAATCGCTCCAGCCACGAATTCGCGTGTACGGCGTCGGCGGTGCAGGCTGCAACGCCGTGAACCGCTTGTTTGAAGAAGAACTCTTTGAATCGTCGTACGTTACAGGATATGCGATCAACACCGATGCACAAGCCCTGCTTCAATCACCGCTCAAGGAAAAGGTGCTCATTGGACGAACCGCTCGAGGGCGAGGAGCTGGTGGCGACCCGACAAAAGGTGAGGCTGCCGCCTTGGAATCAGAAATGGTCCTGCGACGCATCACCAACGATACCCAACTGGCCATCATCACGGCCGGAATGGGCGGCGGTTCAGGAACGGGAGCTGCAGGCCACATCGCTCGCATGGCGAAGGCCCAGGGCGCACTGACCATTGCGGTGGTCACCTACCCGTTCAAGTCCGAAGGTTCCTTGCGAAAGCAAAACGCAGAATGGGGGCTTGAGCGACTTCGAGAGCATTGCGATACCATCCTCGTCATCCCCAACGAACGCTTGCTGGAAATCGAAGGCGTCAAAGATTTGCCCATTGCCAGCGCCTTCCGTGTTGGCGATGAATTGCTGGTCCGGTCCATCACCGGCGTAACCGAGATGCTCAACAGCGACGGTATGGTCAACCTTGACTTTGAGGACCTCAAAGCCATCATCAGTTCAGGTGGAGGTGTTGCCATGATCGGATTGGGTGCAGCGAAAGGACCCGGCCGTGCCGAGGCGGCTGTCATGGAAGCCCTGCACTCACCGCTTTTGGAAATGGACATGAGCGACGCCCGTGGCGCCCTCATCAACGTCATCGGTGGCCCCAGCCTCACGTTGGGCGAAGCCGAACGCTGCTCCCAACTCATCAGTGAACAAATCTCTCCAAACGCCAAGATCATTTGGGGGGCCGACTCGAAAGAAGAGTACGGAGACGACCTTCGAGTGATGGTCGTGATCACCGGTGTGAAGAGCCCCCAAATTCACGGCTCCACCGAAAATCGGCAGTTGCGAGCCCTTCGGAACCGACAAATCGAGTTCGTCAACTGATCACGGGCGGGCGACGGCCCACAAGAGGCCCACCAACGCCAGGAGGCCCGCGACCAACACGATGCGGTCGGTTGAACTCAGTCCATCGATACCGTCGTCGGGAGCGACCTCTCCCACGTACTCGACACCTGGAACCACCACTTCGAGCGTGGACCAACCGTCTTCGGTTGGAGCGTTGTTTCCGTTAACGGCGTTTCCGTGCACGACAAAATCCGTTCGGCTGGCGTTGTCCACGGGAGAACGCCACGTCATTGTCCACGTCCGCTGATATGAACCCGCTTCCGTATTGGTCCACCCGCCGTCCAGTGCTTGAATCTCGGTGGAGGTTCCTTCCAAGGTCCCGTTGCTCATCAACATTCGAAACCCACCTTGGTGATTCTCTTCGTCAACGGGTATGGGGCTGTCCACGGTGACCATGAGGTTGTAGGTCGTGTTGGATTCGTAGGCCTCTGGAAGGCCGGAAAGGAGCACCTTGGTGGTCGATTCAGGTGCGTGACACAAGCAACCTTCGTTGCCCTCTTGACCGATGCCGGAGGGAACAGCAACGGCAACATTGGCCAGCAACACGAGCAGGGAAAGCCCAACCAACGCCGCCGTTCGTCGTCCCAGCATCAGCCAAACCGCCACGGTTGGCTCGTAAGAGACTTGCTTTCTCCGTTCACGAAGTGTGATGCACGAAGGGCCATGAGAAACCATCCATTAAGTAGGAAGAGCACGCCATTCTTTCTCATGATGGACGCATTCAGCCTTCCTGAGGATGATGATGACGACATTGACATTTACGCTGCGTTGGGGCTTAACACACCGATTGAAACCGACGGCAACGCACCCATGCCACTCGACACCTATGACCCGTTGGCAGCCTTCATGGACGACGATGATGAGGACGAGCAACCCATGATGGTTCAAGAGACGACGGCTGCCGTAATTTCGCAGGAAACCGTTGAGCACCTCTTGGCCACGCTTGCCAGAGATCTCCTCGACGAAGAGCGCCTCCAAGCCTCCTTGGGCAACGGTCATGTTGATTTGAACAGTCTGAAGGTTGAACGAGATCGAGAGGCCTACCATCTCTCGCTCATCATCGACATGGGCGGTCACCAAATCAAGCCCTTTGCAACGGTGGTGGCGGTTGAGGATCAGTGGAAACCAATGCAAGCACCCAAGGGATTGCATGCCGGTTGGAAGCCACTGTACGATTCACTCTGCCAAGCCTTGGCCAGTGCGCTCAATCAGCAAGGTCGGCCTTCAAGCCTCTGAGTGTGCGTGAAGTTCAACCCGCCAATCGATGGTGATGGTGGGGTCAAGAGAGTTTGACACACTGCAGTATTTCTCGTGGCTCTTCTCCACCACGCGTTCAACCAATTTCTTGGGCACGTCACCCTCCACGTGGTACACCATGGTCATGGACGTAAACCGCCTTGGCGTGCTTTCCGCTCTCGTTGAATCCAACTCAACCCAGGCTTTTGTGAACGGTCGTTCTTTGAGGCCGATGACGACGTCCACCAGGGAACACGCACCCACCATTTGGAGGGTCAATTGCATCGGTGAGGGGCCGGTTTCCCAATCCATCTCGATTCGTTGTCCGGTGGCGTTGATGCCCACCATCCCCGTGCCGCTCGTCCACTCCACGCGTCCCTGCATGGACAGAGGAGGGGCGGTTGCTTCTTGAAGGAGATGCCTGTGGGTGAAAATGAGAGACATGTCAGGAACACCCGTCACCATGGAAAACGGCACACTCAGCGTCCCCAACGACCCAGTCATTCACTACATTGAGGGCGACGGAATCGGTGTTGACATTACCCCGGTGATGATTCGGGTGGTTGACGCTGCCGTCGAGAAAGCCTACGGCGGAAACCGAAGCATTGTCTGGTCGGAAGTCCTCGCCGGTGAGAAAGCCTTCAACGCAACCGGCGAATGGTTGCCTCAAGCCACGCTGGACGCCATGAAGTCCGGTTTGGTCTCCATCAAAGGCCCGTTGACCACCCCTGTGGGCGGTGGCATTCGCTCGCTGAACGTGGCATTGAGGCAAAAACTCGACCTCTATGCCTGTGTGCGACCTGTTCGCTGGTACGACGGCACCCCCTCGCCCGTCAAAGCCCCTCAGGATGTTGACATGATCATCTTCCGTGAGAACAGCGAAGACGTGTACGCCGGTATCGAGTGGGAAGCAGAAAGCGACGAGGTCAAGCGCGTCATCGATTTCCTGCAAAACGAGATGGGTGTGGACAAGATTCGCTTCCCAAACACCTCAGGCATCGGCATCAAACCCGTTTCCAAAGAAGGAACGGCCCGCATTGTCCGCGCCGCCATTCAATACGCCATCGACAACGACAAGCCGAGTGTCACCCTCGTTCACAAAGGCAACATCATGAAATTCACCGAAGGTGGCTTCAGAGATTGGGGCTACACCTTGGCCAAGGACGAATTCGGGGCAACGGAACTTGACGGTGGCCCGTGGTGCACGCTTGAAAACCCCAAGACGGGCAACACCATCGTCATCAAAGACGTCATCGCCGACGCTATGCTCCAGCAAATCATCACCCGTCCAGCCGAATACAGCGTGCTGACGACGATGAACCTCAACGGCGACTACATCTCCGATGCGCTTGCGGCTCAGGTGGGTGGCATCGGCATCGCTCCAGGTGCCAACATCAACTACGACACGGGCATTTCCATCTTCGAAGCCACCCACGGAACGGCACCCAAATACGCCGGACAAGACAAGGTCAATCCCGGTTCGCTCATCCTCTCAGCCGAGATGATGCTGCGTCACATGGGCTGGCGAGAAGCAGCAGACCTCATCGTGAAAGGCATGGAAGGTGCCATTTCGAACAAGACCGTCACCTACGACTTTGAACGTTTGATGGACGACGCCACGTTGCTTTCGTGCAGCGCCTTTGGCGAAGCCATGGTTCAACACATGTGAACAGGACGTGCCCCCATGCCTCGCTCCTACGATGCCCGTTGGGTGAGTGTGAAAGGGGCTGAAGAGCGCAAATGGTGGATCCGTGCCAAAGCCAAGTTGGACACCGGCGCCAAGCGTTGCTCCATCGATGAAGGCCTTGCCAAGGCTCTGGGCCTCACGCCTGTGGGCACGGTGAAGGTGCGAAACGCCATGGGCAAACAAGAACGCGACGTGGTCGTGGCAAAGATGCGCATTGGACGCGTGACCTACGACGTTGAGATGACGGTGGCCGACCGAAGCCAGATGAAATGCCCCATGTTGTTGGGCAAAGAATTCCTCGACGAGTTGGCCCAATTGCCGCTTCGACCAAACGACCAAAGCAACGTGCCTCAGTTTGTTTAGTGCGCCAACCAGGGTTTGAGCGACCGGTTGTTCTTGGCCACACCAAACCCGAACCGTTCTTCGATGGCCCGGTCGAGGAGGGTGAAATCGCCGTCCATCGTCGCCACCAGCACCGAACCGATGTCGGGCAAGGGCTGCGACGACAGATGCATCGCCAAGCGGTAGATGTCCAAGTCCGTGGCTTCAGGATAGATGGCCTCGTCCTCCAGTTCGGTACGAACGGTCACGCTGCGCAAGGCCTTGAGGGCCGTCAATTCATCAAACACCTCGCGGTGGTGAAGCAAGAACGAGGTGAGGTCCTCGGCTTCTGTTGGCATCTCTTCAAGCATGGTCGCTGTAGGCGACCACGTGTTGTACTCCGCCAGAACTTCATCCACCAAAGCCAGCATGGTGTCCTCGCTGAGCGTGGTTTCGAGCGTGCTGGCGTCGACCATCGCACCTTGGAAGCGCGACATGAGGCGTTGTTGCTTGGCAAACTGACGCAGCTCGCCCTGAACGTCTTCGGGAATCATCATGGCCAAACGGTTGGCCTTGGCGTGATGCAACAGAATGTGATGGAAACGGTTGGTCCCGATCATGGTCAGGTTGGTCTCCACGACGAGGTCCATGCGCTGGTAGGCTTTCTCAACCAGGGCATCAACCAAAATATTGGTGTCAACGATGACCAGTGGTTTGAGGGCCAAATTGTGCAAAAACCGTCGCTTCGACGTCGGGATGTGTTCTTTGTACAGTGAAAAGAGCGATTGTTCCACCATGGCCAAGCGCTTGAGCGAGGTGGCCGAGAATTTCGATGAGTTCTGCGCCCGTTCAAGGTACATCAGGCCCTCAAAGGCTCCTTGTTCAGCAGCGTTCTTGGCGATGTCGTAGATTTCATCCAGAGAGGGCGAGGACCCTTGCATGGCCTGTCGGAACTGGTGTTCAAAGTGCGTGCGTGAACGACGCAAGTCGTTGCCGATGTGTGTTGAAGCGGCGGTGACGCGGCCGAGGAAGGGTTCGGGTGGCAACAGATGGGCCTGTTCGAAGGGGTAGTTTCGGAGCAAATCGAGTTCTTCTTCGTTGTAGATGGTTCGGGTGCGTTCCACCATGTTGCCTTCGACGTCCTCTTCCTGCACCTTGATGCGCCGTTGGACGTGAAGGCGGACGAGACGTGCGGCTTCTTTCGTGTCCGTGGTCGCTTTGTGACACACGCGCAGGTAGAGTTTGAACCGCTCGGTGATGGCCGTTTTGAGCGCTGGAACCCTGTCCAGCAAGTCAACGGCTTCGGCCCACGACGTGGCGTGTGCGTAATGGATAAGCGACTTTCTGTAAAGGGCGAGAGGGAGGGCGAGAGCGGAGTCGTTGTCATCGCTTTCGTGTGGTTGGTCACCTGAAGGCGTCTCTTCTGCAGTTTTCTTGCTGAACATTTCAGCAGCACGTGAGTACTCCCGAGCCGAGTTGAGTTCGTCCCCGTTGGAGGCAAACAACGCCGCACGGGCGAGCGGGGCCCAGGGAGAGAGGGGGTCGTTTTGGGTGTACCATGTCACGAGGTTGGGCAACCCGAGGTCGTGTTCCATGACCAAGAAGGTGAACGAGCGAATCAAACGAAGCGGGAGCGAAGGGTTCGCCAGCAACGCATCGAGGTGTTCTTCGTCGTCTGGTTTGGCCATGCCGATGCTGTAGGCTTGGATATGCCCGTTGAGCGAAAGCGTCAGCAGCATCACCTCAAACAGGCGTCGTTCGATCACGGTCAACTCGAGTTCATCCAAACTGTTGCGAAGGTTGCGAATGTGCGTATCGCTGACCACGCCGCCTTCAGCGATGGCCCGGCTGATGGGTGAAAAGGCTCGCAGGGCGTTGATGTTGAGAACTTCTGCCACTTCAGGGGCCTCTTTGTAGATGCCTTCCATCAACAAGAGCAAGTGTTCGGCCATGGGCGTGAGGACATCGGGAAGTTCGGCCCCGTGAATCGATTGCATCGCTTGTGTCCTGCAGGCAAACACAGTGGAGCGAAGGGTGGCATCGAGGGTCGACGGGGCGAGATGGCTCACCAGCAAAGCGGTGTAGGGATGAGCAAGGGGGAGCATCGCGTCCTGTGACAGCATGCGCGCCAGTCGATCGATGTCCATGGACTCGAGCAAGACCTGAAGCACGTAGCCTTTCGATTCGTCCCACAGCGCTCCGGGTTCATCGCACAGACGTTGGGCGGCATGCAAGCGCAGACCAGCCTCTAACTGTGGCTCACGAATCACGTTGAACAGGGCTTGCTCGTCCACGTCGGGCATGAAACGCATCAGCCAGGCGTTGGCCCGTTCGTCGTTGAGCGAGATCACAAGCGGCAACAACTCCGTCACGTCCGAAGACGCATCGAGTTTCAACTCGTTGAGCACGGTCATGGCTTCGTCATGGTTGCCCTCTCGGAGCAGGGCATGAAGGCGCCACCACGTCAAGCGGTCCCGTCCTTCGTGGATGTTGGCATCGTGAAGGAGGGCAAGCCCTTGCTCGAGGATGTCCGATGAACTGTTCTCCGCTTCTTCGGGAGCGTGTTGCCATGCCAAGGTGCGTCGAGCGAGGCTCAACGTATCGCTGCCGTCCAACGCATGAACGGTGGCCCAGTCGTTGACCTGCCCGCCCAACAGCGCTTGGAAATCTTGCAGGGCTTCCAACAACGCCGCGTCTGCCTTGGCACAGTGGTCAACGAGGGCCTCGGGAGCCTCGACACCGGTGTGCAGGTGCAGGAGATAGGGCACAAAGGCAAGCGAGCCTTCGAGGTCGAGCAAGGGACCGTCGAGGGACAACGTTCGGCCCCCCGAGAGTTGGTTGGTCACCTTCTGAAACGCCACCTTGATGTCGGGGTCGTGCACCCCGGCACCGGCCAATTTGACGACCGTGGCCAACGATGCACGGTCACGTGGATCAACCCAGAAGAAATCCGTGCCCATCGTGCTTTTTTTGCTCGCTTTGGTGACCTTGGCTTTGGGAAACGCAAGGAACTGCCCCAGCAACGGGGTCTTTTCACCGACCAGGTGCCACACTGGGTGAACGCCTTCCTCCATGCACGTTTCTCGAAGGGTGACCTCGTTGGCGTT
Organism: Candidatus Poseidonia sp.; assembly: GCA_049617635.1. Lineage (GTDB taxonomy): Archaea > Thermoplasmatota > Poseidoniia > Poseidoniales > Poseidoniaceae > Poseidonia. The sequence continues at coordinate 26,292 of JBMZJQ010000018.1, forward strand.
CCATGCCTCGTCCCAGGTGTCGCTGTCAAGTTGTTTGCGAATCAACAGCACGGCAAGACGGAAGGCCGGCATGTAGGGCTCTTGTTCGATGACCTCTTCTGCCTCTGGCAACCATTTCATGAACGAAGGCCCCGATTGACGTCCTGTGCGCCGACCTCGGCCTCTGGGCCGATTCATGGCCCCACGTTTGGGCACATTGGAATCCTCGTCGTCGTCCGCTGCAGGGGGTTCCATTTCGTGAGCAGCGACGATGAGCACCGCCATGAGCGGTTTGTCAAGCATCTTGGAAGCCGATTCGCGATTCATCGCTGAGACGCGCAGATTACCCGACATGGGGCGTGAAAACGCAGCCTTGAGGCACGTTTCCATGTAGGCTTCGTCCAACGTTCCCTCCCCTCAAGGCTCCCCACGACGAGAGCCCTTTCAATCCACCGCCGACCGAGAATGGCGGCCCGTGGTCAACGCATACCTCCTTGAACCCATGTTGCTTCGGCCTCGTTGAGTCTCCCATGGACACCGTTCAACTTGTTGCGCTCCTTCTCCACCCCGTCTTGGCCACGGGCTTGGTGGCGTGGGTCTGGTGGCAGTACTCGTGGCGCAAGACCTCCTACACCCTGAAAGGAGAAGAGCGAGCGCTCCATCTTGCACGACACGAAGCCAACGGTGAACGCCTTCTTTGGGCGACGGGTGTGGTCATTCTGGTGGCCTTCTTCGGACGGGCCGTGAACGGTTGGTACGTCGACGGCGACCCGCTCGGTGCCCTCATCCCTCAATCCCTCCACGGTTTCATGGGCCCTGTGGGCTTCGCTTTGATGGTCGTGATGACCCGCTACGGCAAACAAGCTCGAGCACAACGGGAAGCAGGAGAATCCTTCGCCGCTGCCAAACTCAAGCACGGACGAGCCGCTGACCTGATCATCTACCTCGTGTTCATCCACGCCTTTCTTGGCTTCATCTACACCTTCGACGTGCTCATGTGAGCCAGCCTGTAGCCAGCCCAACACCTCACGCCGTCAGGGCACCTTGCGGTGCTCAGAAGACGGTGCCGAACAACCAGCCGAAGGTCGACTGGTCGCCTGGGCCAAGGTAGAACATCAGCATGAACACGGCAATACCGTACATGATGGGGCTTGGCTCATCGGCCTTGCCCATGCCCAACTTGATGGCCACGTAGGAGATGACACCCCATGCGATACCGTCAGCGATGGAGTAGGTGAACGGCATCAAGACCATGGTCAAGAAGGCAGGCAACACCATTTCCTTGTCGTCCCAGTCGATTTCGGTGGCTTGCTTCATCATCAT
>JBMZJQ010000019.1:0-26740 GCA_049617635.1 Candidatus Poseidonia sp.
ACCCAGAAGAACAAGGCCACCAACGCCCACATCGGGAAGTTGAAGGCCAAAATCGCCCAACTCAAACTCAAGGAAGAGAAGACGGCCGCCCACTCGAAAGCCAGCGGTGGAGGGAAGGGGTTTGAAGTCCGAAAATCGGGTGACGCCACGGTGGCGCTCGTCGGGTTTCCTTCTGTAGGAAAGTCCACGCTCATTTCCAAAGTCACCGACGCCCACTCTGAAACGGGTGGCTATGCGTTCACCACGCTGACCTGTATTCCCGGGGTGATGGAGCACCGCGGGGCGAAAATCCAGATTCTTGACCTGCCCGGTCTCATCAAAGGGGCGGCCGAAGGCAAGGGCCGTGGCCGAGAAATCCTCAACGTGATTCGCAGCGCCGACATGGTGCTCTACATCGTGGACCCGTTCCAAGACGGTCACTTCAACGTCCTGCACCGCGAGTTGCACAACGCTGGACTGCGCCTCAACGAGGTCAAGCCTCCCGTGTTCATCAACCGGACCGACCGAGGCGGTATTGAGATCCGCAGCACCGTCGAACAGACCCATCTGGAAGAGGAAGAGATGGCCGACATCATTCGCTCCTTCGGCTACACCTCGGCGCTCGTCACCCTGCGAGAAGACTCGACCGCCGAGCAAATCGTTGACGCGCTCGCAGGCAACCGAGTGTACGAAAAAGCGGTCATCGCCATCAACAAAATCGACATCGCCACCGAGCACGACATCGCTCGCGCCCGTTCGGCGCTGCCCGAAGACTGGCCCGTGATGAACATCTCCGCGTTCAAGGACATCGGGCTGGACGAGCTCAAGGACTTCATCTACGACAACTTGGGCTTTATGCGTGTCTACCTCAAGCCGCAGGGCCAGGAAGCCGACATGGAGGAGCCGCTCATCGTCAAGGACGACTCCACGGTGGAGAACATCTGCGTGAAGTTGCACCGTGACTTCGTGCGCAAGTTCCGCTTTGCCCGTGTTCGAGGGCCGAGTGCGAAGTTCGACGACCAGCGGGTGGGACTGGACCATCAACTGAAGGACGGCGACGTGCTGACCATCGTCGTCAAGCGTTGACCTTCCTCAGGCAGCGACGGTATTGAGAGTCCGGTCGGTCTCCTCGGGGTCAATGAAGAGGGCAGCCAAGATCACGAAGGTCTCAAGCACGGCAGCAATGTAGAAGATGGTCTGGTAGTTGTAGCGCTCAGCGAACACCGGCGCTAACTGGTAACCGATGATGGCAGAGAGGTTCATCATCGCCATGTAGCCCGTGAATTGCGTCCCACCGACCTCCGCCCAGGTCACCCGCATCATCAGCGAATAGGCGCAGATGGAGACAATGGCCCACAAGAAGGTGTGAAGCATCCACACGAGCATCATGAACCAGCCTTCGCTCCACAAGTGGTCGAACGTGCCCCACACCAGCGTGGTCAAGGAGGCGCTCAACGCGGCAAACATCAGCGAAGATTTCCCTCCAAACCGACGGCCAAGTTCACCCCCCGCCATGGCCCCGAGCATCGTGACCAAGAGAATGATGCCGCCTTTGGTAGCGTTGAATTCTTCTTGGGTCCAGCCCAACTCTTGCAGGAAGAGAAGCGGAAGAATCGGGATGAGGATGAAGGCGAGGGAGATGACCAAACTTACGGCGATACCAAGTTGGGCTGAGCGAACCGAAAAGGCCGTCTTGATGTTGCTCAAAATAACCGCGAAGTCTCGAACCTCCTCACCCTCTTCACCACCGAGGGCCGCAGCGTCGTCCGCCGCCTCCACCGCCTCGCTTTCGTCCCACGGGAATCGCTTCTCACCGGGACGCTCTCGCATGAACAAGGGCACCATCATGATGGCCACCAAGATGGGAATCTGGATGAGGAACGCGCCCTTGATGCCCACGATGCCGATGATGGTGCCGAGACCGGCACCGCCGATGACACCACCCAACGATTTCGCCGTGAACATGTAGCTGTTCACCCGTTCGAACTCGTGCGACTGGAGGACGTCGACCGCCAGTGCATCGGTGGACACGTCTTGAAGCGCGGTGAACACGTTGTAGACAAAGAACAGCGCCCCCAAGAGCGAGATGTTGTTGGTGAGGTCGGGCACCAACAGCATCGTCACGAGCAGGGCGATCATCCCGGTTTGGGCGATGAGAATCCAAGGACGGCGTCGGCCCAATTCAGGGAGTTGGAAGCGGTCGATGACGGGCCCCCAGAGGAACTTGAACGACCACGGCAAGGTGCCCAGCGTGAGCAGGTATGCTAGGTCACCGGCATCGGCCCCCTCAGCCGCAAGGAACGTTACCATCGTGACGGTGATGAAGCCCCACGGCACGCCTTGGGCGACGTAGAGGGCCGAGAGGGTGATGACACGGGCACGGTAACTGTCGACCAACGTCTCGCCGTCCGAGGATGATTCCCCCTCAACGATTTCCTTCTCGGGTTCTCCGAAGTCAAGGTCAAGGTGGAAGCGATCACGCTGCTTGGTCGAGATGTAGCCGACAACGAAGACCACCGGGAAAATCCAGCCAACAAAGAGCACCAGCGGCAAGGAGCCGTCACCAACCGAGAGCGACGTAAGTTCCTCGCCGTCCTCGTCCAGAACGGTGAAGTCCAGCACGAGCAGGCTGACCACCGTGGCGACTTCTTCGCCCTCATCGTTGTGCGAGCACAGCGCCCCGTCAAAAGCATCCGCAACGACCGTCACGGCAAGGTTGTAGGCACCCAGGGCCTCATCGCCGAACGCCAACTGGTCCTCAATTTGGCTCTTGGATAGACCCTCAATGACGCCGGTGAGCAAGGACTGATTGTGCCATGTCAGGTTGACTTCATGGGAGCCCGGATTTTCTCCATCCGCCGTCAGCGACCATTCTCCTTTGGCGGCCCCACCTGTGATGGTATCGGGTGCGTCGGCTTCTCCGCCCGTGCACAGCGGGCCACCCGAGGTTTCGTCTTCCCCGTAACTGAGGGTCAACAGGACGCCGACCACATGGCCGCCTGCATCTTCGATCGCCTCGTCAACCGCAGTGGATTCGACCGACCATTCAACGGTTTGTCCGTCCTGGTAGTAGGCCGATTTGGATTCAAGCTGAACGCTGGTTAGCGTGGAGTCAACGGTGAACCTACCCGTCGCCTCAGAGCCGGCATCACCGCCATCCAAACACCCCGAAAGGGAGGTGAGCAGGACCAGCATCAGCACAAGGAGAACCGGTCGCATAAAGCGAGGTTACCTCGGATTCCCTTCAACGTTGTTCACGGGTGTGCTCGCAGCGGGCGTTCGTTCAGTCCCAAATGCCCATGTCCATCCTCGCATCTTCGCTGGCGTGAACCTTCGGGTCCCAACGTGGCGTCCAAACGAGGTTGATGTGAACCGAATGAAGTCCCTCGGTTTGGAGCGCGGCTCGGTGGGCAGCGGCCATGATCTCAGGCGCTGCAGGGCAACCCGGTGAGGTCAGCGTCAGGTCAACTTCGGCGTGCAAACCTTCGTCCTTGTTTTCGAAGCGAACATCGTAGACAAGGCCAAGTTCGACGATGGAGAGTTCCAACTCGGGGTCTTCCACCTCGTCGAGTTTCTCCATCACGGCTTCCTTCGTCGTCATCGTGCTCACGCTCCGTGTTGTCGTATCTCGTTCATGACCTTGTCGTACATGTTACGAAAGCCGTTGGACCGACTGGGTGTCAGCGTGTTGGTCAGCCCCATGTCCTCTGCAAACTGCGGCGGAATCAGCACGGCTTGGGCCGGCGTGAGGCCGTCCAGCGCAATCGAAAGAATACCCATCAAGCCCTGGACCATTTTGGCGTCGGCTGCGCCGAGGAGATGAACCAAGCCTTCCTCAAACGCAACACGCACGTGGGCTTCCGACTGACAGCCACGGACTCGCGTGGCGTCAGACCATTCGCTTTGTGGCAATTCCACAACTTCGTCGGCCAGCTCAAACAGCATCTCCAAGCGTTCCCGCTTGTCGTCAACCTCTTGGAATTCCTCGATGAGCTCTTGGAGAGCCGTCGGGTACGTCATGCGAATTTCCCCACGATGTCCTTGAGTTCCCTCACCAACCCTTCGGCCTCTTCACGGGTGTTGTACACATAGAACGACGCCCTGACCGTCCCCGAGATGCCCAAGCGGTTGAGCAGGGGTTGGGCACAGTGGTGACCGGTACGCACAGCATACCCGCGAGCGTCCAACAGGTGCGCCATGTCTTCGCTGTTGATGGTGGGGTGAAGGAAGGAGACCACGGCTGCGTCCTCGGCCTCGTGACGACCGTAGACGGTCATGCCCATGGATCGCAATTCTTCGGCCACCCATGCGGCGATGGCCACAAGGCGGTCGTGCTCGCCGTCCAAATCAAAGGAGTCCATCCAATCGAGGGCAGCCGCCCAGCCGATGGCTTCGGCGATGCGAGGTGTGCCGGCCTCAAACTTGTGCTCGTTGGTTTGGTAGGTGGAGCCTTCGATGGTGACGGTTTCAATCATGTCGCCGCCACCCATGAAGGGCTGCATTTCCTCGAAGGTTTCGGGTTGAACCAACAGCGCTCCAATACCGGTCGGACCGCACATTTTGTGAGCGGAGAACGCCATGAAATCGGCGCCAAAAGCCGTGAAATCAATCGTAGCGTGGGGCACACCTTGTGCGGCGTCAACCAGTACTTTCGCCCCGACTTCGTGGGCCATGGCGACGATGTCCTCCAGTGGGTTTCGAACGCCAAGGACGTTGGAGGTGTGGACCACACACACCAGTTTGGCTCCTTCGAGGGCGTGACCAAAGGCCTCCATATCGAGCGTGAAATGCTGGGTGACAGGAACGTAGCGTAGTTCCACGCCCCGTTCCTCAGCGAGCATTTGCCAGGGGACGATGTCGGAGTGGTGTTCCATTTCGGTCAGCACGATGGCGTCGTCCTTCTCCAAGTTGGCTCGCCCCCAAGCATGGGCCACGAGGTTGATGGCTTCGGTGGTGCCACTGGTGATGATGGCCTTGCTGGCGTTGAAGCGTTGCTTGAGTTTGGCTCGACAAGACTCGTAGCCTTCGGTGGCTTCACCAGCCAATGTGTGAACGGCTCGGTGAACGTTGGCGTTGGATTTCGAATAGTAGTCGTTCATGGCATCGAGAACCACTTGCGGTTTTTGCGTGGTTGCAGCATTGTCAAGATAGACCAACGGATGGCCGTTGACGTGGCGTTGAAGAATGGGGAATTGATCACGAAGCGACACGTCATCACCTCTTGAGTTCGCATTCAAGGTGCACCGTCAATCGGGTGCGCATTTCGTTCACCAGTGCCTCGTGCGCGAGTGTTGAGAAGCCGTCCTGCATGAACCCTTCAATCAGCAGGGCAACGGCCGATTCTTCGTCAAGTCCTCGGCTCATCAAGTAGTGAAGTTGGTCCATGTCCACCGGCGCACTGGCGGCACCGTGCGCAGCCGCCACCTCATCGGCGAGAACTTCCAGTTCGGGAATGGCTTCGGCGCGGGCCTTTTCGGACAGGAGGAGATTTTTGAACACCTGACCGGCGTCGCAATGGTTTGCGTTTTCAGCGATGGTCAACAATCCCGTTGCGATGGAATGGCTCTGGTCGTCGCACGCAGCGTGAACGTGGAGAGAGGAGTTGGTGTGGGGTACATCGTGATGAATTTCGATGTGATGGTCGACATGGCGTTGTTGTGCACCGTGGACTGAAATCGCTTGATTGAAGGAACCGCCGGTGGCGACGAAGCGGGTGCGAAGGTCGCTTTTGCAGCGGAAGCCGCCGATGGACAGTCCGGCCCATTCCAGCGAAGCATCGCGGTTGATGGTCCAATCCTCGCAGTGGAGCAGTTTTCCGTTGGTCGCGAGTTCATTCACCAGCCCGAAAGCAGCACGAACGTTGGGAGCCACTTCACCGGTGACATGAAGGCCCGTCCAATCGGATTCACCCGACAGATGGAGGAACACCACCGTGTCGTGCTTGACGGCGAGATGCAGGTGGCCCACGGCGACATGTCCTGATGCGATGGCTTGCAGATGGATCACTTCGGTGCTACCGTCGGTTTCGAGGGTGAAGGCTTGGTGACCGAGTTCGCTGAGGAACACCCGAGCGATGTCGTCGCCTTGGATGATGCGAGGCGCACCGTCGACCAAGGTCCCACCGCCTTCAAGCAGGTTCAAGCGCACGGGACTGGCTTCGGGGACTTCACCCACGGCTGCGGGATGAATCCGTGCCCATGGGGTGTATCGCCACAGATGAAGAGCACGGGAGGGAACGGCCATGTCGGCATACTTCATCCGATGGAACCCTCCATTTCCAACTCGAGCAACTTGTTGAGTTCCACGGCATATTCCATCGGGAGTTCACGGGTGAAGGGTTCGAAGAACCCGTTGACGATGAGGCCCATCGCTTCTTCTTCGGTGAAGCCACGGCTCATCAGGTAGAACAGTTGGTCGCCCGACACCTTGGATACGCTTGCTTCATGCTCGAGGTCAGCGGTGGAGTTCCCCACCTCCATCGTGGGATAGGTGTCTGAACGGGAATCGCTGTCGAGCATCAAGGCGTCGCACACGATCTTGGAGCGACACCCGTGAGCCTTGGGCGTGACCTGCAGCATTCCACGGTAGGAGGAACGACCACCGTTTTTCGAGATGGACTTCGAAAGGATGTTGGAGGTGGTGTTGGGGGCCAAGTGGTGAACCTTGGCTCCAGCGTCTTGGTGTTGACCTTCACCAGCGTAGGCAACGGAGATGATCTCAGCGTGAGCACCGCGCCCTTTGAGCAAGACGGCCGGATACTTCATGGTCAATTTGGAACCGATGTTGCCGTCAACCCACTCCACCGTGGCGTCTTCGTGGGCCACACCGCGCTTGGTGACGAGGTTGTAGACGTTGGCGGACCAGTTCTGAATGGTGGAATAGCGAATCTTGGCACCCTTCATGGCGATGAGTTCAACCACGGCGGAGTGAAGCGAATCGGTGGAATACGTTGGCGCCGTGCATCCTTCGACGTAGTGGATGGTGCTGCCTTCGTCGGCAATGATGAGGGTGCGCTCAAACTGGCCCATGTTCTTGGCGTTAATGCGGAAGTAAGCCTGGACGGGCATCTCCACGTGAACGCCTTTGGGGACGTAAATGAAGGAACCCCCGGACCACACGGCGGTGTTGAGGGCAGCGAACTTGTTGTCGGTGTGCGGCACGACGGTTCCGAAGTACTGCTTGACGATCTCCGGATGTTGTTTCAAACCGCTGTCCATGTCAAGGAACAACACCCCTTGCGCCTCAAGGTCCTCGCGGATGGAGTGGTAAACGGCTTCGGACTCGTATTGGGCGGTCACGCCACCCAACCACTTCTGTTCGGCTTCAGGGATGCCCAAGCGGTCGAAGGTGTTCTTGATGTCCTCAGGGACGTCGTCCCAATCGCGCTCGGTAGCGTCGGAGGAGCGGAGGAAGTAGGTCACGTTGTCAAAATCAATGTCGTTGAGTTGCCCGCAGTTACCCCAATCCGGCATCTCTCGTTCCATGAAGTGATGATAGGCTTTGACACGAAGGTCCGTCATCCATTCAGGCTCGTTCTTGAGAGCAGAAATGTCCCGGACCACCTGTTCGGACAGCCCTTTGTCAAAGCGAATGGTGGCGTTCTCTGGGTCGTGGAATCCGAACCGGTAGTCGCCAACGGCCTCGCGTGCTTCGTCGCTCATCTTCAGGCCCCCTTGGGTGTTTCAAGCCACTCATAGCCTTCTTGCTCCAACTTCACGGCCAATTCTGGACCGCCGGATTCGACGATGGTTCCGTCGATCATCACGTGGACATGATGCGGTTTCACATGGTCAAGCAGCCGTTGGTAGTGGGTGATGATGAGGCACCCTGCATCAGGTGCAACGGAGTTGATGCCTTTGGCGACGATGCGCAAAGCATCGATGTCGAGGCCCGAATCGGTTTCGTCCAGAAGGGCAAGGTGGGGCTTGAGCAACAGCATTTGCAAAATCTCAAGACGCTTCTTTTCCCCACCGCTGAAACCGTCGTTGACGTAGCGTGAAAGGACCTTCTTGTCCATTTCAAGCGTCGCCATGGCCTCGTTGAGTTCCTTGCGCAGAGCACGGGCCTTGACTTCCTCATCACGCACCGACTGCACCGATTTCTTGAGGAAGGTCCCGACTTGCACACCGGGGATGACCGCAGGGTACTGGAACGACAAGAACATGCCCGCTCGGGCACGCTCAAAGACGCTCATTTCGTCCAAATTGGTGCCCCTGTAGTGAATGCTACCGTCGGTGATTTCGTAGGCTGGATGGCCCATGATGACGCTGGCAAGCGTCGATTTCCCAGCGCCGTTTCGTCCCATGATGACGTGGATTTCTCCACGACAAATGGTCAGACTCATACCTTTCAAAATCGGGGTGCCGTCAACACTCACGTGGAGGTTTTCGACACGCAGGATTTCTTCGGCCATGGTCATCCCTGATGATGCGTCCCATCACTCCTTTATGAAGGGATGTAGTTCCGTTGCCGGTACCGCTTTTCTGCCAACTTCAACCCGTGAGGAATGCGAGGGTTGAAGGCGAGCATGCAGAAGCCGTGCCATGGACGACGACCTGGTGGCGAAATACGCTGCCGAAGCGAGGGCTGCCATGGAGGCCGAGGCAGCACGTCGCGTCGCCGAAACCACCGATCCGCAAGAGGAGGAACGCCTGCGGAACCTTTCGCTGCACGAGGTGATGAATTCCGAACACTTCGTCCCCGCCCTGCTCGCCCGACTCGGTGCCGTGCGTGCAGCCCTCGACGGTCATGGTGGAGGCATTGCTGTGACGCAATGTGCAGTCACGGAAACGGGGCTCGACCTCGTGTTGGACTTGACCGGAGCCTGCCTGTCCTGTGGTGCGGCTCCTGGGACACTTGAAGGCGTGAAAACCGACCTCGAGCAGGATGCAGAGGTCCATCGTGTCCGCTTCTCTTCGGCATTGCTTGACACCTTTGACGAACTCGGGCGAGAATTCATTTTGGCGCACGGAGCCGTGGAATTTGTTGACCCTACGGTTGATGCGTGAATCGCCATCAACGCCGAGCCTTTGAAAAAAGGCGGGCAGAAGGGCGGACCATGACCGCTTGGAAGGAAGGGCGTCGTGACGACCCCACGCCTTGCCGTGACCAAGACCACGGTCGGTTTGAAGTCACGGCCCGAGACGGCAGGGCTCGCCTTGGTCGTCTTCACACCCGTCACGGTGTGCTCGAAACCCCTGCCCTTTTGCCGGTGGTCAACCCGAATATTCGCACGATTGAACCTCGGGTCATGTGGGATACCTATGGGATTCAAGCCCTCATCACCAACTCGTACATCATTTGGAAGCATGAAGATTTGCGAACAGCAGCCCAGCAAGACGGCGTTCACGCTCTGCTGGATTATCCCGGTGCCATCATGACCGATTCCGGCACGTTTCAGTCCTATGTGTACGGCGATGTTGAGGTCGGCGTGGACGAAATCGTGGCCTTCCAACGCTCCATTGGCGTTGACATTGCAACGATGCTGGATGTCTTCTCTCGACCGGATATGAACGAAAGCGAAGTGGAACATGCCGTTCGTGAAACCGAAGCCAGAGCAGCGCAAAGTGTCGTTGCTGCGGGTGACACCATGCTCAACGGCCCGGTTCAGGGCGGCCTGTTTCGTAAACTTCGCAACGTTTCCGCACAACTGATGGGCAAGCACGGGTTCGCCGTTCACCCCATCGGCGGCATCGTTCCGGTGATGGAGCAGCAACGCTACAAAGACTACGCGAAAATCATGATGAGTACCTTGCCGCTGCTGCCGCCCAACCGTCCCGTTCACATGTTCGGTTGCGGCCATCCCATGCTCTTTCCCATGTCGATCGCCTTGGGGGCTGACCTGTTTGATTCAGCAGCCTACGCCCTGTTTGCTCGGGACGGCCGCATGCTCACACCGTGGGGCACCGAACGCATTGACGATTTGGTCGATTGGCCTGTGCTCATGCCGTGCGTTGCACAACTCACCCCTGAGGACGTGCGCTCCATGCCACCCAAGGACAAGGAACGGTTGCTGGCGCACTACAACCTCGAAGTGACGCTGGCTGAATTGGCCCGCTGCAAGCAGGCGGTTCGGGAAGGGAAAATTTGGCAGTTGGCTGAACAACGAAGCCATCAGCACCCAGCCCTTCGAGAAGCCTTCCTGTGGCTGACGACACCTCCCTCGGTCACACGGAACCTTCGACCTGACCGGTTCTACACCGACCGAGATGCCGCCAATGACACCGGTCAGGATCAGGGCATGTGGGAAGACGCTTGGGACTGGGTGGTCTGGAATCAACATACGCCGCGCTCTGGTGGCGTTCAATGGGGCGGCGACGACACCTTCTGGCGACCGCAAATTGCGAAGGCGCGTCGGCTCCTGCAGATGCGCTGGCAGACGCCAGCGACCTCCGCTCCATGCATCGTGTTTCACGGCATTCGAGGCCCGTACCGGGAACGGCTGGGCGAGGTGCTTGAGTGGCTGACCCACCACTGCCCTGACCTGCAGGTGTTGGTCCAAACACCGTTGGGTCTCGTCCCCGCCTCCCTTGAAGACCTCAACCCGTTCGCCCATTTGGACGCCCCTGAATGGGTGCTGCGCCATGAATCAGAGCCGGCGTGGATCGCCACTGAACTCCAACGACTGGGCCTCGCCACCACGACCTTTGCAACCGTTGATGTAGCCGGAGACGGCATGAAACAGCGTTTGGCTGAGGCCCTCCAACACCTGGACTTGCCCGCTGATGTTCACGAACCGATGGAGGCTGGTGAACGAGATGCGGCTCGTCGTGCACTTCGAATGGAACAAGGCATCGCCAAACAGATGGTCCTGCTCAACACCTCGCGTGAAACAGCAACCTCCATCATGACCGATGCCATGTTCGTTGTGAATCGGGAAGGACGTGTCAAGAACATCAACAACGCAGCGAACGCACACATGTTCAGCCCTCGCCTCAGGGACGGGGGCATGTCGTTGGCCAACGCTGGAGCCGCTGCTTTGCTCGAGCATCGCAGCGAACCACTTCCTCAATACATGACCACAACCGAATGGTGGGGTCACGCCTCAAAAGGTCCAGCCGTGGTGGTTGTGGACGGTGATGCCGAGCCCTTTGTTCGAAAAGGCCGCAACGTCTTCCATGGATTCATCGTGGCATGCGACCCTTGGTTGACGCCCGGCGAAGCGTGTCTCATCTGCAATCGGGACGGTCAGTTCCTCGGCCACGGTGTCGCCCAGTGCACGGCGACCGAGATGGGAGCGTTCACGAAGGGTATCGCTGTGAAAACGCGCGGCGGAGTCGAACCCTGAACGCAAGGCTTCATGGGTTGCCGTGGTCCACCTTCATCTGTGAGGGCCATGGAGGATGAACCCATCATCCAGACCAAGGGATTGACCAAATCCTATGGCCCACACATCGCCCTGAACGAACTGAACGTGCACATCCCGAAAGGTGCCACGGGATTGCTCGGCCAAAACGGTGCGGGAAAATCCACGTTCCTGAAGACCATCCTCGGGTTGATTCAAGCGACCTCGGGCGAAGGCACGGTCCTCGGGTACGATATTCGTCACCAAGGTGTTGACATCCGCCAACGCATCGGGTACATGCCCGAATACGACGCGCTGAATCCGGACATGGACGCCATCCATCAAGTCCGGTACTCGGGTGAATTGCTCGGCATGAATCCCGTCGTGGCGATGAACCGCGCCCATGAAGCACTGCAATTCGTAGGAATGGGTGAGCAGCGCTACCGAGAGATCAGCAGTTTCTCCACCGGGATGAAGCAGGCGACGAAACTGGCGTGCGCCATCATTCATGACCCCGATTTGCTGATCGCCGATGAACCATCCAACGGATTGGACATGAAATCAAGGGAATTCATGATTTCAACCCTCAACACCATGGTGCACGACGGCAATCGATCGGTGCTGATGGCAAGTCACCTGATGGACGATGTTGAACGTGTGTGTGAAAACATCATCCTTCTCCACAAAGGAACGTTGGCAGCGCAGGGCAAAATCGAGGACCTGAAGGCCATCGACCGTGAAATCGAGATTCATGTTTGGGGAGGTGCTTCACCGTTGGAGCAGCGGCTTCTCGACCAAGGTTTCCGAGTTCGACGAGAGGGTCGCGTGATGCGAATCGCCCACACCCAAGAGGACACCACCACCCACATTCTCCAAGCGGCGGCAGACGTGGGAGCTCAAATCCGCCGCATGCACGAGTACGAGGCATCGCTCGAGGACCTCTTCTTGGCCATCATGGACAACCTGGGCTACGCCGTGAAGTCGAGCGAAGACTTGCTCAGGTCCCCGGTCACCGCACGAAGTGTGGATGCGCCTGAATCGATGGGAGGTGGAGCAGCATGAGCGAGGACGTTGACCTCAGTCCCGAGGCACCCGTAACGGGGCAAGGTCGCATGGATGTGGCCTGGGGCGCCAACACCGGAGACGAAACCCAAGAGGAACTGGCGGTAGCGAACACCGCGAAGGGCGGGCAAATCTTCGAACAACACTACACGCCGTGGACGGGAACCTTGAATCCAAGATGGATGCGCAACTGGTCCATCTTGCGCCATCACCTGCTGGGCATCTTCCGAAAGGGGCATCGGCCGTGGACCATGCCCACGCGAATCTTCATTCTCATCGCGTTCCTTGCCGCCCTCTCCGACGCCGGTATGACCTTGCTTTCTGGATTGGTGGGCAGTTCAGAATTTCATTCGCTGTTTGGGGTGAGCAGAGACAATCTCTACGGCCACGTCCTCGGCTTTTTCCCCCGCAATGTCCTGTATTACCCCATCGTCGCTGCGCTCTTGGTCGGCAGCGTCATCTCCGAAGACCGTGAACACGGCACTTCGGCGTTGTATTTTTCCCGCCCCATTTCGCGATTTGACTATGTAGGCATGAAGTTCCTCTCCGTGGCCATCATCCAGGCCCTGGTCGTCCTCGTCACCTACATCCTCTACTTCCTTGCAGAAGTTGTTGCCTATGGCCGAGGGTGGGCGTGGATGGTGGATGTGTTTCCCATGTTCCTTGCAGGGTTCATCGCCGGCATGCTGCTCATCATCACCTACACCAGCATTGGCCTCAGCCTATCGAGCGTGTCCACCGGTCGGTTCTTTCCGGGCATCGGCCTCTTGGCCATCGTCTTCGGGACCAAAACGCTTGCAAGCATCGTCAAGAACCTCTTCGAGCGTGAGATTCTCTACCTGATTTCACCCTACGATTGTGTTGCTCATGTCGGTCAAGCCCTGATCGGCACCCAAACCACCTACGACCAATACTCTTGGACGTATTCGCTCGTGGCCCTGGTCGCCATGAACGCCTTGGCACTTTACGTGCTTGCGACCCGTGTCGCTTCGATGGAGGTGACGCGTGAATGATTCCTGACGTGACCCAAGAAGGTCTACCAACGGAAACGGCCGTTCCTCAGGCGCCCGTTGTCCCCGTGGTCTACTTCAGCGGCGTTTCAAAATCCTACGGGCGCATTCACGCTCTCAGCAACATCACGCTGGGCTTGTCCGGTGGCGTGACGGGCATCTTGGGCATGAACGGCGCTGGCAAATCCACGCTGTTCAAACTCCTGATGGGCAAATTGCAACCCTCATCGGGCGAAGTGAAATTGTTCGGAACCAATCCGTGGAAGAACCCAGCCCCCTACGCCAACGTTGGTTTTGTTCCCGAACACGAAAAAATGCACGACTGGATGACGGCCTTGGAATTTGTCAGCACCTTTGCACGCCTGCACGGGATGACTCGAAAAGAAGCGGAAGTTGAAGCCATGCGGGTGCTCGACTTCGTTGGCTTGACCGATGTGGCCAACAAGGAAATCGGACGCTTTTCCAAGGGCATGCGTCAGCGAACGAAGATCGCTCATGCGCTGGTCAACGACCCCGAACTCATCATTTTGGACGAACCGCTTCAAGGATGCGACCCACTGGCCCGAACCACCATCATGAACGTGATTCGCGAGCTCGGAAAAATGGGGCGAACCGTGCTGGTCAGCAGCCACATCCTCAACGAAATTGAGCGCATCACCGAACAAATCGTTATTCTGCACCATGGAAAGTTGGTGGCGCTGGGCAACCTGCACGCCATCAGGGACCGACTTGACCAGATTCCTCACACCATTCGCTTGGTGGGTGACGATGCACGAGCGATGGCGAAGGACATTCTCGACCACCCCGCCGTGTTCGGCTTGAGTTTTCCCAACGATAACGAACTGCTCATCCAAACCTATCACTTTGGCCAATTGCACGCCGAACTCCCCGGGCTCATCGTCAACAACGGGCATCGGGTGAGCGTCATTGACAACCCCGACGATGATTTGGAATCCTTGCTCACCTATCTGGCAGGAGGGAGTGCATGAGCAAGCGGGGCGATGTGCCGAGCCTGTGGAGTGGCATGGACCGAAAGGCCATGGCGGTGGCGGAGTTCACCGTCCGGCAGCAACGCAAACGGCTCTCCACATGGGTGGTGTTGCTGGTTGGCGTGGCTGCGATGGGGGTGTTGACCCTGTTCTACATCGATGCGATGACCCGAGACTACGAAGCCATCGACAACGATGGTGACAGTTACGATTGGGACGGCGACGGCTACCCCAACGGCCAAGAAATGCTGTACGGAACCGACTATTTTGACAGTTTCTCACACCCTGGGTTGCTCGACCCACCGGTGGCACCTGACGACCCCAGCGTGTGGATCAACGAGGACGACTTTGATTGGTCTGCTCTGGAAGAAGGAAGCGTTGGATTTGACGACAACGGAGATTGCGATGTTGAAAGTCGAACCACTTCCCAGAAAGACCGTAACGGAAACGGCATTCCCTGCGACATCATGCTGGTGAAAAACACGTGGTCTGAGGGATACAGCATCAGTTCGGACGGCAATGTCGACGAGGACCCCGACGACGAGGCGTATGCCTTGGAGTCCATCCACCGGAGCTTCGTTTTGGCCATCGGGAAACTGGGCATCGTGTTCCTGCTCGGAATTTTCGTTCCTTTGTTCATGGCCACCGGTTTGATTCGTCAGGAAATGACGTCCGGGACGATGCACTTCATGCTCGCCAAACCCATCGCTCGTGGCGAGGTGTTTTTGTATCGCATGCTTGGCTTTTTGGCGATTGCTTGGACCTACCTCACGCTGGTTATTCTCGTCCTCGCCATCATCACGGGCTTGGCTGGGCCAGGGGAGGGTTTCTTCCGATTTGGCGACCTTGGAGTGTGGTTAGCCATTTGGTTTGCAGGACTTCTTTCCGTGATGGTCTACGGCATGCTGTTTTGCATGTTGGGTGTGATGTGGAAACACGGCATGGTCCTCGCCCTCCCGATTGCAGCATGGGAATTGGGTATGATCTTGACCACGCTGGGCGCCCCCGACGCCGCGATTCTGCGCTTTTCCGTGATCGGCTGGGCGATGAACATCGTCGACGCCGGGGCGATGCTCGCATGGAGCGACACCTACCTGCTGGTTGAGATGGGTATGTGGGGTGGTGGAAACGGCCCACTCGAAGGAGCCGAAGCGCTGAATGTCTTTGCATCAACGCCCGGACTTGGTTTGGGGGCCTTGGCCACCGTGGTCGTCTCCTCGCTCGTGATGGTGTTCCAAACGGCGGTGTGTTGGTTGCTTGGAAGCACGCTGTTCAAATCAAAAGAAATCGATTGAGGCGAGGAACATGCAACCCGTCGTCCCCACCAAATTCGAAGGCGATTTCTCCTCCATGTGGACCCTCGGATTGCGAGAACCGTTGTGGCACATGACGTGGGATTGGTGGTGGTGGTTGGTGATGCTTGACGACGATGAACACCCCTGCGGCAAGCAATTGATGGTGCTCTGGTCAACCAAAGACAACGACCGAGTCGAGGTCAACGGCGCACCATGGATGCCGGGTGGAAGGCCCGGTTTCGACGACCAAGGAGGGATGGTCATCGACGGCATGGTCTGCGCGTGGTGGTTTGACGGTCAGCGCATGCACGAACCCTACATCAAGCGGGTGTGCGACATGATCAGCATCAACGACCAACACCCGCAATGGCCCGCTTCAGGGGGTGGTGGCGAGGGCGGAGGTGCCGTGGTCCCCTTGCTTCCCGATGACCTCTCCATGGGTTTGCACAGCGACAAGTCGGCCTTCTGGCTCAACCTCAAAGGGGACAAAACCGCGGTAGAAGACGGTGCGCCGGCTTCAATTGCCTTGACCCTCACTCCCTGGAATCCGGCCATGTCCGTGGCTCGTCCTTCCACCGCTACCTACGCTGCAGGCATGGGTTACGACATCCTTCGCGTGCATGGAACACGTGTCCACGGTACGGTTGATGGAAACGATGTCACGGGTACCGCTTATTTCCAGAAAGTGTGTGTCCAAGCACCTTCGCCGCCTTGGTATTGGGGTGTCCTCCATTTTGAAGACGGTTCGTACATGGATTGGTTCTTGCCACACCTCGCCCCCACCATGACGTCCAGGGACGCACGACCTTGGAAACGAAGGGACATACAACACATCGCTCTCTCCCAAGGCGGTCTGTTTCACGATGCTCAACAACAGCGAACCGAACGCTTTGCTCGAGTTCGCGTGGTCAAAGAGGCCTCATCGCTCGTGGAAGGGTCTCACGGTGAATCACCCGGCGCTGCGCTACCGATCTTTTCGGTTCACATGTGGAACGGTCGTACAGACATCAAACTCACCGTTCAAGCGGTTGAACGTGCCCACTGGCACTTTGACCAACCCACGCGGGGTGGCGTTTGGTCGCACCTTACCTACAACGAATACCCGCTGGAAGTGAAGCGGTTGGAAATCGTGGATGAATTCGGGGTGAGAACCCGCCAAGACTACGGGTGGGCACGAGGAAACGCAGAACACGCTTGGGGTATGCTTCATTGATACAATGGTCGTCCGCTGGGGGAAGGTATTTCATATCACCATGTCCCAAGACAATGTGAGGGCTTGAGATGTCAGAGGACGCAGCAACCGAAGAAACGGTCGAAAAAACGGAAGAAGCGCCCCCAACTGAAGCAGCGAGCGCTGAAACCTCGAACGATGCGGCCCGAAAGAAATACCGCTTGATTTCGGGCGAGGAAATTCTGGAAAACGGCGAGGCACGTCCCAGCACCTTGGCCTTCCTCGGCATGTACATTCTCGGTGCCTTGGTGTTCGGCGTTCATCTCCTGTTCCACAACGGATTGAACCCCGCTGACGACGCGTCGTTTTTGCTCAAGCTGACGGCGAAACTCATCGAATTTACCGACAGCGAAACCGTCCCCATCGGCTTCGTGTTGGTGATGGGCTTCGTCACGTGGGCGAACCGCATGCTGAACATTTCGACCTCGGGTCGCTGGGTCACCATCTCCTTGATGCTGATCACCTTCCTTCCAGTAGTCATCACTATCGATGATTTGGTGAGCACCATCGCCGGCGTGTTTGGTGCCGAAGACGGGGCGTATGACTACATCCCCTTCAGCTACAACTACCTGTGGGCGGGTTTGGTGTTCACCCTGGTATTCTGGGGTGCGACGTTCAAGTATCAGCGGAGTTTTTCCTATGCCGTCACCTCCAACGCCGTCATTTTCCAACATGAATTCCTGTTGTCCCGTTCCCACCGACGCATCCTCTTCGACCGCATCTCTGAGGTGATGGTCGAGCGCACACCCATGGGAACCGTGCTTGGTTTTGCGACCGTCACCATCATGACCGATTCCGGTGTTGGTTTGATGGAGGAAACGGTTGGCGTGAGTGCTGGCACCGCTCCACAACCCAAGGGAAGCGGGGATGAATCGGCCACGGAGATGGTCCGAAAAGGACTCTTCCGGTCCTTCTTCGCCTTCCTGTCCTACCAACGAACCACGCGACGTGTGGACCACGACCCACGCCATTGCTTCTACAAAATTCGGAAGTGGGAGAACATCAAGTTGATGCTCAACGAAATGCATCGCAAGCATTCCCAATCCAACATGCTCGAAGACATCAAGAGCGCTCTTTCCAACAACGATGCCGAGGCATGATTCGTTTCTTCCCGAGCGAGGCTTGAAAAGCCGATGATGCTACGCCGAGGCGGAGATGACCACCATGGTTGAAGAATTGCTGGCGAAACCCATTGACTTGTTCCGAAACGGCGACCTTGACGGCGCCATTGCCGACCTTGAAGAGAAAATGTCGTCGCATGCTGATGTGCCCGAGGTGCATCATATGTATGCCGAATTTGCCAACATGAAGAACATGGAGGCACAAGACGATGTCATTCCCGGTCGGAAGATCATGAACGCCTACAAGCGCGCCATGGAACTTGATGAAGAGAACATGGAATACATCGCTGACTTTGCGTCCTTTGCACTGGAATGCCGCCGCATTCCAGTCGCTGTCAAAGAATTCCAACGCTATGCACGCCGTCTTGAGTTGGAAGATATCCCGGTCGACGAGGTCTTGTTCACCGCCAGTCGAAACTTGGTCGATGCCATCGAAGTCATGGACCCAAGCCGAGAAGCGCCCATGGTTCAGCCCTGGCTCAAGCAAGCCCTCGTCTGGGCGGTTGGTGCCCTTGGCTATTCGCCCGAAGACGCCATCGCCACCCTCGGGTCCGATGATTGAGGAGAGGATGCCGTGGCCGAGGCCAAGGTACGCTTGTTCTTCCGGGTCGGCTACCTTGGCGATGCTTTTCATGGAAGCCAAATCCAGCCGGATGTAAAAACCGTTCAAGGCGAGCTCATCCGTGTGTTTCGTGCGCTCAAATGGCTCCAAGGCCCCGAGGAGGAACAGTTGCTCGTCCTCTCCAGTCGGACGGATGCCGGCGTTCACGTTCGTATCAACGGAGGGATTGTTGACCTCGATGCCGACTTGTGGAACGCCATCACGCCGAGAAAGATGATTCGGGCCGTCGATGACCGACTTGACCCGTCCTTGGTGTTTCTCACGGTGGAAGAAGTGGCTCTTGACCACAACCCCCGCATGGCGCTTCACCGTGTCTATCGTTACCGCCTCGAAGGCATGGAGTTCTGGGTCGAACCCGATCATCGGGCGTTTGCTGATTGGTTGGCCATGTTTGTGGGCACGTACGATGCACGGAATTTTGCTCGCCTTGAGGAGGGGAAAAATCCCATGCGAACCATTCTGGATGTTCAACCTTGGATGGACGGCGACCGGCTGATTGGGTTTGAAATCAAGGGCGAGGCGTTCTTGTGGAATCAAGTTCGGAGAGTGGCGAACGCTTTGTTCAGAATCGCCGTTGGTGAACTGACCCCCAATGACATTCGCCAAGCCATCGACAACCCGATGACACCCGTGGACTTTGGCGTGGCACCACCGGAATGGTTGATTCTCTGGGGCGTCGCCTGGGAGGACCATCCAATTCCAATCTCCGACCACGCGCACTCGTTTACCCCACCACCAACCGGAAGAACTGCCGAGCGAACCAGGAAAGGGCGATGGCAGCAAGCCGCTCAGCACGAACTCAAGACGATGTTGTACAACGAATGGGCCACCATCGGCACCCTTCCTGTGGTCGAGCACTCACGAGGCCAATGAAACGGTGATCCGATCGCCATCGTTGATATCGAAGGCCTCTCGGAGAAACGAAGTTGAGATGATTTCAATCACGTCAACGTGTCTGGTGAGGTCGGGGATCAACAAGGCGCATTCAACCTCCTTGCCACCGTGCTCGATGGTTCCCCTAAAAGCGGAGGCTCCCCCGAACGAAACCCCGTCTCGAAGGAAGCCGCGGATGCGAATCAGGTCGTATGCATCGACATCGAGGTCCTTGGCGGCTTCACGCTCTTGAGTTGGCGCATCCAAGGTATCGATACCGGCTTTTTGGCGGAGGGCAATGTAATGGCTCAGCATGGATTCATCGACGTGAATGTTGAGGGTCCCCGGCCATGCCTTCGCACCAAGAATCTCACGGAATTGGTCTTGGTAGTGCGGTTGGGCCATGAAAATATGCGCTCGGCCAAGGCCACTGCTTACCACACCGCTCAACTCCATGGTGCCTGCCCTGTGTTCTGCTTTATGAGGGTGCGTTCATGGTCGTTTCAACGGTTCATATACACTCAAGGGATTGGAGGTCCATGGCCAACAAGCGAGACGAACACACCGCTGATGAAGGGGAAAACGAGGAGAACGACACCGTTGAACAGGAAGCCACCGACCACACCGAAATGGTGGCGTACGTGGAAGCCTTGCACCGTTTCTCACATCTGGTCGGTGAATTGGACTGGCCCGAACACATGGACCTCGCCAACGACACCGAATTGTGTGTACGCATGTTTCGGGATTTTCGCCGAGAGCACGCCAAACAACAAAGCGAGGGCTCGAAATACATTCGGCACCACCGTTTTTCTGCTGGAAAATTCGACGAAGAATCGTTTCGGAAATTTATCCGCCACCGCTTCCGACACATGGACGATGAGGACGATGAAGATGTTCACATCGACCCTAAAGAGCATCAACCCGACGAGGAGCACACCAACGAGGATGCAAAAAAGCGCCAAAAGCGGTTTCAAGACGAGTGGGAATAAATTTCATCGCAGGCCCGTGGCAAACGCGAGGAACTCAACCGCTGCCCGTTTGCTGTCTTGATTTTGGGCAAACGAGATGACGGAGGTTTCCAGTCGAATGTTTTGCATTGAGGTGCAACCCAGCTGATCGGCCTGTTGCTTGAGACGGAGCATCACCTCTCGGCGTCCATAGTCAAGGACGACATCAAAGGAATGGAGGCGTCCTCCAAAGAGGCTCTTGAACCACATGAAGAACATTTGACCAATGGAAGGTCCGACACAAATGCTGACATGCAACAATGTGCTTGAACTTGAGGCCATCAGGTCCATCGATGAAGCGGTGGAAAGGTGGTTCGGGTTGGTGAACATCAACCCGTTCTGCTTTTCGTTGGCTTCAAGAGCCCTCATCAAGCGACCTTGATACCAGCGACCCAACGCCCACGACGTCGTTGGAAACAACAACGTCAGCACGATAGGGATGGCGAACCATCCCACGTAGAGCATGGCTTCGCTCATGCTATCACCTCACTGGACGATGACCGCCGTTCCGTAACAGAACAACTCCGATGCCCCAGCAGCCACGTTTGAAGTCGCAAAACGAACGTTCACGATGCCGTTCGCTCCCATGCTGTGCGCTTGCATCATCATCCGTTGAAGTGCCTCGTTTCGGGACTCATTCAGCAACTCGGTGTAGGCTTTGAGTTCACCACCGACGATGTTTTTCAATCCGGCAAAAATGTCTTTGCCAAGGTGCTTTGCACGAACGGTCGAGCCGGTCACAAGACCCAAGGATTGGACAATGGCCTTGCCGGGAATCGTCTCAACATTGGACATGAACAGTTGGATGGCGGTCGGTTCCATGGTGCTGATGTTCCGTCGCTCCTCTATGAATCTCATGGTGGTCAAGGATGACCCCTCGGGCCAACCTTCCTCTCGTCTCAAAGGATGGGTTGATTCCTCAACCATTCGAGGTCCGAGATGTACAGTTGGCGAATGTCGTCCAAGCCAAGCACGAGCATGGCCAAACGTTCCAGGCCCATCCCCCAAGCGAGCACAGGAGAAGTGATGCCCAACGGTTCGGTGACTTCGGGACGGAAAATTCCAGCTCCGCCAAGTTCCAACCACTTCCCTCGCCACTTCACCTCGACCTCCAAACTCGGTTCGGTGTAGGGGAAATAAGCCGGTCGAACACGCACTTCAGGGTAGCCCATCTTGGCGTAGAAGGTTTTCAGGGTGGTGACCAGCATCTGCAGGTTCGCACCTTCTTCCACGATGATGCCCTCGATTTGGTGAAACTCGGGCAGATGGGTGCGATCGATGGCTTCCTTGCGAAACACACGGTCAACCGAAAAGACTCGACAGGCTTCGTTGGGATGACGAGCGAGGTACTGCACGGTGTTGACCGTGGTGTGCGTGCGAAGCAGCGGACGCTGGGACACATCGGTTGAGTAGGCTCCGCCCCATCCGGTTGAGCCGGTCGCTCCCCCGTGTTCGTGAATGGCTTTCCACGCCTCCATGACCTCCTTGTCAAGGGGAATGGATGCCGGTTGGTCGAGGTAAAACGTGTCCTGCATCTCCCGAGCAGGATGGTCTTGGGGAATGAACAGGGCGTCCATGTTCCACCCTGCAGATTGAACATAATCGTCCACGAGTTCGGAAAAGCCCATTTCAAGGAAAATCGCACGAATGCGCTCGATGAGGGCTTGCATCGGATGGCTTCGACCCGTTCTCGGCGTGGTCGATTCGAGCGAGACATCAAAGGCGCGGAATTCAGCGGTCTTCCAGTCGTCACCTTGGAGCAATTCGGGAGTGAGGTCCGTGATGACAAGTTGTTCGGCCAATGCCTCTTCAGGAATCGCCTTTCCTGCATCCGTGATCGACCAGGAACGGTCGGTCTTTTCCACGGTTTGAATCAGTTGTTTTCGAGAAGCGAAGTGGGCCAAAAGACCCGCATCGAGCGTACTTGGGTCGGAAGGAAGCGATTGGAGGAAGGCCTCTCGCTGGGCGATGGTGTCACTCACGCTCTTCGGGTCGGCGGCACGCAGCACACCGCCTTCCAAAGAGACACCGAGTTGCTTGAGCAAGCCAACACCGGGACCGGCCTCGTGGCGCTCAAATGCCTCCTGCAAACCCTGCATGGTGGCCGTTTCTTGGCCGGAAATCCACGTCCAGAGACGTTGTTCCAACAAGCCATTCTTGACGGCTCGCTCGCCTTCTTCATCCAACCGAATTTCGCTTGAGTGATGTTCAACCACATCGACAAAGCCGTGGTTTTGGAGTCCGTGTCCGGCACCGACAGCCACCGCTTGGTCCCGCCACTGGCAGGCTTCGAGAAGTTGCTCCAGATTCCAGGATGCCCGAGCTGGCTCTCGTTGCATCGTGAGCAACATGCGTCGCTCAGGATTCAACAAATTGGGAGCATCCATGCCGTTCCCACGGCCGTGCCTGCTTTGAAATCACCGTTCCTCGAGCGAGTGGAAGGAAGGATTCACTCCTCTTCTTCCCACAATTGGACCTCGCAATTTGGGCAAACAAAAACCGAGGGTTTCGGGCCATCTTGAACGGTAACATGGCTGCATGGGCCGCACAAAATCGAGCAGGTGATCGGCTCGTCGAGGGTCACATCCACCCGGAACATGAATCGTCCGGCATCGGGCAAGTGTTCTCCATCCGGCACCCAATTGGCGATCGCTTCTGGCGAAAGCCCCGTCTGCCGCCCAAGGCTCATTCCCACCACGAAGAACACCACGCCAAACAAGCCGACGGTCATGGCCATGGGGCCGAGGTTGGCGACGCTCATCGAGGCGCCGAACACGATGCACACAAATCCGGTGATGAGGAAATTCTCACGGCTCAATCGGCTCATTGCTTGGCCCCCACAACCTGTGCAAGGACCTCAGCAACGCGTTCCACTTGCCGGGTTGGGATGGCACACAAACCGATGCGAACCCCACCGGAGAGGGGTACCAGGTAGACGTGGTGCTGCGCGCAGGCTTCGGCGACTGCGCCCGGTTCCTCGCATTCGTACCACGCAAAGAAGCCATCGTGACTGGGATTGATGTTTACGCCATGTGTAGCGCACGCCGCCACAAAGCGTTGCCGTCGCTCGGACAGCAACAAGGCCAACCGGTCTCGCTCGTCAGACCACGCCTGACCACCTTCTGGTGAAGCGTGGAGTTGGCTGAGCACATGCTGGGCCACCCGTGGCGCAGCAGACCAAGTTTGACGCCCTGTGACCCCCATCACGTCGTTGAGACGAGCGACGCTCTCCTGTTCTGGATGCAGGTAGACCAACGCGCCGGTTCTCAACCCGTAGATGGTGTGGGATTTTGACAACGAGACAGCGAAACAGATCAGCATGTTCTCCGGCCATGGCAGCCCTGCATCCAACGCCTCAGCCAGCGTTTCTGCCCAGCCGTGAGGCTCGTCGGCGTAGAGGTGATAGGCCGCATCGATGAGCAAGGTGTGCCCAACGTGTTCGTGGCGAGTGGCGCTTTCCATGAAAGCGTTGAGCAAGGCGAACCTGCTTTCGGGTGGAAGCGTGAGGCCGGTGGGGTTGTGTGCAGGGTCGTTGAGCCAGGTCATGACCGTGGATTGGCTCGTGGCCAAGGCTTCCAACTCTGCCGAAAACGAGACAATGTCGAGCAATGGGTTGGCCGGATTTTCGGAGACTGGAAGCAACGGATAGGTGGCCAAGTTCAACTGACAGCCTTTCAAGAAACCACCGTAAGGACCCCAGTGACGGTCACGCAGCAGGACTGAATCCCCTCGTTCTGCAAAGTTCGACGCTGCGAGATAGAGTGCACCTGAGCCGCCCGGAGTGGCCGTGGCTCCCGAACATACGCCGAGGTTTTCGAGGGTTGAACGGTGTTCGCCGAGTGCAAGAGAGACGGCAAGGTCGAGAAACGGGGGCAACCCTTTGAGCGGCGCATAAGCGGAAAACTCGACCGCAGGTGCGACTCGAAGAGCAGCATCCACGACCTGATTGATGGCGAGTTCCCCGCTGTCTTCCAGCAAAGCACCCACCGTGCCGTTGATGGCATCGGCGCCGGCCGCTGCGGCTTGTTGGTAACGTGCGAACCAACTGAAAATGACGTCGTTTCCCGACTTCTCATGGCCGTGTTGCGCAAGGTATTGCATGCTACCCTCCACGTCCATGGGCCTCGCAACCCCTTGTGCTTCTTGGCTTTGCCCGTTGTCTCGGACGGAGGCCTCGGCCGCTTTCTTCATCAAGGGGTGGCACCACCCACCATCCGAAGCCAACGTAGCACAGTCTGGTAGTGCGTCTGATTTGTAATCAGACGGTCGGGGGTTCGAGTCCCTCCGTTGGCTCTTCTGTTCTCAAAAACAGCGATTCATATACTCATGCGTTGAGGACTAAGCATGCTGGAATGCAACATTGACGCCCGTGGAAAAGCAGCCCGTCTTCTCGGTGGAATGGCATCCATGGGCTTTTCCATCGTTCTCGCAGGATTGTTGCTAACCGAAACCGCCGCTGTACCGTTCGGCTGGTACGCCGTTGCAGGCGCCATGGTTGGTGGTGCCTTCGCTATCTTTGAGGCTCGTGCCGGCTGGTGTGTTGTTCGAGCCTTGGGCATCAGGACACCGCTTTGACGGAAGCGAACGCTCAAGAGGACCACCCCTGTCGAGGGAGTGTGACTGCCCGGCGCTTGGATGGAAAACAGTGCGCTGAAGAGGTTGAAGCCAACCTCATTGGCAGGATTGCGCACCTCAAATCCTCAGGTGTTGAACCCCATTTGGCCGTTATCATCGTGGGTGACGACCCGGCCTCACACGTCTATGTCAACTCAAAAGTCAACACCTGCAAGCGGCTGGGGATTCGCTCAACGCACATCGAACTCCCTGCATCAACCGATGAGGCTGTTGTTCGCCAGCACGTGCTTGACATGAACGCCCAACATGACTTGGACGGCATCCTGATTCAGTCACCGCTTCCAAACCACATGGACGAAGAAGCGTTGACGGATTTGATCCATCCTTCGAAAGACGTGGATGGATTCCACCCTCAAAACCTCGGCCGTCTGGTGCAGGGTCGTGTGGATGGCATGCTTCCCTGCACGCCATCCGGGGTGATGCGCATGCTCGAATGGGCGGACATCGACCTGAAAGGAAAGCGAGCAGTTGTGCTCGGTCGGTCACGAATCGTGGGCATGCCCGCCGCCCTCCTGCTGGCGGCAAAAGGGGCCGATGCCACCGTGACGGTTGCGCACTCGAAAACAGAAGACATCGCCGCTGTGTGCACAGAAGCCGATGTCATCGTTGCAGCCGTTGGACGACCCGACATGGTCAAACCAGGTTGGGTTAAGCCCGGAGCCGTGGTGGTGGATGTTGGTATCAACCGCGTGGACGACAACACACGCGAGCGTGGCTGGCGACTGGCCGGCGATGTCGACCCCGCCGTGGCCGATGTTGCCGGCTGGTTGTCTCCCGTCCCCGGAGGCGTTGGACCCATGACCATCGCCATGTTGATGGAAAACACCGTCCGTTCAGCAGAAGCGCGCCGTGACTTGGCAACCCAATGAATAAAGCAGGGAGCACCAACACTCACCCGTGGCCCACGACCCTCGTGCACCTCGTCTCGCAGCCATTTCCACCCTGCTTGCAGGTGGTTTGCTCGTGGCCAGTGCCGCCAATCTCCAATTCAACCTGGTTGGCACCGCCGGCATCAGTCAGGAAGAAATGGTCGCCGTCGTCGCAGCTGCCGTCGCCATCGTGGTGGCTAAATTCGCAAATGTAGAGAACGAAATACCCGAACTGGGCACCTCGATGTACAACAGGACGCAGGACGACGGGACAACCCGCACCCGTCAGCATTTCTCCACCAACACCGAGGTCAACCCGACCACGGCATCCATCATCACCAGCATCTTGGGAGAGCAGCAGGCCACCGGTGAAGGTGAAGTCGCGAGTGCCATCACCACGCTCTCGAGTGGAACGTTCGGCGAATCGGTCATCAACACCATGAATGAGGTTCGGGCCGCCAACGAACAGAACAACAAGCGTGAGGCGCAACCAACGGACGAAGAGACAGGTCAAACGCTCCAGCGCGTGCTGGTTCAACCGGTTCCCCTCCCCGGTCAAGAGAACAAGACGTTGGTGGACCCCGCGAGCATTCCAGGCCTCACCCCAAATCGGGAATTTGTGCGGGACGGTGTCGCCAGTGTGCCGCTTCCAGGTGCAAGTGAGCCCGCTTCCCCACCGACGGCGGAACCTGTGGAGGAAAATGCCGAAGCCGATGCCTTGTTGTCGAGCCTTCCAGACATTCCAGACCTGCTCGATGAATCA
>JBMZJQ010000020.1:0-26672 GCA_049617635.1 Candidatus Poseidonia sp.
CTCGATGCTCGGAGGCATTTAGCGCGTCCTCTTGATTGGAATTGAAACCTTAACGAGGGAAGTTCTACCATAACAACCATGAAAAAGTCTGATTGACAACCTCTTCACAATGGAACCCGATACCACCAAGAATGTGGCTTATGTTGCAATGGCACTTTCGCTTCTTGTGATGGTTTGGTTCATCAGCAAGCGAGCGATGAAGAATCGAATCGCCATGCTTGAGGCCACAGGTCCGAAAATCGCCGGAGACGATGTGCTTGAGGGCGGCGCTCGTAATCCTCAGCAATTCGACGAACCCGATGATGATGCGCTTGACGAGATGGCCAAGCTGCTCGGCGAGGACGACGAAAATTCAGACGTGGAAGCCTGATTCTTCAAGGGTCAACACCAGGCGTTCTTCACCACTGTCCAAGACACGCTTGTTGGTGTTTTGGTGACGCCACAATCGCCAAATGGTGAAGTTTGCATTGTTCATGGCTTCGGCGGCCCGTGCCACGATGGGGTCGTCACTTGCACCACTGGCGTCAACCGAGCCCTTTGAAATCAACAACACGGTCACGCCCTCTGGGCAGTGCTCCACAAATCTTCGAACGTGTTCGATTTTCTGTGTTTCGATCCGACCTGAGGCATCGCACCAATCGTCCATCACCACCAAACCAACGCTTGGGAGGGCGTTGGTGGCCTCGATGAGCGCATCCATTGCACGGTCGAATTTACCACCAAAGTTCATGGCATGGAAACGGGAACTCTCAACGAGTGAAAGGTGAGCGAAGAGTTGTGAAAACCGAGCAGGGTCAGGCATGTTCACCGAAGCCCAAAGGACGCGTTTACCGTCGTTGATGGTGTCTGCAGCCATGTGAAGACCCACCGTGGTGCCACCCGTACTGCCTTCGACCGCCAAGTGAATGTGGAGACCTGCGACATCGAACGTATGCCTCGTCATGGTTGGCATTGCGTGGCATCGGTGAATGAGGGTTGTGGCGTTGAATTTACTTCGTAAGGGCTATGACCTGCGAGCGTGTGGTATCGAACATGAGCGGCGATGTCCGAGCCGGAGAACGCATCCCACGGCGGCCTGCACCTGATTTTGAGGAGGCGGGAAGTTTTGTTGAAGCCGTCCGACGCGACGGGTTCTTTGGAACGGCGCTCGACGACAAGAATCAATACGGTCCCGTTGCCATGATGGTGTTGTTGCTGATCGTAGCCGCTATCACCGGCACGGTCATTCGCCTGTTGGGCTAAATTCCTCCAAACGTTCCTTGTTGGGAAGGGAAACATCATACCCTCAACAGTTCACGAACCTTCTATGAGTGAAGGCTCGGTTAATGTCGAAAGTCGAACCTCCAGTCAAGACAAGCGTTGGACCATTATGGCAGCGCTCCTCGGGACGAACACGGCCGTGATGTTGTTTCAGGGGATTGAACAGGCAAACAACCCGAACATGGTTCGCCAAGTGGCGTTGTGCGTCATCGCTGCAGCCCTGCCCTTTCAGGGAATTTATTTCCTCATCTACACCTTCCTTCTTGAGCATGAACGCAACCTCCCTCCCGAACGAATTCGGAAATTGGGGCTCGCATCGGCACTCTGCCAGATCGTGTCCTACGCCTCCCTCATGGGTCTGGCGATGATGTGGTACGATCTTTCTTCTTGGATTGGGGTTTCCTTCGTGATTTCGGCGATTCTTGCCGTTTTCCTCATCCAATCTGTCATGGGCCCCGTTGAATCGGATGAAGCCGTTCATGCTGATGCCTGAATGAAGCCTACAATGGATGAGAAGGGAAGGTTGATTTAGCGAGGCGTTTGCCTCAATTCATGGCCTTCTGCCCGTTGGACTACCGGTACGGTTGCCAAGATTTCAAGCACATCTGGTCGGAACTTGGACGACACGAACGACAATTGGAAGTTGAACGTGCGTTGATTTGGGCGCACTGGCAATTGGGCCGTGTCTCGGAAGACGATTACAACGCCGTTGCCGCAATTGCCAATCCCGAGGCTGTGACCAAGGAACGGGTTAGTGAAATTGAGGCCGAAACACGTCACGACATCATGGCCTTGACCAAGGCCATGGCCGAGGCAGCTGGCGAAGCAGGTTGGTGCATTCACCTCGGAGCCACCTCGAACGACATCGTCGATACGGCCGTGGCCCTTCAGCTCCGCGACAGTCTTGTTCTCCTGCGTGAACAATTGTGCCATCTCATTGGCGTTTGTGCAGATGTTGCCCAACGTGAGCGAGACACGGTGATGCTTGGCCGAACCCACGGTCAAGCCGCCGTCCCCATCACGTTCGGATTGAAGGCAGCGGTGTGGCTTGATGAATTGCGTCGGCAACTCATCCGATTGGATGAAGCGTCGCCCCGCATCGCCGTTGGGAAGTTTTTGGGCGCTGTGGGAACGGGCGCAGCCCAAGGTTCGCAGGCACGTGAACTCCAGAATCTCATCCTTACGCACCTTGGCCTCGGCGTGCCTTTGGCCACCACCCAAGTCGTCGGCCGAGACCGCTATGTTGAGTATGTCTCTTGGCTGGCCAACGTGGCTACCACATGCGAGAAAATACTCCAGGAAGTTCGCAACCTCCAGCGGTCAGAACTGGCAGAAGCAGGTGAGGGCTTTGATGTCAAAAAGCAAGTCGGCTCCTCCACGATGGCGCACAAAAAGAACCCCATCAAATCCGAAAACGCCTCCGGGCTCGCTCGTGTCGTTCGCTCCTTCATCATCCCCACGTACGAGAACGCTTTGCTTTGGCACGAGCGTGATTTGGCGAATTCCAGCAGCGAGCGGTTTACGCTTTCGCACGCTTCTGCGCTGTGCGAAGACGTGTTGGCCAAGACGGCAGATGTCCTGACCAACATGTGGGTGGACAAGGACCGATGTCTTGCAAACATCCATGCGCAACGCGGCTTGGTCATGGCGGAAAAGGTGATGATTGAACTGGTCGACCATGGTGTGCCGAGGGATGAAGCCCACGAAATTTTGCGCGCAGCTTCCTTCGAAGCCTTAGCGAACGACGAGGAACTGATCGATGTGTGCAGTCGAACGCCTGCGGTTTCGGCCGCCTTCACTGCTGAGCAACTTGAGGCCATGTTTGACCCCATGAATCACGTGGGTGTCGCAGGTGAACTCGTTGACGAATGCGTCGAACTTGCTCGCAAGGCCATTCAGTGAAAGATGAGGTGGCCACGAACACCATCCCAGTTCGTGCTGGTTTGCACCTCGAGCTCGCCTTCAACATGAGGGCCGCCCAAGACCAGTGTTTCGTATTCACCGCCTTCGCCTTCGACGTGGAAGCGATGCTTGCTTGCGAGGGATTCAAGGGTGGCAAACGAGGCTTCCGTGAGGACGTGGCCGAGCCAAGATTCATCGATTCCTTCGGCTGAAACGCTGGTGATCATGATTTTGAATCCATGTTCAATCATTCCTTTGACATGGTCACGACCCGATTGGTGCCACAATGGTGTCCAGCTTCGGATACCGAGGCGTTCGCACATACGTTCCAATCTTGATTTTTGGTAGTCAGACCGGAGTGCTCCTGAGACGAGACCGTCAATGGCCAACTCACCAAGTGTTCGTTCAAGGTCTTGGATGTCGTATGGGGTTTCGCCTGTGGTTTCAACCGATACCCAAGGGACGCCTGCGAGTTCTGCCTGCTGTTGAACAAGATGGGTGCCTGGGATTTGAAACATGGGCGAATCGTCTCCCAACACACGAACGGTCACAAGGGCTTCAATCGACCAGCCCTGACACATGGCCCACCACCATGCAGCCGCCGAGTCTTTTCCTCCCGAGGAGAGCACGGCGACTCGCATGTCCCGACCAACCATCGTTCCTTGATGAGGCTGTTCCTGCCCGTGGGTTCTTACGGGTTGGGAGGTACGCAAGTTCGCTGGCAGAGGGCGACTCATGCGAAATGACCCTCATCCTCATAAAGTGTCAGCAGAGCGAGGAAGGTGAGGTCAGACCATGCAACCAAGCGGACGAGGATACGATCACGGAATCACGACTTTCAGCCCAGACGGACGACTTTTTCAGGTCGAATACGCCCGGGAATCGGTCAAGCGCGGAACCACCACGGCTGGCTTGAAGTTCAAAGACGGCGTCGTTTTGGTCTGCGACAAGCGCATCATCAGTCGCCTCATCATTCCCGAATCCATCGAGAAGATGTTCAAGATTGACGGTCACATCGGCATCGCCACCTCTGGATTGGTGGCCGACGCTCGCCAACTCGTTGCACGTGCTCGAGTCGAGGCGCAAATCAACCGCATCACCTACGGCGCAACCGTTCCGGTAGACGTGATGGTGAAGAAAATTTGCGACTTCAAGCAATCGTTCACCCAGTACGGTGGTTCACGGCCCTTCGGGACAGCCCTGTTGATTGGTGGCGTTGATGACAGCGGCATCCACCTCTACGAAACCGACCCTTCAGGAGCGTACCAATCTTATCACGCCGGTGCCATCGGTAGCGGCCGAAACACCGTCATCGAATACTTTGAGGACAACTGGAAAGAGAACATGACGCTGAACGCTGCCATGAAGATGGGCTTGGAAGCTCTTCGCTCAGCCAACGATGCCGAGTTGAACCGAGATGCCGTTGAAGTCACCGTGGTGGACAGCAACGGATACCGTGTCCTCGACAGGGACGAGGTCAACAAGCAAATCGATCGCCTCAAACCGCTCGAGGATTGAGTTACCTTCAAACCCTGCTCCATGAATGGAGGCATGAGGTGAACCGATGGTCAGTCTTGACGATGCCGTGCTCGCTCGAATGGAGAAGGGTGGGAAACGGTACGAAGTGCTCGTTGACCCGAGTTTGGTGGAGGCGTTCAAAGAAGACCCCGAGAGCGTTGAAATCAACGATTTTCTGGCCATGGATGAGGTGTTTCATGATGCTCGTGGTGGGGAGCGACCAACCGAGGACGCCATTCAAAACACGTTTGAAACGCAAGATATCGCCGTCATTACCAGGATTATCTTGGACAAAGGTTCGATTCAACTGACCACCGCACAACGAAAAGCGATGGTTGAAGCCATGCGGCAAAAAATCATCCACCACATTCACACCCAGGCTGTTGATCCAAAAACCAAGGCACCTCACCCAAAAACGCGTCTTGAATTGGCGCTTGAGGAATCTCGGTACTCCGTCGATCCGTTCAAGCGTTTGGAAGAACAAGTCAAGGATGCCATCGCCCGTTTGAAGCCGTTGATTCCTCTCTCGTTTGAGACCGTCCGCTTGGCCTTCAAAGTTCCCGGTTCCGCCTACGGTGGCGTTGGCCAGTTGCTCCGTCCCTATCAGCAAAAAGAAGGCTGGCTTGAGGACGGTTCATGGGCGTGTGTGGTTGAACTTCCTGCAGGCATGAAAGGGGAACTCATCGGCCAAGTCATGCGTCGCAGCTCCGATGTTGAAATCAAAGAACTGTGAATTGCTGTTGCCCGTCCATGGGGTGGCCTTTATCATGGGTTGGCGGCTGGCCGCAACCGGAGAGAAAAGAATGTCCCAAGGTCAAAGCGGCGCCGAGCAGCGCCTGGTGACCCCGGGAATGGCCATTGGGCCATCCGCCGGGAAGCGTGCAGGCAGCGGAATCATCGCTGCTGATGACAACTTCATTGCCACCCGTGTGGGTTGGCTCAAAGAATTCAACAACACGGTGTCGGTTGACCCCATTTACTCGGCATACATGCCTCGTTCAGGGGATTTGATCGTCGGCATTGTTGCAGAAGTTCGAAACAACCTCTGGTTCATGGACATCAACGGGTCCTTCCAAGGCTTGCTGCCCATGTCGCTTGCACCTTGGAAAGTGGAGTTTGGCGCAGCACGCCAGCACATGGACATCGGTGATGTCGTCCTTGCACGAGTGCAAGAAGTTGACGAGTGTCACAACGTCGTGTTGACCATGAAGGGTGTCGGTTTGCGCCGTTTGAATCAAGGCGCTGTGGAGAACGTCCCCGTTCAACACATTGACCGTCTTCGCGGCACCAACAACGAGCACCTCCAGCGGCTACGAGACTTGACCGACTGTCGTGTGATGGTCGGTGAAAACGGACGCGTCTGGATTGACGGTTCATCAGAAGGTATTGCTTGGGCACGAAAGGGTATTCACGAATTGACCGCAGAAGGTCATCGGACAGACATTCAAACGATTCTTGACAATTTGGAACATGAAATGAAAGGTGATGCATGATGGGTGGATATGGAGATGTACAACTTCTGAGAGATGACGGTTTGCGACTTGACGGTCGTAAGATCGATGAAATGCGACCGGTGACCATTGAGGCAGGCGTGTTGCCTGCTGCCGACGGTTCAGCCATGGTGACCCACGGCCTCAACGTCGCTGTGGCCGCCGTTTACGGACCCATGGAGGCACACCCTCGAAAGATTCAGCGTCAAGACCGTGCTGTCATTGACGTACGTTACAACATGGCCCCGTTCTCAACCTCGGACCGAATCCGTCCCGGATTCAACCGACGTTCACGAGAAATTTCCAAGGTCACGGCTGAAGCTCTTGAATCGGTGGTGCTCGTTGAGCGATACCCTCGCTCCAAGATTCGTGTTGAAATTGAGATTCTTGCTGCTGAAGCCGGTACCCGCTGTGCTGGAATCACCGCTGCTGCTGTCGCACTTGCCGATGCAGGCATCCCCATGCGGGACCTCCTCGTGGGCGTCGCTTCCGGCAAAGTCGAAGACACGGTGGTGCTCGACCTCGACAAGGCAGAAGACAACTACGGTCAAGCCGACTTGCCTGTTGGTATCCTTCCGAACACGGGCGAAATCGCCTTCCTCCAGATGGATGGCGACCTATCACCCGAGGAATTCAACCTCGCCATGGAATACAATTTCAAGGCCGCAAAAGAAATCCACGAGGTCATGGTTGACGCCTTGCGTCGACGCTACGAAGGAGGTGAGGCCTGATGGTCGAACTCGTCCCCTCGTTGTTGCGACAAGAACTCGCTCGTCTTGCCGAAGAAGGCAACCGACTCGACGGTCGTGGGCAATGGGAGTCCCGCGATGTTACGCTTGAAACCAACTGCCTCTACAACGCCGAAGGCTCCGCCAAGGTCGTTATGGGTGGCACGGTCGTTTACGCCGGTGTCAAGTTTGAACTTCGGACACCCTGGCCCGACCGGCCTACGCAAGGCTCGCTCATGTGCGGTGCTGAACTTCGTCCGGTTGCTGGTCGAAAGTACGAACCGGGCCCCCCTTCCCCCGAGTCCATCGAACTTGGCCGGGTGGTTGACCGCGGTATCCGTGAATCGGGCTGCATTGACATGGAGAGTTTGTGCATTGTCCCGGGCGAGAAGGTCTGGGGCGTGATGATCGACATTCACGTGATGTCCGACCAAGGCAACATCTTTGATGCATGTGGCTTGGCTGCCATCGCAGCCTTGCGCACAGCCATCGTTCCTGCTGAGCGTTTTGATGTTGGCGAAGACCACACGCTTCAGGTCAACGGCACGCCGATCATGGCGTCCTTTACCCGAGTCGGTGGTCGATTTGTGCTCGATGCTTCCGAGGAAGAAGAATTGGGCGGTGACGAGCGAATCCATATCACCTTGGGTGACAAGGGCCACCTCCACTCGCTACAGAAGGGCCTAAAAGGGGTGTTCACTCCCGCCGAGTTTGCCGAGATCTTTGATGTGGCACAGCAACGATGCGTGGAACTTCGAAATCTCGTGGCAGAACAGGAGGGGAACTGATTGGCAAAGCGAACACAAAAAGCCGGTGCAACTGCACGTTTCGGAGCACGATACGGTGTTTCCGTTCGACGAAATGCAGGCTCTGCTATGGCCAAGCGATCCCGAAAATACACCTGTCCTGTTTGCCAGTACCCCAAGGTCGAGCGCCAATCGGTTGGCATTTGGTCTTGCAAGAAGTGCGACCACACCTTTGCTGGTGGCGCATGGGAACCGTTCACCCGAGCATCCGATGCAAACAACCGTATTCTTCGCCGCTCCGTTGAAGGCGCAACCACCGCCGACATGGCTTA
Organism: Candidatus Poseidonia sp.; assembly: GCA_049617635.1. Lineage (GTDB taxonomy): Archaea > Thermoplasmatota > Poseidoniia > Poseidoniales > Poseidoniaceae > Poseidonia. The sequence goes on from JBMZJQ010000020.1 coordinate 7,977, forward strand.
CATCGCCCAAGAAGCAGCCATGAACTACGAGCGCGAGTTGGCCAACCGACCTCTGTTGGGTGAAGAACCCGAAGTTGAGGATGTTGAAGCCGCTGGCGAAGAAGAGTGAATCGCCAAGCGTGGTTCAGATGTGGCATCTCGAATTGACGGTTTCTTCTCGTTCGATGGAAGACACCAAGGCGTTGGCTGCTTGTTTAGCCACCGATTGCGAAACAACATGGATAGGTGATGACACCTTTTCCATCACGCTCGATGAAGCTGCATGCAAAGACCTTCGAGCCATGTGGAATACTCGTCTTCGTGGTTTGATTGCCACCGATAACGTTCTGAAAGTGTTCGGAAAGGATTCTTGAACCTCCACCCGTCCCTTGAGGCAGGTGAGGGCATGGAGAACTTGGAACAATTGCAGGTCGTTGTCGCAGAAGTACAGGCGGCTCGACAACAGGTGAGCAGCGTTCGTGCCCAAGTCCAAGAATTGGAAGGGACCATCGCTGCTGTTGAATCTCAACCGGACGGCTTGTCGCTCCATCGCCAACTGGGCGGCGTTCTTATCGAAGTTGCTGACCGCAAGGCCTTGGTGAAGGAATTGAAGGAAACCTTGGAAGCGCTGAACGTTCATCTCGAGCGATTTTCAGAGCGTGAGAAGCAACTGATTGCCACCTATGATGAACTCAAACAATCCCTCCAGGGTGCTTGAGGATGTCCGAGGCTGCCGCCGCTCGGTCAGCCGATTTGGACGCGTTGAACGCTTGGCTCACCGCCAAAGCAACGGTTGGGCCTGTCGCAGTGATCACCGGAAAAAACGGCGACATGGACACGGTTGGTTCTGCTGTTGCCCTGGCGGCCACCCATCCAAACCTGCTTGCGTGTGGGGTGCATCTGGGCCGCGTGGCTCGTTCGGTTGTCGAGCGCCACAAAGCTCCTTTTCGCCTCTTGAAAGAACACAACACGGCGTGGCCAAAACAACTGGCGGGCGTGGTGGTGGTTGATGCAGGGGCGCCCGACCAAATCGGTGTCGACCTCCCCGACGTGCCACGGTGCATTATCGACCATCACGCCACCGATGGTTGGTCGCTTCAAGACGGCGACCTTTCCATCAAGTGGGACGTACGTTCCACCACGGAGGTGGTCACGCACTATCTTCACCGCTTTGCAGACCACGCCATGTCAGGACCGGTCTGTGAATTGCTTCTGGCTGGATTGGTCACCGACACCGGCCGCTTCCGTCACGCTGACGCCAGTGCGTTCTCCACGGCCTCGCAGTTGATTGAGCGAGGTTCGATCGATTACCAACAGTTCATTCAATCTCTGGAAGACGACCCCGTAACGCCGAGTGACCGGGGGGCAATTCTTCGTGGTTTGCAGCGTGCAGAAACGACCGAGGCTGGCCCGTGGACCGTTCTTCGTACCTCGGCAGGTACGCTTGAAGCTCGCGTGGCCACGTTGTTGAACGGCTTGGGTGCAGACGCCGTGGTCGTCACGCGTCATCGGCACGGCGAAACCCGGCTCACCGCTCGAGCACCCAGGTCGAGTGTGCTGGCTGGTTTGCATCTCGGTCAGTTGATGGAAGAGGTGGCAAACGCCATTGGTGGTGACGGTGGTGGGCACGACGGTGCCGCTGGTTGGTCGGGTATGGTGGATCCTATTGCTGCCGAAACCGCCTTCATCGATGCGCTTGCTCGCACGACCCGAGAGGAGGTGGTCAAGTGACGAACATCGCCACGCCAGCCGGTCCGGGTGTTTTTGTTTCGAGATGGCGAAGCGAAGGGCCGGTTGAAAGTTCAGTTCTTGCTGAATGGAAAGACGAACTCGAATGGCCGTCTTGGCTTTCGCTTGCAGAGGCAGCCCTTTTCCTTGATGCCCCTGAGTTGTTGGAGGCGATGGATGTCCATCTTTCACCTGCCGAAAAAGCGGTGCTTGGGCTTGTTCGCCGTCGCTGGCTGGGCGACACCCATCTGGCTGAGGCCATCGAGCAGGCGCTTGATGTCACCCGCTCTCCCGAAACACGAGACCTGGCTTTGGAAGGACGGTTGCGTATGGAGCGAGGGTTGGTTCGTTTCGAGGAAGGTGACATGCAGGGTGCTGAAGACGACCTGACATGGGCCGAAACACGTCTCAAATCTGTTGCAAAGGCAAGTCGTGACCATGACCTCTCGCTGCTGAACAAGGCCGCCTATCACATGGCTCAGGGTGAGGCGCTGATGGCGCTTCAGGTGTACGGGGATATTTCTCGAAAAGGCGGCCACGCTCACGAAACCATTGCCATCTCGCGTCTTGGCGCTAGCCGAATCCGCCATGCCTTGGGACACTTGTTCGACGCCGGCAGGCACGCATGGAACGCCCACAAGCACGCCATGCTTGCTGGACAGGTTCAGATGGCCATCGAAGCAGGCACGCTGTTTCTCGATATGGCTTGGGGCCATCAAGACGCGTCGGCAGAACCGATGCACGTCCAAGTGGAACAAGCACAACCACTTGACCTCAACAAGGAACCACCGGCGCTTGCAGTGCATCCCGATGATTTGCAGGGTGTGTTTGACTGGTGCATGGAGCACCTCGAGCCGGGTTTCGGGGGTGCAGAACGTCCAGATGTTCGTGCGATGCTTACCTTGGCCCATCGGATGGGGCACATGGATCGATTCTCGTCGTTGATGGCCGAACCGAACCAAGTGGATGACCCGATGTTGGCGGCCGTTGCACAGGCTTGTGCCGAAGATGAAGAGCAAACCGAGGCATGGGGAACGCGATTGGCTGAACTAACGCTCCTCACATGATTGAGCAAAATACGCCGCCAAATCCTCGAACTCTTCGGGCGTCCATGAACGAACAGGCGGTGTGTGGTCCCACCATTTCACGCTGGAGACACTCATGTCGTTCACAGTCCAGTGTTCTTCTTGGACTGGTTCAACAAGCACGTGGGCGACCCAACCGGTTGGATAGTACTCTCGGTTCCAAGCGAGGATGGTGCCCTCCAATCCTGTTTCTTCCTTGAGTTCTCGAAGCAGGGCTTGGTCTGGGGTTTCCTCTTCCTCGAGGTGGCCACCGGGTATTTCCCAACCTCGGTCAGGGTGTTCAACAAAGAGTACGCGGCCTCCGTTTCCCATGGTGGTGACCGGCACATGACGTTCGGTGACCCAAGCGAGCACAAACACAGGACCTTCTGGAACCATCGAATCACTTCAGTTGGGATTGGATTCGTTCGAGCCATGGCTCAGCCCATGTTTCTCCACTCGCCAAGAGCCTGCGTGCGAGGAAGAACGCCGCTTGCAAGTCGCCTTGGTCGATCAACTGGTCAAGTTTGGCTTCGTCCGGATGGCTGGCATCAACAGGTTCAGCCTCGGGTGGTTGGGCGGAAAGAACATCCTCAGGGGTTGAGATTCGGTCCGTGAGCTGTTGCATTCCTTTGAGAAACGCTTCCCGATGTTCGATGGTCGGGCCCGACCAAGCGACTTTTTCCTTCCCGTCCATGTCTCCCTTCAAGCGCTCCAAAAATCGGTCGCGTTCATCCGAATGTGGTCGCCACTGCTGGACTTGATCGTAACACGACCAGGCGTGGTCAATTTCACCTCGTCGCTCGTGAAGGCGGCCGAGTTCTCGCCACAGTTCGTGGTTCATTGGCCGATGCGCAAGGAGGTGACGAGCGAGTTCGATGAAGGTGTCATCGTGTCCAGCATGACGAATTCGTTCCAAGCGTCGGCCAAACACAATGTTGGCACGCTGGTCTCGAAAATCGAGTCGCTTACAGCGTTCTATAAAATCACTCAAGGCTCCTTCGCTCGATCGTGACTGCATTTGGTTCCACCAGATTTCTGGTTCCAACGAGTCGTTGACAAACGCCGCCTCGAGCAATTCTCGCCCGTGTGCAAGAAAGTCAATCCCGTTGAGTTGGTCGACGTTCTCTGGGTCTCGCCCAAGCACAACAAAGACATCTTCAATTACGGCGTGCAGCCCTTTGCCGTCGTTGTTGAGCACCTTCAATTCAGCCAAGCATCGCCAATTTCGCTCATCTGTAAAGTCGTGGAGGATGGCTTGACGGGCGTTTTGTTCGGCCCAACCCAAATTCTCTCCGGCTCGCTCGGGGTCGTCTTTTGCTAACTTGGCGAATTTTTGCGCAGTGGAACGGTAGCGGTTGCCAAGATTCCTGCGTGGGTGTTGCAAGAGGTCTTGGCTGTCTGTCACCTGTACCACCTACTGCACGGACATGAAGCCGCTGCGGTCTACCCCGTGTGCTATGGTAGCGTCGTAACCAATTTTTGAAGTGTTCCCGTCGTCGTATCGTGACGGGTCCAAGGAGCTTCCCCGCTGGTCGCTGAGGATGAGGGTGTCGCGGTCGGGCTGCCAACGTGTCATCATCGCCCACTCGACACGTACGGGGTCGGTGATGTCGATGTCTTCGTCCACGACGGTGACGATTTTCATGCTCTTGTGACCGTCAAAGGCTGCTTGAATGGCTTTCATTCCATCGTCCGGATGTTGTTTTCGAATTTTGAGAACGGCACCGAGCCAACCGCACCCACCTTCCGTCATGTGAACGTCGGTGCATTCGACCACCTTGTTCACGGCGGCCTTGATCGTCGGGGCACGGGGCAATCCCATCAGGGTCTTGTGTTCGGCCTCACCTGGAATGAGGGCGTGGAAAATCGGGTCGTTGCGGTGTGCCAGGCCGTCCACTTCAATCACCGGTTCTTGGCGAACATCGTCGACGGTCCCCGTGATGTCAACGTAAGGCCCCTCGTCGTCATCCTCAAGGGTGATTCTCCCCCACCACACATACTCGGCGTCGGCAGGTGCATGGACGCCGTTGGGCAACTCGACCAGGTGAAGCGGTGTTCCGTAGAGTTTCTCGTGAAGAGCGGCTGCGATGGTCAATTCATCGATGTTCTCGTTGAACGACATGGCCGCCGCCAAGAGCACCACGGGGTCAGGGGCATTGACGATGGCCACCGAGACTTCTCGTCCCTCAGCACGGGCGTTCATCACCATGGTCCGCAAATGACGAGGGACGAGGCGAACCACGAGATGGTTCTCGTCGCGCAGAAACTGACGATGAAACGACACGTTGCGAATTCCTTGGTCCTGAGCGATGATGATGCTTGCCGAGGAGTAGCGTCCACGGTCTTGTGGCCAATGGTGAGGAATGGGAATGGTTCTCAAATCAACGCTGTCGGTTTGGTTTTCCAAACAAGCAGCGTTCTCTTGACCCACCACAACCGGCTGGCTTGGATGGTCCATCGCCCACCCCAACGTGTCGATGTAGGCTTCGGGTTCGATGCCGATGGCAGCGCATAGTCGGTCGCGTGTGAGCATGTTGACGGCTGCACGATGCCCGGGGCATTCGGCGATGTTGGTGAACACGGTCATCGCATGGTTGGACGCTTGTGAATGGTGGAGCATGCCGTGCTTGAGGCTGACTTCGCCCGGTTCAATGTCCGCTGCCGCAAGATGGTCGCGAAAGGCCATGGTGGAGCGAACCACCGGCGTTGCTTGAAGTTGTTCATTCAATTTGAGGGGGCAAACCTGAAGTCAAAACCAAACAACGCCGCCCATGGTTCGCCTGCGCTGAGGGATTTGATTAAATAGGGGCGGCAAGTCGGCGAAATGCTTCAATGAGGTGACCATGATGGGCAGAGGACTCTTCGCCGGTGCAAAGATGGCCAAGGACCGACAAAAATTCCGTTGGTCGGACCGCCGATACAAGAAGCGCATGCTCAAGTCCCGTGCTAAGCACGACCCACTCGCAGGGTCCACCCAAGCCAAGGGCATCGTCGTCGAAAAAGTCGGTATTGAAGCCAAGCAACCCAACTCCGGTATTCGCAAGGCGGTCAAGATCTCGCTCATCAAGAACGGAAACAAACTCACCGCTTTCGCTCCAGGTGACGGCGCCATCAACTTCATCGACGAACACGACGAAGTCATGGTGGAAGGTATCGGCGGCCGTATGGGTCGTTCGTACGGTGACATTCCCGGTGTCCGCTACAAGGTCATCCAAGTCAACGGCGTTTCACTCGATGAAATGGTCCGTGGCCGAAAGGAGAAGCCAGTCCGCTGAGGTGTTGATGATGAGCGACGAAGAATCCAGTGTTGTTGAAGTCAAGCCCATCGCCGGCATCGGTACCAAGGTGTTTGGAAAGTGGGATGCAAGTGAAGTGACGTGCCGAGACCCTGGTCTCGCACCGTACATCAACCTCACCACCGTGGGTGTGCCTCACACCGGTGGACGACACGCCAACGCTTGGTTCGGCAAGTCGAAGCTTTCCGTCGTTGAACGCTACATCAACAAACTCATGCGAACCGGTGCTTACACCGGCAAGAAGATGGGTGCCATGAAGGCCTTTGAGGGCGCTCTTGACACCATTGCTGAGCGAAGTGGCAACAACCCGCTTCAAGTCTTTGTTGACGCCATTTGCTCCGCCGCACCCATGGAAGAGATCACCCGAATCAAGTTCGGTGCCGTCTCCCAACCCAAAGCGGTTGACTCCTCCCCCTCTCGTCGCCTTGACCTCGCTCTGGCAAACCTTGCCAAGGGCGCCCAGCAAGGCACACACAAGTCCAAGCGCACCCTCGAAAACTGCATCATCAACGAGCTGACCAAGGCCAGCGAAGGTGATGTGACGTCCTATGCTGTCAGCAAGAAGGAAGAGTTGGAGCGTATCGCAGCCTCTGCTCGCTGAGCCCTGCCGAATGGACAGTTTCGCCGCTCTGCTGTCGCTTTTGCGTAAGCATGTTGCGAGTCACTTAATTACCCCTTTTCAGTGGGGCGAATCAACGAGAACACGGTGGTAACCATGGGACGCAAAGAAGACAACATCAAGAAAGCAACCGAAGTGATGCACATTCTCCCTCAAATCAGGAACTTGTGCATTGCTGCTCACATTGACCACGGAAAGACGACGCTCTCTGACAACCTGATTGCAGGTGCGGGTATGATGTCCAACGAACTTGCAGGAGCAGCTCGTGTCCTCGACTTTGACGAACAAGAATCGGCTCGTGGTATCACCATCAACGCCGCCTCCGCATCGATGGTCCACGCCGTTGAAGGCACGGACTACCTCATCAACCTCATCGACACCCCAGGTCACGTTGACTTCGGCGGTGACGTGACCCGTGCCATGCGTGCTGTTGACGGTTGTTTTATCCTCGCTTGCGCGGTTGAAGGCCCCATGCCTCAGACCGAAACAGTGGTGCGCCAGGCCCTCAAAGAGAAGGTCAAGCCCGTTCTCTTCATCAACAAGGTTGACCGCCTCATCAACGAGTTGCAGGTGACGCCCGAAGACATGATGGCCCGTTTCACAGAGACCATCAAGAAAGTCAACAAGCTCATCAAGCAGTTTGCCCCTGAAAACAAGAAGAAAGACTGGCAAGTTTCCGTGCAAGACGGAACGGTTGCTTTCGGTTCAGCCTACCACAACTGGGGCATTACCGTTCCTTACATGGCCAAATCGGGCATTTCCTTCAAGGAGATTTTCGAATACTGTAACAACGAGGACCAAAAGTCTCTCGCTCAGAAAGCACCCGTTCACGAAGTGTTGTTGGACATGGCTGTGACCAAACTTCCCGGTCCCATCGAAGCCCAAGAATACCGCATCCCCAACATTTGGACGGGCGACCTCAACTCCGAAATTGGAAAGGCGATGGTCAGTTGCGACCCAAATGCAGAACTCGCCATGATGGTCACCAAGATTTGGATGGATCCTCACGCTGGTGAAGTCGCTGTGGGCCGTGTGTATTCCGGTTCCATCAACCAGGGCGAATCGGTCTACGCCATCGGCGCAGCCAAGCCCGAGCGAGTGCAACAGGTGGCCATGATGGTCGGTGGCGATCGCATCACTGTCCCCAAGGTCGTTGCTGGTAACATCGCGGCTGTCACCGGTATCCGTTCCGCTGCTGCCGGTGTGACCTTGTCCCGAGACAAGGATTTCACGCCGTTCGAAGCCATTCGCCACTACTCCGACCCGGTCGTGACCGTGGCCGTTGAGCCCAAGAGCATGAAGGACTTGCCCAAGTTCATCGACGCCCTTCGCTCGTTGGCCAAGGCAGACGCTTCCCTTCAGGTCACCACCAACCAGGAGACGGGAGAAGCTCTTCTCGCTGGAATGGGTGAACTCCACTTGGAGATCACTGTGTACCGTATTGAAGAAGAACAGAACATCAAGGTCAAGGTGAGCCCGCCCATTGTGGTCTACCGTGAAGGTATCCAAGGGAACAACCGAGGCAATGCCTTCGAAGGCAAGTCCCCGAACCGCCACAACCGCTTTTTCTTCGAGATTGAACCACTCCCCGAAGAAGTGGTCGCTGCTCTGCGAGCCGGTGAACTCGGAGATGGACCTGTCCGTAGCGGTGATGCCAAAGAGGTTGGCAACCGCTTTGGTGAGTACGGCATGGACAAGGACACCATGCGAAAGATCTACGCCATCAACGGTACCAACGTCTTGGTGAACGACACCAAGGGTATTCAGAACCTCCACGAAACCCGTGAGCTGATCATCGAGGCGTTCAACGAAGTCTGCGTGAAAGGACCCATTGCTGACGAACCCGTTCAAGGCATGTACGTTCGTTTGGTTGATGCCAAACTCCACGAAGACGCCATTCACCGCGGTCCCGCACAGACCATCCCCGCCGTCCGCAACGGTATCAAGGGCGCCATGATGCGTGCTCGCACGGTTCTTCTCGAACCCATGCAAAAGGCGTTTATTTCGGTGCCCAACGACTGGCTGGGTCAAGTGACCCGTGAGGTTACGACCCGCCGTGGAATCATCGAAGACATGCCTGCAGACGGGAACGTCACGACCGTTGTCGGTGTGATCCCCATCGCTGAGACCTTTGGTTTCTCCAACGATATTCGTGCTGCCTCGCAAGGTCGCGCTGTCTGGAACACGGAAAACCTCGGTTTCGAGATGCTCCCGCCCCAGTTGTTCGACAAGGTTGTCGGTGAAATCCGACAGCGCAAGGGCCTCAAGCCCGAGCCCAACCCCGAGTCCTACTACGCTGACTGAGGCGAACACCGATGCCGGGGTCGGTCGTGGGCTTGCACGTCAACCCCATGGGCGGCGTACCCAAACACGCTGTGACCTCGTTGGACATCATGTCAACCGGTTGCATTGGTGACAAGCAAAACGATCGTCGTCATCACGGCGGTCCGTTGAAGGCGGTTTGCCTGATGGAGCGTTCGGTGATGACGGCCTTGCAAGCAGCAGGCCATCCCATCGGCCCGGGGACGACGGGTGAAAACATCCTTCTTGACGGGCTTGATGACGTGACGCTTTCAACCGGAACAGAGCTGCATGTTGGCGGGGTTCATCTTCGGATCACGGGGGATGCACCACCGTGCAAAACCATCCGTGCCTCGTTTGTGAACGGTGCCTTCGTTTCGCTCAGTCACAAACAGCAACCCGGCATCACCCGCTGGTATGCTGAGGTTTTGAAAGAAGGGACGGTCTCTCTGGGAGATCTTGTCCACGCTCTCAATGAAGACGAGCGAGTTGGAAATCTGTGAGTTCACGCAAGGCCACGAGGGCAGGCCCATCATCAAGCAAGTCCAAACAAGCATGGGCTTGTGCGTGGAAGGACTCAGCCATCTCTTTGGCATAGGCAACCGAACCCAACTCTGCCAGCGCTGCAAGTCCATCTGCCAGTGCCTCTGCCGAGACATCATCGCCCTTGCCGAGAACGGCGAGGAGGCGGTCTTTCACCGGCCCTTCTGGTTGGCGAAGGGCGTGAATGACCATCAAGGTCCGCTTGCCTTGGGCGATGTCGGACCCTGCAGGTTTACCGAGGGTCGCTGAATCCGAGAGCACGTCAATGACGTCGTCCATGAGTTGGAAACAAAGGCCCACGGCCTTGCCCCAGTCAGCCATCAACTGCACTGTTTCTTCATCAGCCCCGGAGATTCGAGCGCCAATTTCAGCGCAAATCAAGAACATCACGGCCGTTTTTCCTTCAATCATTTCGAGGTAGTCTTCTTCTGAAACATCCAAGCGATCTTCGAATTCGATGTCCAATTGTTGACCTTCGCTGACGCGACGAACCATCCAAGCGATACGATTGACAAGCGGAGCCACGTCTTCGGGTTCCAAATTCTCGGCTTGGACGAGGCGCTCAAAAGCAATGGCCAACATCGCATCGCCTGCGTTGATGGCCGTGGGCATACCGTACTCCACGTGCACGGCGTTGCGACCTCGCCGCAGTTCATCGTCGTCCATGATATCGTCATGAACCAGCGTGAAATTGTGCACGGTTTCAATCGCGGCACCGATGTCGAGCAGGCCCGAATGGGTCTCGCCAACAGCTTTGGCAATCAACCATGGTAACGTCGCTCGCATGCGCTTTCCGCCCCCTTCAATGAGGTGCATCATGGCGTTGCCGAGTCGTTGATGACGGGAAGCACGTAGACTGGATTCGATGCGTTCTTCAATCAAGGGTTTGACCTCCATGATGGAAGTAAGCAAATCCGCACCTTCTGCGTTGGGTAGCATATGGGTGATGTCACCCATGTCGTGAATGCGGTCATCGGCAAGTTCGGCGAGGGCCGCTGAGTCGTTGTAGGCTGACCACCAATCTTCGTTCATGATCAAAGCTGCAATGCAGCGGAACCATGGCGCAATGGCTTGTTCTGCCGGGCGCTCCTCAATGAGCATGGCCTCAAGTTCTTCTCGAGAAACCCACATCGTGTTGGCGACTTCATTCGGGTTCGGGCTCAGTTCAACATCGGCACACATCACCAGAATATGGTCGAGTTCACGTTCAATCCAAGTTTGGTTCATTCGAGCAGCATACCGCATTTTCGTCATGAACGTCATGTCGGCAACATCGATGGTGCTGGGGTCAATCCCAAGTTCCTGTTCCAATTTTCGAACGGCTGCTCGCTTGACGCCCATGGCGTTTGTCTCCTCGAGTTCCTCAGCACTGTGGAGCGGGTGTGAACAGCACGCATTGGCCCAGACATGCGGGAAGGTGACTTTGTCGCCCGAACGTTGTTGCAGCAACATGTCCCCCTTTGTGTTGAAGAGCAAGACGCTAAAGGCACGGTGGAACAAGCCCGAGCCTCGATGTGCTTCTAATTTTGAAAGTGGGCCAATGACCTCGTCTCTTTCGGTGACCTGAATGACAGCCTCTGCCATCAATTCTGCTTGAGCGGGGTCGGCGCCGCCAAGCGAGGATTTCTCGGCCTCAGCAAGGTCGAGATGGGGGACATCTCCTATTCCGTACCCCGTCATGTGTTCACCAGTTGTTTGCAGACGCGGCGGCTACATGAAGAGTTCTCTGTTGATTTATGGTACCAAACGTGTGCCTCTCACCTCTCGGCCAAGACATGCATCCCGCACACGTCCTTCGTGCTCTCCACTCACCAACATGACCTCAATTCCGGATTCAAGCACTGAGAAACCGCGGTCCACTTTGAGGCCAATGCCACCGGTCACGTCAAGATCGGAAGCATGTTCTCCAGTGAACGCCTCGTTGCGAGACAAGGTTGGCAACAGCACCTGGTCCTCGTCTTCCCGAGGGGGTTGTGCCAACACGCCGTCGACGCCACCCATGGCAAAGACCAGTCGTGTCACGCCGCCCACTTCCTTGGCAAGACGAACCACCAAGTCATCGCCTGAAAGAATGCCAAATCCACGCTCGTCGGTGCAATCAACAACATCACCGTGCGTGACCATCACGATGCCCTGCGGTGCAGCACCAAACAGGGACACATCACCGTTGAAGGTCGGCCCTGTGTTGGTGGCCCATGTGTGGGGGGCGAGCGAAACGGCTGAGATATCGTAGGTCGTGAGTGCCTTCATGACGTGGTCGTTCAATTCCACCATGTCGTTTCGCACCTCTTCAACAGCGTCGAGTTGCGTGTAGCCCTCGTCGAACTGTGCATCATCAACACGGCCTTCGGCCAAGCGATATTGCTTCGCTTTGAGGTGGCCGAACGAGCCCGCCCCGTGAACCAAAATCACATCGATACCTTCCGCAAGCACGTCGGTTAGTTGTTCAGCGAGCGACGCCAGCACATCGGGACGCACGGTCTTGAGAAGGCCCTTTTCCGTGATCAATCCCCCTCCCCATTTGAGGACGATTCGTTCACGCATGACCCGTGCATTGGTCGGAAGATGATGAGCCTACCGTCCTCGCCGGGTGGCAAGGTTTGATGAGGCATCGGCCGAGTGGGTGAATCATGGCCGAGGAACCGACCGTTGACGCGTTCATGCGTCACTTGCAGGTTTGTCTAGATGAAGCGCAAACCATTGCCGATGGCAAAGAACGAGAACAACGTCTTTGGCAACTGGAATCGGCTCTTCAAGAAGCCATCATTTACAAAAATCGGGTGGAAGAATTGCAACGCCACGGCATTGACCCTGTGCGTTTGGTGGATACAGAGGCGAACCAAACGCCTGCTCCGTCTCCCAAAAAGGTGGAAGCCCTGATGTCAGGGCATGCACACTGCGCAACATGCCGAGCCGTCCTTGAACCGGACCTCGCGTTTTGCCCCGCTTGTGGAGCGGAAAAGTGAGGATTTCACTCCTCTTCTTCGCGTTCCCACTCTTCGACCATTTCCACGATCATCGGGTCGTCATCGTCAACCTTGTACAGGTATTCGCCGGGAACTTCGTCGGTGAGGTAGACCGTGGTGCCTGCTCGGTAGATGGTGTGGCCGTCGGCGATGGCACGGGCGGTATCAATTTCGAGGATGGCTGGCCGGTCGATGCGAACGTGTCCGGCTTCCATGGCGTTGTGGATGGAACGGGAAAGATGGACGTTCTTTCGGTCACCTGCGGTGAGGCCAAATTCGAGGAGCGTGCTCACCTCGTCGTTTTCACACGGGAAGTAGAGCACTTCAGGGATATCATCGGTTGGTAGGTCGAGGTCGAGTTCAATCGAGTGGCCGTACGTGGCACGAATCATTCCGTTTTCAACTTGATAGCGACCCTTTTCATCAGCGTTGGCGATGGCTTCGAAATGCCATCCGCGCAGCCAGTGATAATTTCGGCGTTGGTTTCCGATGGCTTCGGACAGTTCACGGGTGTTCACCCAGCCGTTGATGTCCATGTCAACGCCGAACTTTTCCGGCGCGTGTCGCAAGACAAGGGCGAGAATGCGACCGAGCGAGTTGGCTTCTCGGTCGCTCATGATGAATTTCCCTTCTTCGTTGCAAACGGCACAGTTGGTTCCTGAGAAGTGTCCATGAGCTCTGCATTGGCGTAGCATAATGTCCATGCGGGTGGGGCCTGTTCAAGAACCCTGCGGGTTCAACTCTCTCAGAACACCACTGAACCGGAGGAAACGAGCCGTGGGTATGAAATGCCTCTTCCACGTGCATTGACCATGGTGGATGTCGCCGTGGTCGGTGCCGGCCAAACAAAGTACGGGAATCATCCACAAGGCCTCAAAGGGATGTGGGCGGAAGCCGCATCCCACGCCTTTTCGAGCGTTGACGGTGATTTCGACCCGTCGATGATTCAAGAAGCCTTCATCGGGAGTTTGGCTTTCGGCGGGGCTCAATTGGGGAACACCGCGGCGTTGTTGACCGAACATTCGGCGATGGAGGGTGTTTCCGTACGCCGAGTTGAGAACGCTTGTGCTTCTTCGGGATTTGCGTTTCGTGACGCTTGGATGGCGATCAAGAGCGGCCAGGCCGATGTGGTCGTGGCCGGCGGAATTGAGAAGATGAACGATCTCACACCTGAACGGCGAAGGTATTGGCTCGGAGTCTCGGGTGATACCGAGTGGGAGCGTTTGGCAGGACTCACGTTTCCCGGCACCTATGCACTCATGGCTCGTAGGTACTTCCACGAGCACGATTCAACCCATGACGACCTCGTCCATATCAGCGTGAAAAATCACCTTCACGGTTCAATGAATCCATTGGCCCACATCCAGAAAGAGGTCACGTTCGAGAAAGCGGCAGGTGGCTTCATGGTCGCTGACCCACTCACGTTGTACGATTGCTGTCCGACGTCCGACGGGGCATCCTGCGTGATTCTGGCGGCAGACCATGTTGCCAAGCGGTTGACGGATACACCCGTATGGGTGCGGGGCTCTGGCGCCGCCTCCGACCATTTGGCGCTTCATGATCGTCCCTCGATTACGCAGCTTCGAGCCACGCAGCAAGCCAGTGCGAAGGCCTACGACATGGCAGGTGTTCAAGCCAGTGACATCCATGTGGCTGAAGTTCACGACTGTTTCACCATCGCCGAAGTTCTTGCAACCGAAGACCTTGGTTTCGCTTCACGAGGTTCCGGTGGTCGTTTTGCCCGAGAGGGTCGAGGTGTCATCAACCAAGGAGACACAGCCATCAACGCCAGTGGTGGACTGAAAGCGAAAGGACATCCCCTCGGAGCGACCGGAACCGGTCAAGTTGTTGAGGTGTTCAAGCAGTTGCGAGGCGAGGTCGGCAACGAACGTCAGGTTCGCGACGCATCGCTCGGTTTGACCCATAACGTCGGGGGTTCGGGAGCCACCTGTGCCGTCCACGTCTTCGGGAGGGACCGGTCATGACGGCAGAAGTGTGGATGGGCTACTTGCTGGACCATGAGCCCGATTTCACCGTGATCCAATCGCCCTTTGTCCTCAACGGCACACGGGTGTTTGGGGCTGACAGCGATGCCACCACGTTGGCCGTCGCTGCGATTCTCCATCGCCAACAGCACGAGACTGTGATGGCCGTCAGCGTTCCTGAAGGCATCGATGCTGAGACCGTAGCGGTCGCCTGTGGCCTTGCAACCAGCGGAGAGGACGGCATGGGTGTTGTAGACTGGGACCTGTTGCTCAGCGATGAAGCGACGCTGGTGTTTGCACGCAGCGGAGCCGACGTGGCCATCAGTCCAATGGACGTGGAAGTTGAGGTTGACCCTGATTTTCACGCAGCCATGGAGGCTGCTTGGGGTGCTGAGTTGGCATCATCTCACGTCAGTCAGGGTGCTTATGTTTCCATGGCTCAATACGGAGAGGCTGCCGCACCCCGATTAAATCTCCAAGGGCAACAGTCCGTTTCTGGGTTGGTGTGGCCACCTCGATTCACAGACCAAGCGATGGGACAAGCCAGCACCCATCACGCGTTACGTCGGCGAGGTGTCGTACTCTCCTGGACGACCTTGTCGGCCGCAGGTGCTCCGTCTGAATTTTCACTGCGGGCACCCGTATTGGATGGCGTGAGCACGGTCCTCTTGGAGTTGGAAGATGGTCCCAACGGGGTGTTTTTGACCGTCGATGATGAAGAATCCGACCTCGATTTTGGTTGTTCAATGGAACTTGTTCTCCGCCGAATCTATGCACAAGAAGGATTCATCCGGTACGGCCTCAAGGCTCGGGCCATACAATTCTGACAAAGCATTCATAGAAAGTCAAGGCCACCCAAACGCATGGCGGGCTTTGGCGGATTGCGAAAAGGTCGGGAAGAGGCAAAAGACAACCTAAGTTACAACGAAGGCGGTGATTGCACTCGATGCGGTGGAAACGCTCAGGATTCAACCATGGCAGGTTATCTCCAGTGCGGTTCGTGTGGTCATGAATGGGCCGACCCGAACTACGTGGAAACCAAAAAGCGACCCGAACCGCCAACCCACCGACGTGACGCTGAATTGATTGAACAGTTCAAGCAAGAGATGCAGTCAGGCGAACTCGCCAACGTCCTTGGAGTCAGCAAAAACCTAACCGGTGAACAAGAGCAATCACTCAAGCGCCTTGAAGATAAGTGGATGAGCGGCATGCAGGGCCACTACAATGCCGCTTCTGAAGAGCGAAAACCGCTGATGATCAGTTTTGACGATGACGATAACATTCTGTCCACGGAAGTGGCCTCCATCACCATTGTTTCAAACGGATTTGACGGCGGAGAGGAAATTCGTCTCGAATACCCAGGTCGGGGAACGGAGTTCTATGCCTACAACGAACGCAGCCCGACGGGATGGAAGCGAGGTCCAAACGCCGAGACCACGGCACGTTCCATTGCCAACGTCATCAACCGGTCATCAAAGTTGGTCTATGCCAACCTTGAGGGCGTCCGAATCTCGTTTGAATTGCGAGACGACAACCTCAATGCGGCCTCGTTCGTGATTTTTGTAGACGACCCGGGCGGCACCGATATCATCGCAGAGAAGGGTGGTGTTGTTCTTGACCACCGTGATTTCTCAACGATTCAAGATTATCGCAACGTGGTCGAAATGGTCCTTGAGGACGGGATTATTTCACCAAGTGAAGATCAACTGCTCTGGGCCATGCGCGAACAACTGGGCATTGACGATGCCTATCACATTCAGATGGTGATGGATATCTGTGGTGCACAGGCTCTCAAGGAGTGCACCACGTGCGGAGGAATGGCTGAACTCTATCCCGAGTATGCTGCATGGTATTGCCATCCTTGTGAGGCATGGTGTTGAAGTTTTTACTTTTCAAAGGCGCGTTCTATAGATTGCGAATGTCCACCATTTGAGGCATCTGCGAAGCATGGTCTGTAAATTCATATGGGCACTCTTCATAAACTCAAGCGGTATCCGAAAGCCAGTGAGCCTATGGCGAAAGATGTGTTGTATATCGGAATTGACTTGGGAACCTTCCGCTCTGTGATGGTTTCTTCAGACAGCCACGAAGTTGAAGAATTGACGGTTATTGGTACACCCAAAGACCCGATTGCTCGCAACTTCCTGAAGCGAGACGTTCTGTTCGGTAACGATGCGCTCAAGAACCGCTTGGCATTGAACCTCTTCCGACCACTCGAACTCGGTGTCATCAAAGACACACCCGAGGACCGAGAGTACATCGCTCACTTCATCACCCATCTCATTGGTCTTTCCGATCCTGAGGAGTACGACCGTGTGGTCGCTGTGATCGGTGCCCCAGCCGAGGCAAGCCACGTTGACAAGACGGCCATCTTTGATGCAGCCGCAGGTTCCGTCAACTCGGCCATGATCATCTCTGAACCCTTCGCTGTTGCCTACGCCCTTGACATGATCAACCACACCTTGGTCATCGACATCGGTGCAGGTACGACCGACCTTTGCCGCGTCTACGGCACCATTCCAGGTCCTGGCGACCAGATGCACACCGGCTACGCTGGTGACTACGTCGACAACGCCCTCATCAAGGAAATTCAGTCCAAGTACAACGGGGCACAAGTCACCAAGGACATGGCTCGACGCTGGAAGGAAGAGTTCTCCTTCGTTTCGACCGCTACGCCAGATGACCCGATCCTCGTCGACTTCTCCATTGAAGGAAAGGCCATGACACTTGACATCACCGACTGCATGCAGCGTGCTTGTGAGGCCATTGTTGACCCCATCGTTGAGAACGTCAAGAAGCTCATCGCTGGTTCCAACCCTGAATACCACGACGAGTTCCGCAAGAACATGGTCCTCGCCGGTGGCGGCTCCTCCATCAAGGGCCTCGGTGCCATGATTGAGCGCCGCTTGTCCGATATGGGCGATGTCAATGTTCACGTGGTTGACGACCCCGTCCGCTTGGGTGCCATGGGCGGTCTGCGACTCGCCATGGAAGTCCCTGAGGACATGTGGAAGAACCTGACCTTGGCATCTCGTTGATTTGGTCAACTACGCCCGCTGTCTTTGAAGACAGCCAAGGTTGAATCAACCTATTGATTTCTGCTGTTTTCCTTGGGTTGAGAAATCAATTCCAACATTTTTATTATCCTTGGAACGATGTACACACCATGCGGTCTGTAGTTTTGATTCTCCTTTTGCTGACGCCGCCGTTCCTCGCCTTCATCGACCATCCTATGAGTGATTCCGAACCGGTATTGGAGGACGAATCCGCTGGCCCTGCCCAGGTCCTTGGAGGGGGTAACCCGCTTGGGTGGGAGTGGGTTGAAAAAGACGAACTTGCAGGGTATCTTTGGATTCGTGAGATAGAGGCATTAGGCGATGGAACCGCATTCGTCGCCGGCATTTTCTCAGGAGGCAGTGTCAGCGTTTACAATCATCACATCACGAATGGTGGTGGCTTTGATGTGTTCATCGGTAAGCGCAATTACGACAACAAATGGTTGTGGCTCACACGATTTGGTGGCGCAGGTGATGAATTTTTGAACGATATGAAATTTGACAACGCTCAAGATTTGTTGCTTGTTGGAACGACCGATTCACCACAAGTACAAGTGACCACCAATCAACAAACGACGATAACACACACCAACCTCGGTGTAGTTGACGGTTGGGTTGCCCATGTCAACAGCAGCACCGGTGATTTTTCTTGGTTAACAGGGATTGGTGGAACGGGCGTAGACAACCTCACAGGTGTCTCTCAAACAAGCAACGGCGATATTGCGTTGTGCGGTTGGACTCGCAGCCCAAGCCTTACTTTTAACGGTACACAATACACCACCGCAGGAAACGAAGACATGGTCGTGACCTGGCTTTCTTCCTCCGGTTCGGTCACGAAAGGTATGGTATTTGGTAACACAGGCACAGAAATGCTTCATGATTGTAAAGTGGACAACAACGGCAAAACCATTGCCGTTGGAGAATTTTCATCCTCCACATTGGTACTGAATCAAACGACCATTTCTCACGGAGGTGGAACGGGCAGCGATAGCGTGGTGCTCCGTGTTTCTCCGCAAACAGGCGTCGAGTGGGTGCGATTGCCCATTGCCTCTGCGCATGACCTCGCGATGTCAGTGGTGGTTGATTCTGCAGGAAACATCTTCGTTGCGGGCGAACATCACTACAACGGAACGGGTTCAAGGACCATCACTTGGGG
>JBMZJQ010000021.1:0-26645 GCA_049617635.1 Candidatus Poseidonia sp.
AGGCATGAAGGTCAAGCGGTGAGTTGATGAAACGCCGAGCGATGGCCAACGCATGAGCAAGGGCATGGACTACGCCAGTGCCGGCGTGGACATCGACCTCGAAGGGTCGGCGGTTGCCTCGCTCATCGGCGCCCTTTCGAAAAGTGTCCGCCAACCCGGAACGCCAGGCGCTCCCGTTGACCTTCCCGGTGGCTTCGGAGGACTCGTTGAGTTTGGCGACAATTTGCTGGCCCTTGCCACCGACGGGGTAGGCAGCAAGTTGCAAATTGCCACCATGCTGGAGCAGTGGTCCGGTGTTGGCATTGATTGCATGGCCATGAACGTCAACGATTTGTTGTGCGTTGGGGCTGAACCCATCGCGTTTGTTGATTACGTCGCCGTCCCCAAACCAGACCCTGCTATCCATGCCGCCTTGGGGGCGTCCTTGGCCGAAGCATGTCGACTGGCTCGCGTCACCCTCGCCGGTGGAGAAACCGCTTCACTTCCCGGTATCGTCACCGAATTGGACCTCTCTGGAACGGCCCTCGGCTGGCTACCGAAAGGCGACGCCATCACCGGAGAACACCTCGAAGAAGGTGACGTGCTCATCGGTTTGCCCGCTTCAGGCATCCATTCGAACGGGTATTCGCTGGTCCGCAAAATCGTCGACCATGCGGGACTCTCCTACACCGATACAGCACCCTTTGATGTGAATCACCCGCATCGAGATGTGCATCGTTGGACCGATGGTGCGGCGACGTTGGGTGAAGTCGTGCTCAATCCAACACGCATCTACTGCGACCCTGTCGTGGATCTCCTCAACGAAGCGCGAGGAGACGCTGCGTTCAACATCAGCGACATCCATGGCATTTGCCACATCACGGGTGGTGGGCTGTCGAACCTCCTCCGGCTGCACCCAACCCTCGGCTGGAACATCCATACCCCCCTGCCCGTGCTGCCTGAATTCAACTGGTTGCAAGCGGCCGGAGGCGTGGACACGAAGGAGATGTACCGCACGTTCAACATGGGTATGGGCATGGTGTTGGCCGTCAATGCCGACCATGCAGATGCCATGCTTGCATGGTTGTCGCAACGCATGCCTGGCGTGGCCATCGTCGGGCACGTGGTCGACCACGGCCACCGCGTCCTCCACGCCATCGAAGGTGTGGAATTTTCGCATTACTGACGTCAGCCGCATCGGTGCGGTCATGAGGGAGAAATTGTTCGCAGGACCATGGCCGATGAGCACGCAGCGTCTGCTCGGGAAGGCCACCTTTGGCTTGAGGGTAAGACCCTCGTGCACCTTCGCCACGACCAAGAGCGCCCCACGCACATGCCACGAGGGCCTGCGAAGCGTACCGGACCGGGGTTCCTCAACCCGGCCATGGCGCCGGCGCGGACCCGTTCGGTGATGTTGCTCGCTGATGCGCTTGAGCACGGATGGCTGGTCGGTGAAGAACAAGACCTTCGCGCCCTCGATGCGCTGTGCGCCACCGGCGTTCGTGTTCGGCGGTGGCGAAACGAAGTCCCGGCACATCTCCAACCTCGACTTCGAATCACCGCCAACGACCTTGACGCGTTCGCCTTGGATTGGCTCAAAACCTCCCATGCGACGTTTCCACCTTCGGTCAGCGTGGAACATCAATTGGAAGACGACCGGTACGAACGCCCGCTGGTTGGTGAGATGCACAACGGGATCTTCATGATGCAAAACGACGCTCGAATCGCCTTGATGGAATCGGCATACCAGTGGATTGATTTGGACCCCTTTGGTTCACCCGTGAACTTCCTTGACGCAGCCGTTCAGGGTCTTTCACGGGTTGGGTTCCTCGAAGTCACGGCCACGGATACCGCGGCGCTGACCGGCTCAAGTGCCGGCTCACAGCAGCGACGATACGGAGCAAAGGGCATCGTTGACAGTTATGCTCACGACGATGCTGTTCGGGTGCTCTTGGGTCTGGTCGCCACCACCGCTGCCCGCCACGACCGTGCCATTGAGCCGGTCCTCGCCTTGTTTGACGGTCATCATGTCCGCATCAGCATCAAGGTTCGCCGTAGCCGAGAAGGGGCGTCAAAAGTGCTCGAACAGATGGGTTGGCGCATCCGGAACAGCAACGGAACGTACCGCTTTGTGCACCATCCAACACCCGAAGAAGTGGAGCAGGGCAGCGGTCCGATGTGGATTGGAGCGCTGTGGGACGCCGACATCGCTGGTCGCATCACGGAAGAGCGAGCGTTGGAGCTTTGCCGTCCGAGTCCCGACGATGTGAACGTTGCGCGACAGCACGGTTTGGTTTGGGGCGACGATGACGAAGAGTACGCTGCTCGCGAGGTGCGCCGCAGTGTTCGCTACATCGCCGAAGCGGCGGCGTTGATGGCAACGCAGCATGCACTCTACCACATGGACGACCTTCCCAACATGGCCGGTACCGGCCAAGCCCCCAAAATGGAGGTGCTGTTTGAATCCCTTCACCAAGCAGGATTTGCAGCAGCGAGGGTGCCGGACATCGACCCGTTCTTCGCCACCGACGCACCGCACGAAGGCCTGATGGACATCGTTCGAGGTTTGGTCCAATCGTGATGGGTCAAGACGGCGAGCCTCAACCGAAGGAAGGATCGATATCGGTCACGTCGGTATCGTCGGGCGCCGGCAACATTTGCGAGGCGTTCTCGATGATGTCGCGCACGCTGTCCTCGATGGAACGAGCGTTCTCCAACAACTCGGTCAGCGGAATGTCGAGTCCTGTCAAATCGCTCACGGCCTCCACCGCCAGTGCGGCAGCTCGAGCATCGGGGTACATGGGGCTGGCTTCGGAGAGAAGGGCGGTGATATCAATGCCCAGTCGGTCACCTTCGCCGAGCAAGAAACCGGTGATGCCGGCGACGATACCTTGCTGGATGGGTTCAATGTCCAGATTTTTGAGGCGATCGCGGGCAGCAGGGATGGAACCAACGCCAAACAATTCGCCGTTGCTGAGTTCTTTTTCTGGCCGTGTCAGCCCGTCGATAATGATGAGGCGATCGAAGCCTCCTTTGGTGAACCATTCGAGCACCGTTGAAGCGAACATGATGTCGGTCTCGTTGCCGAACTGAATTTCTGAGGTGAACACACCGAGTCCGTTGCCCTGGTAGACCCGAACGGGGTGTTTGGGCACTTCGTCGTGAATCAGGGCAACCGCTGGGAAATCCTTGTGCATGACCGTCCCGAGTTGCTTCAAACCGAGCGTCTTGATGATGTGCGACGTGGAAATCACGCCGACCATGCCCGCCGTGGTAAACCCGCAGATGGCCACGCCGCCCGTGGTCGGGTCCGCATCTTGGTGAAGGACGAGTGAATAGGATTGCAGATTTGCATCCATACCATGGCCTCCGGTTTCAGTCCAGTCGTCAGCCCGTCAAAAGGCTCACGGAATGTTCATTCTTCCCAAACCGCCCAGTCTTCCCAGCCCTCTTCTCGATACCACCAGACGCCGTCCTCGTCTTCCCACCATTCGGTGCCGTCCTCATCAACGGTGACGCCGTCGTCAGCTTCATCTTCCTCGTCAGAGGCGTCGTCATCGGCTTCGGTAGGAACGCCGTCCTCCGCTGTGGCTCCAAACTCAAAGGCGTCAGCGCTGCTTCCAAGGGTGACCGAAGAGGCGAGTCCTTCCGGCGCTGCCTCGTGGAGGTCTTTGCCCGATTCTTTGAGTTCATCAAGCGACTTTGAAGCCCCCAAATCCAGGCTCTCAACGGTTTCAGCTCGACCGGTTGGGGCATCCATGGCCATGCCGTAATAGTCCTCATCGTCGTCATCATCATCGTCTTCGTCCATGGCTCGGCGCATGTACAGAACGCCGCCAATGGCTGCTGCGATGGCGATGAACAAACCGATTCCAACAACAACCGGTGTCATGGCGCTGGAGGCTTCGTCGGTATCCGTGTTGGTGTTCCCGTCATCAACGATAGGGATATCACCCAATGTCCACAGGATTTGTCCTTCGGTTGTGGCACTCGATTCGCTCATGGAATCACAGGCGTTGCCCTCGACAACAAGACACGTGAGTGTGATGACGTAGCCCTTCCCTTGCTCACCAGGGTACAGGCCTTCGGTCGGTCCGTTACGCACAATCTGCAACGTCAGGTCAACGGTCCCGTTGGCTTCAACCGTCACGGTTGAACCGGAATCGTCGTACGTCACGTCGATTGAAGGTGGCGTGGTCGGAATCATGGTCCAACCGAAGCCCACCGTGGCGCTGAACGGATTGGGATTTGTCACGGAACATGTGATGGTGACATCGGTGGCGTTCTCTTCCCATCCATAGGTTGCTGTTCCACAATCCACAGTGGCTGGCAAGGTGATGTCGGGGAAGGTTGGCTCTTCGGTGGTGTTGGTTTCGTTGGTCTCGTTCTCGACCACCTCCGGCGACGCTTCGAGAGCGAAGGACACGGACATGCCTGGAATGTAGTACGTTGGTGGGTCTGCGGAGAGATAGAACGTGAGGGTGCCGTCGTACACACCAAGACCGGAAATCACCATCTCGTCGCCGCGAACTTCAGCCACACCGTTTTCAGCGACCATGCCCTCGGCGTTGGTCACCTCCCAGTAGGGTTCGAAATTCGCGAGAGCAGATTGCTGAATGATATCCTCCACGTTCACGGTGAACACAGTGTCAAAGTTCTGATCGTCATCAAGGTCAATGACCTCATCACCGGTAATGGACACCGGTATGGTACCAAAGGCTTCGGTGGTGTTGGATGCTCCGAGCAAGGGTTGGCTCGTTTGGTCCGCGTCAAAGCCGGCGAAGGTCACCTTCAGTTGCATCGGTCCAACGGCGGTGAGAGGACCAAGTTCGGCGAGTTTGTCGTACGCGAAGGTAGCGTGCCCTGTTTCGTCGGTCGTGGCCGACACATCGTACTGAGCGGTTCCCTCAACAACGTGCAGCATCACCTCGTGTTGAGCAAGGGCTCGTCCGTCCTGATGGAGGTGAACGTCAACCGTCAAGGCACCTTGACGAGCAAGCAAAACGGTTGAAATGGACGTTTCCTCGGCAAATCCACGGTACATGACCTCAAGGGTCGTCGGCAGCGCTGTGTCGTTGCGCGTGTACACCGGACCGAACGACGTGACGTTGTCCGACGCATTTCCGTATTCGTCAAAGCCAACCACAGCCACGTGGTAGGGCTGACCGTCCACCAGCGGTTGGCCGAGGCTGTCCACACGGACTTCCAATGAACGCACGGTGGCATCCACCACATGCGTCGTGGTCATGTTGGCGATGGATGAAAAGTTGGTGGCCGACACGTACACTCGATGCTTTTCGATGGAAACATCACCTTGCCCCCACGTAATGAGCATCGCTCCTCCCGTGTCGTTGGCAACGTCTTGCGCAGCCACGTCTGGAACGTAGGATTTTGGCGTAGGATAGGGAATCACAACATCCAGCGGGGAAGAAAGGTTGCTGGTTACGCCGAAATCGTGAACGCTTCGCACCCAATAACTCCACCGTTCGCCGGGTTGGACGCTCATGTCAACGGATTGGTTGATCGGAGACGTTGCATAGGCCTGTTCCGTGTTGGGGCTCTGGCCCGTGGGGGCTCGATAGATAGCGAAGTTCATCAAATCGTCACCGAAATCGCTCATGTTTTGCCACGCAAAGGTGACCCGACTGGGTTGGGCCTCGACAAGCGTCAACACCGGCGTGGGCGGGAGCGCAATGTTGGGTGCCCCGTCAACATAGGACACGGTCGGGGCGTGGATGACAAACGAACCGTCTTGCGTGGTGTTGAACGTGAAGGGAACGACGAAGCTTCCGGTACCTCCCGTCATCTGTTGATTGAGGGCGTTGCTCAGATTCCCGGAGAGGTGGGGGTTGGTGTTCACGAGGAAATCGGCGAGATAAACGATGTTCAGGTTGGAGAACGTAAACTCGCCGTCGGTCAGCGAACTCATGCTGAAGTTCACCTCGCTCATGGACACCCCGTAGGCATCGGGGGTGGAGTTGAGGCCGTTGCTCATGAAATTCAGCATGCCCGTCAGGTTGCCTTCGAGATCAACAACCGAAAGCCTGGACAAGCCGTTGCTTCCATTTCCGGCATAGCCCTCTGCACTGAAATCAACCTCCCCGTTTGAATCAACGTCGTATCCGACACGGTGCCAGGCCGATACAAACACGCCGTGTTGGGTGCCTTCGCCGGCAAGAACCAGGTGTTCCTTGAATCCGTCACCGTCCAAATCACCGAAAAACACGGCTCGAGGTGCGGTCCACGGCTCGAGGATGGCGGAGGCTTGGCTGCGAACGCGGTTATCGGTGTTCCAGCCGTTTTGGAATCCATAGGCCGTGATGTTGCCCTCGAGGGTTGAGGGGTTGCCGTCAGGAGAACCGGTGACGGGGATGAGCACCGTAGCGTTCATGTCAAAGTTGTAATCGAGAATGGTGGCGTTGGTCAAATCCACGAGGTTGTTGTGGTTGTCGCCGTTCCAGCCGTTCACTCGATTCTCGATGGAGCGATGGCCGGTTGAGCGTGAGGACAAGATATCAAGGTCGCCGTCCCCGTCAAAATCGCCAGCGATGGCGTCCGATGAGATACCGGAAATGGTGGACACGCTCGCAGCTACGCTATTGCTGGAGTTGGACCAGAACACTTCGGTACCGTCGTTGTTGGAATCAACAGCGATGAGAATGGGAAGGTTGGCGCTGCCGTTGAAATGGTCGAGCAACATGTGGTTGAGTGTGGCTGGTGTCTGCGTTCCTGCGATGTTGATGGTCAGTGAGCTTCGCTGGGTGAACGTGTTGGTTCGGTTGCTAAACACATCAACCGACACGATACCACTGTTTTGAATCGAAACCATTTCTGCTTGGCCGTTGCCGGTGAAATCAATGAATCTGAGACCTTTGATGCTGCTGGAATGGGTGACGTTCACGACCGGTTGGAACGTTGTGCCCGTGGTGCTGTTGGTGAAGTGAATGCACAGTCGGCGACTGCCTGGGACGTAGTTGATCACATCATCGTACCCGTCACCGTTGACATCAGCGCTCATCGTACGGGTCACATTGCTGCAAGTTGGCACCCACGAAGAGAGTTGAATGCCCGTGGCGTTGTCGTAGGAGAGCACTCGGAATGCAGGACCGGTGGTGGCCACGGTGGTGTTGGTACCGTTGGTGGTGGAGTAATTCGCGTTTCGAGAGTGCAACACGAAATCGTCTCGGCCGTCAGCGTTGAAGTCCCCCGACACAGCGGTGTGAATGTACCCTGTTGGGAAGAAACCGCCGGTGAGGTTTGGAGCGAAACCGACGCCGATGCTGGAACTGGAAACGGTCGCTCCTTCGGGGAGGTAAAACGAGGGAGAGAGGGGGTTACTGACGGCGCCGGTGTTGGGCATGATTGGAAGGGTGGCCGTGGTGGCACCGTTGGTGAACTCGATTTGTTGGCCGAAATTCCCGTACCCCGTCTGGTTGAAGGTCCATTCGAATTGGCCATCCCCGTTGACGTCCAAATCAATGGAACCTGGCGTTGAGCCGCTGGCATCGGGTTTGATGAAAAACGAGGCTCCGGTGACCGTCGTGTTTCGCTGCAGTTCAAAACCAACAACCCCGTGTTGACCCGATGAAACCGTCACCGTTTCTTCAGCGGTTCCCGATGAAAACGTGGAGATACTTCCTCCTTGAGCCTGCGCGAACATGACCGACCACGCAGGGGCGATGAAGAAAAGCACGAGTAAAAAACACAGTGTTTCGCGACGAAGCATGTCAAGCCCTCAGCCAGATGTGGCTTCCACCCTGTTATGTCGGTTTCGCCTTCGTGAACCTTCGTTTTTGGCTGAAAATGTATCAATTTTCACAACATAATGTTATGAATGATAGGTCGTTCATTATCGGCGAGGGCGTGGAGATTGAGGTTCACCGTACAGGCTGGCGACATAGAGATCGACCTAGAAGGCGCAGCCATCCAAATTGACGAACAGTTGGCGCAAACCAAGACCGAGCACACGTGGACGATGTTGCTCGAGCGCATCCGTGAAGCCCGTGAGCAGGCGCTTGAAGCAGCCGTCACAGCAGCCCGGGAAGCCGGTTTGCCTGAGCGAGGTTCGGCCTTCCGCGCCCTTCTCGAAAATTGTGCGCTCACCCGCAAGCCCGACCAAGTCTTGGGGGCTATTCACTATCTTCGAGATGTTGAAGGCATTGAGGACAGCCCTCCCCGGGTGGTCAACGAACTGTTCAGCGACGCCGGCATTGACCCGCCGGGCAACCTCTCCCTCTACCTCAACCGACTCAAAGAGCGAAGTTTTCTCGTTGTGCCCAACGGGCGAGACGACAAGAACCGATTCGCAATCCTTACACCGGAAGGCCAAGCACACCTCGACAAGCGCTCCCGTGCTTGAGGTGAACACATGGTGATGTCGGGCGGTGGTGCAGGCGACCCTCGTGACGATGAAAGCACGGCTGAGGAAGCCGTGGTCGTCGATTATTCCTTCCAAAACCACGCCAAGACCGTTCTTCGCAAGGGACGATTTACCGGCTCTTCGTTCCGGCGATGCATTCTTGATGAAGCGGATTTAACAGAGGGGGATTTTACCCATTGTGATTTTCGACGAGCTTCAATGGTTGAAGCCGATTTGATGAAATCGGCGTTTGATCACGCCGACTTCCGGGGTGCTGACCTTCGTAAAGCGCGATTGAACCTCTCAAACTTCCGCAACTGCCAGTTTGAAGGAGCGGACCTTCGAGGCATCCGAGGCAAGTACGCCATCTGGCAGGGCAGTGACTGGTGGAACGCCATCATGGACGATGACCTGAGAAAGGCGCTCGCCAAGAAATGGCCGAAGCCCGAAGCGTGATCATTCGTCCTCGGCCAACACCACTCTTGGATGTAAAGCCAGTTTGGCCCGTGCGTTGAGCAGTGGGAGAGCAGCCATGGCCAGACAGAGTCCCATGAGCGTTCCACACAGGTACACCCAGATTTCGTAGGTCAGCATGAGGGCTTCGCCAAGATGGTCGGTGGCGGAGCGATTGATGAGGACACTTCCGAGCACACCGCCCGCAAGGCCGACACTTGCGCCGAAAACACAGAGTTGAGCCCCGCGACGTTGCAGCCTGTACAACATGGGCGCACCCACCAACAAACTCCCGGCCGTGGTGAACAAGGCAACGCTTCGAATCAGGTAACCGTTGGCGTCCCTGACACCTTCTTCGAAGGCCCGATACTGTTCGACCGTGGTGGGCTCGCCCTCCTGTTTGTTCGGCGTTTTGAGGAAGGTCTCGATCTCTTCATCGGTCAACCCGTCGTTGTGAAGTTGCCAGTCCTGCCAGGCCATTCCAAAGACGACCAGTGAACTCAGCAGCAACAACAAGGCAATGGTTCTCGGTCCTTTTTCGTCGGGGCGCACGGGACCAAGAAGGTCTTCATTCATGCTTCGTCCTCCACTTCAATGTGTGGAGCAAGTCCATCTCGCATGTCGTCGGGAATGACCGTTGGTTCCATCGTGTCCATGCTCACGCACACCGTGGTTTGTTTGGACTGCCACACCGGTTGCCCGTCTTGATTGGTGAACCGATAGCGCCACACCAACGAGGTGGTGCCAAGGTGAGCGATGGTGATGGCGGCGTGAATGGTATCCCCGTACTTCAGAGGTTGGAGAAACGACGATTCGACGTGAACCACGGGGAAGCCCAAACGACGTTCGTAGAGCACAGACGGGTAATCTTGGCCGCATATCTCGGGCCACGTGGCTTCGAAGAAGCGATGGGCAAGGTCGAAAATCCGAGGGTAATATGCAATGTTGGCGAGGTCGACCATGGAAAATTCGACGGTCCGCTCAAGTTCCATCACCATGGCTTACGCAAGAGCACGTTGTCCATGAACCCTTGGAAGGCCTTGGGCCTCCAACACCCTCGCGCTTATATTGGGGTGGCGAGTCGCCCGAATCGGCCCTATAGTGTAGCTTGGATATCACAGAGGCTTGCGGAGCCTCGAACCCGTGTTCGAATCGCGGTGGGGCCGCCATTCATCGCTCAGTAAGCGTGAGCGCGCATTCGAATGTGGTCGTCAAGCATGGCCACGGTGTCGGCGTCACCTTCGTCGATGGTGTCATCGTAGTAGGTTTGAATGTGGTACGGATCGTAATCCTCGTCGTTGATGACGTTGGCCACCAGGGCTTTGGCCAGTGGCGGGTAATCGGTGGCGATGCGACGGATGAAAATGGGGTCGGTGTCCCATTCATCAGCGGTCTTCAGGATTTCAGGGCACTGGGAGAGGTGGGACACGGTCTCGAAGAACCCGTTCATGATGTAGTGGCCTGTGGTTTCCTTGACGTGGTCTTCAAACAGCGGATTCCACCAGCTTTGGCGTGGCTTTTGGTATTCAATTTTGAAGCCTCGAGCAAGCGGTTGGCCAAAACTCAACCTCCATTTCCAACCGTTGGTTCCATCAAAGGTGATGGAATCGTTGGCGAAGTCAAAGGCTCCATTCACCGTGTCCTCAACGTGTTGGCTCAGTGTTTGGGTGAGCGGTGAGGGGTGAAGTCCGTAGA
The DNA here is from genome assembly GCA_049617635.1 of Candidatus Poseidonia sp. Taxonomy (GTDB): domain Archaea; phylum Thermoplasmatota; class Poseidoniia; order Poseidoniales; family Poseidoniaceae; genus Poseidonia. Next base: position 10,487 of record JBMZJQ010000021.1, read on the forward strand.
GCTCGAAGAGGGTTCGTTGCAGTGGCTGCATGCCCTCTTGGAGCCAGGTGACATGGTCGTTGAGCAGGCCCAGCAGGTAGCCTGCCATCAAATCGTAGGCGGGCATGTCGTCCTGCTGACGAACTTGCACGCAGGCGGTTTTGGGTTTCTTCACCAAACCACGCTTTGGGTGTACTTCAACGACGTCAAAGGAATGGTAGGAAAACGGGTTGGTCATCTTCACCAGGAAGCCTTTCATGTCCACTTTGTAAAGAGCCAACCTGCCAACGACGATGAGGTGGCCCTCGTCGTCAAACTTCATGCGCTTCTCGTTTTTCTCGATGATGTCGGTGACGAGTTCTGCAGCGCGCTCAATTGCTTGAGCCCGCTTGACCATGTTCTCAAACAGGTCAACTCGACGCTCAACTTGGGTTGATGGATAGGTGGGTTCTGAATTCAAGGCTTCACCAAAAATGTCATTGAGAAAGGACATGAAAGACTTCATCCGTAAGGGGATATAAAGTCACGACGGCCAATCGACAATGTCCCATCCATTTGCGTTTGCATGGCGACGTAAGGCGCCTTCGGGGCTCACGGCGATGCGATGTCCACACCGTTCCATGAACCACGAATCGGCCAAGGTGTTACCGTAACCGTAGCACAAGGAGAGGTCGTGGCCGTGATCTCGAGCGTCCGCTTCAACCACCGGCACCTTTCCTTTTCGACGAGGGACGCTCCAACCTCGCTCGGAACCAGACAACCGGCCCGTGCGTTGGGCAGGACCGCATCCATACACCGCGTCCATGCCGAGCACCCGGCCCATGGCTTCGGCCATCGGCGCCACGGTGGCGGTGACGAGGACCAAGCGGTGCCCCTGTTCACGGTGCCATTGCAATCGCTCCCAGGCCTCAGCGGGAATGTGGGATTTCAGATGGTGTTCAGCGAGGTGGTCCGAATACGCCGTCAAAACATCCCAGGACGCAAGGGAGAGGTGGCCGCGATTGCGCGCCGCATCGTAAACAGCCCGCCCGCGTAGAAGATTGGAGAAGAAGCCGGACGTCCATGCAAGCGCGCCCCATGGTATCCTCCAGGGGCGCTTTTTGGCGAGGTGGGCAGTGAGTGTTTTCTCGCTTGAGGCGTTGAGCAGCGTGCCGTCCAAATCAAAGTAGGCAGCGACGCGAGGCTCCTCCATGGTGGTGGTCAAAGCGGAGCCCTACATGAGCCACTCGCTTCCAAAGCGATGTTCCCCTCAATTCTGCGGGGGTTCATCGGGCACCGGGCCGTACACGCGTCGGCCTGCTCGGTGATCTTGCCACCACGTGAGCGATTGGCGGAGATTTCGCGTGATGAAGAAACCAATTTTCCGAGGCGTAAGCCCGTGATTCCTGAGCTTTTGGTCGTGGTTGAGGTTGGCCACGATGGCTTGTGCAGAGCATCCCGGGTTGGCCATCACAAACCGCCGAATTTCAACGCAAAGACGCTCAAATCGTGCCTGTTTTTGCTTGCCTTTCGTTTGATGTTGAGACATAAACGGCAAAATCCAAGTGAACCGTTATGAAAGATTCGTTGGGACTTCACTCGAAGGAAACGGACTGGGTGGTCTTCCAGTTCGCCGTCGCCAACTTCTTCGCCTTTCCGTCGGCGATGATGGGGTGGATGTCGTTGAGGCGGCCGTGCATGCCGTGGACTTGGAATTTGACCCGCAATTCCGCAACGCGGTCTCGCTGAAGGGCTTCGTCTTGTTCGTCGTCCAAAACGACGGACGCCAGAGTCGTGCCCTCGTTGGCACAACGGATGGTGAGGGTGTTGCCAGCGTAGCTCAGGGCTGGACGGAAATCCCAGTCGTCAGGGTGATGCATCCAAACGGAGAGATCGAGGGAGACCGTGTCTCGAAGCGTCACACGTCCGATTTCTACCGTGTCAACCATCGTAACCAACCCAAGCCAAGCAACGCCGCTTCATACCCCTTTCGCTTTCACTCGTTGGAATCTCCAACGGCGACCTCGGTGAGGCTCGGTCGCATGATAATCACTTCCACCTTCAGACTCCAATCGTTTCCTGGGTCGGGGTCAAGTTCGCCGATAAGGGCATCGGGGTCCGACTGTTTGGCGACGACCGACCAAATCCACGTTCCTTGGCCTCGGTTGGCCTCTCGAGAAGACAACAGCCAGCGAAGCAATTCTTCCGCTGAGTCGGAGGTGTACATGCCGTCCTCGCCGGGTACATTCATCGCGTCCTCGTTCATCTCGGCTCGAGCGGGGTCGTTGGTGGAATAATTCCCGGGTTCGGTCTCCACGGATCGGCGATAGTTGTCGTCCACAATCTGAACAGCCAACGTGAAATTGTCATGCGGTGGAGCCACATCTCGATTCAATTCCAGGACAGCGTTGAAGCCCATCACTCGCCCTCGCTCACCAGGTGTGATGTTTCCAGACCAGGTTTCGCCTTGGTCGAGGTATTCATTCCACGACATTTCGACGGTTTCCGTTACCCACGTGACACTGAACGTACGGGTGGTCACGTTCAGGGCGAACGGTTGAACCGCAAACGCTCCGCCAGCATCGTCAACGCGAAGCATCCCCAAAATCAGTCCAGAGGTGGTGGTGTCCACGAGCACCGTTGGTGTGGTCTCGTCGGCATCGTTGGTCGGGTCACCGTCGCCGTCGCTGTCCTCTGCAGCGTTCAAATCCCACGCATAAGTCAATTCATCGCCTTCGGGGTCGAACGATGCTGATGCGTCAAGCAAGGCAGCATCACCGGCGCGGACACTGCTGGGCATGGTGATGTTGATGGTTGGGGCGCCGTTGACGATGATGGACGCAATGGCGTCATCGGTGCCTCCTTGGTCGTTGGTCACCGTCAAACGGACCGTGTACTGGCCGTAGCGAAGATAGGAGTGGGACGTGAAACCCACAACCGTTTCTGCAGTGGTTCCGTCACCAAAATCCCAAACATACCCCGTGATAACGCCCTCAACAGGCGATGACTCGCGGGCATCCAGGGTCACCATTTGACCTTCCTGAATCAACGTCGGGTAGGCTTCGAGCGAAGCACGGGGGTCAACGGTCGTGTCCAAGGCGCCAAGGCACCCGGAAAGGACGGTGAACATCAGCATCACCACCAACCCGATGGCAGAACGCACAGGTCGGGCCGTCGGCAGCACGAGCGGAAGGCTTCCCTCACCCTTTCTAATGGTTCGGGAACCGTGATTAAACAGAAGCGTCGTTTTCTTCATCCTCAAACGAGACGGTGGCAGGGAGGTCGCCTTCAACCCGAGCAGATTCGTACGGGTCATCCAACGCGGAGACATCGGCGATTTCAACCTCGTCCACGTTCGTGAAGGAGGTGCCTTCCTCCTCATCCAGCAGCGCTTCGACTTCGGTTTGTCCGGCATCGTAGGGAGCGTCCACCGCAGCCTTCTCCTCGCCAACGTGCTCTTCTTGCTCAAACAAGTCCTGGGCCTCCATGGCACGAGCGTGTTGCAGCGTTTCGAAGGCTCGGCGATGTTCTTCTTCCTCGTCGGCTTGGGAAACATTCTCCGTCACCGGCTCGGTGGATGTGGAGGTTTTTCGAAACCAATCTCGCAAGCCCATGAAGGGTCGTGAGGGCCATGAGGTTTAGGAGTGATGTTCAAAGAGGGTGTCGTTCGTTCTTTCGTCATGGGACAGGACCTTTTCCAAGGAGAGAAAGTCTTGGCCTTCGACTTGGAAACCACGGGTGTTTCGACCAACAACGACCGAATCGTTCAGTTGGCCCTCATCGGCACCCTCTCCGACGGGACAGCGGTGAACGTGGAACGAACGGTCAAACCCGGCGTACCCATCCCGCTTGATGCCAGCCGAATTCATGGCATCTACAACGAAGATGTGCGAAACCTGCCCCCGTTTGCAGAGGTGGCCGATGAGGTGGCAGAACTCATCGAGGGAGCCATCTTGGTCGGTCACAATGTTCGTTCGTTTGATTACGCGATGCTGAAGAAAGAATTCCTACGCTTGGGCCGTTTAGCACCGCAACCCAAGGCGATCATGGACACCTTGGAACTGGTCCGCAGGTTGCGCCTTCCTCGCCCGCACAACCTGGGTGCGTTGTGCCAGCGTCATGGTATTCGCCTCGAAGCGGCTCACACGGCCGCGGCTGATGCGGCGGCGACGATGTTGCTTTTTTGGCGGCTCTCCGTGGAACACGCCCCTGCCTTCCGACGCTCACTGGTGGAACTTGAGCGATGGATTGTCCACGGTGATGGAACCAAGGACGCGTCAGAACTCGGACCCGGACTCAACGATTTGGAGCCCTTGGATGCCCTTGGGAAAATCCGCCTGGATGGCGACGAAATGGTCATCTCCTTCGGCCGTCATCGTGGACGGTACCTCTCTGAAATTCAGGCGAGCGACCCGTCGTACATCGCATGGTTGCTCTCGCCAAGTGGCCTTGAGTGCGAAGAGAGCAAGGAACGAATCAGCGAGCACCTTCAATCCGCAGAGCGGTCGTGAGCCACGCCGTCCGGCAACGGCGACCAGGGAAGCACATCGCACCACGAGCCGATACGCCACGTTCCTCTGCTCGCCATGACCGACCCGAGAAACATCGGACCTTGATGGCCCGAGGCTTGCAGGGCTTCCAGCACCTCTTTGCCACGCCCGTCAAACCGTGCTGCCACTTGTTGCCCTGTTGGAATCGCACGGCCTGATTCGTCCAGCGGTTCGCACAACTCGAGGACGGCCGCTCCCGTGGTCTCCTCGTAGCGGTGGAGAAGAACGACGGCATCGCAAAAATCCCCTTGGTGCAGGGTTCCAGATTCCTTGCGCCAACTCCACCAGTGAGGGCACCACGCCTTCCAATCGCAGAATCCACCGCAGGAATCGGGACCGGGTGTGGGATCGAGTGGGACGGGGGTTGGTTGGGTGGCTTCCCAAGCAGCGTAGGCATCGGCCAGCACGCTTTCACCTTCAGCCGCCCATTTCGAGGCGGTTTTGGTGTACCACCCTTCGGTTCGCACGGTCGGTGCGGAGGGGTTGTTGGCGAGCAGGATGTCTCGATACATCCGTAGCTGACGATTCACTTCGGGCTTCAACGCCTTGGTTGGTGCGTTGCCTGTCTTCAAATCAGCCACAAGCCATCCCTTCATCTCCCCCGTTTCATCCACGTCGGCAAACAGCAAGTCCAAGCGACCCATCAGGCGGCCATCACCGGTCTTGAGTTCGCCTTCGACCGCGATGGTCAGCGACTGCAAGTGCCTCCATAGAGCCACCGTCACCTGTTCATGACCGAGATGACGAGCCCCGATATGGTCCAGCAACAGAACGATGCCGCCGTGTTGTTGTTGTTTGGCTTCGCTCCATTTGGCATCCTTCCACTCGGGTCGCCGCGGGGTCGCCATGAAGGCTGCTTTCTCTTCCTCCCACCGTGTTTTCAGGAAGCCTTCAGCGGTTAGCGGAAGCCATCCCGCCTCCTCACCGGCACGGCCGCCCACATCCATGTTGAGCAAATCTTCGATGGAGGCGTGCACAGCGGTGCCCAACGAAGCCGCCATCCCCGCTTTTCGAGGAAGACGTTGGCGACTCAGCCAGTACATGCGAGGGCACGTCTCAAACCGGTTCCAAGCCGATGGAGAGAGTTGGTGTTGGCGAGGTGCTTCTTGCCCGTCGCCGTCCATGGCGTTTGGTTTGACCCAAGCATCAAGAAGGTTTGGTGACCCTTGAGGGGAAGTCTTGAAGGGTATCGTGGGCCAGCACAACGCATGGATGCTCCAAGCCTTCGTATCAACACGGACATACAAACCGAGAACGCCATGGTCATCACCTGTTTTCCAAGCGTCGGGATGGTGTCCAGCATCGTTGCTCACTACCTCATTGAGAACTTGGAATTGGAATTTGTCGGTGGTCTGGTTGACGACCGCTTGCCCGCCATTTCCTTGATTCAACAGGGCGTCCCTCTCCCACCCATTCGTGCGTATGCAGGAAAGCCGCAATGCACGATTGAAGGGTGCGACCAAGTGATTTTGCTCATGAGCGAAATGGTGGTTCCCGAGTCGCTGGTACACAAGATCGTCTGGGCCTTCTTTGAATGGTCAAAGGAACACAAAGTGCTCGCCGGGGTGGTCGTGGATGCGTTTGCCAAAGCGGGCATGAAATCCGGCATGGACGGCGTGGACCCGGTGGTCGAATACGAAGACACCGAGGCCATTGACGTCGTGGGCATTGGATGCAACGAAGCGGTGCGAGAGATGCTCACCAGCATGGACATTCCATTGCTGGAGAACGGTGTTATTCGGGGCATGAACGCGGGCATTCTTTCCGAGGCCACGCGCCGTGGTATCGGCACGATGTCGATCATGGTCGAAGCCGACCCACGGTTCCCCGACGCACGTGCTGCGGCTGCCATCATCGAACGGCTGAACAGCCTGCTTCCGATGGACCTCCCTGAGGAACCCCTCATCGAGGAGGCCGAGTTGCTTGAAGCGCAATTGAAGGCGATGATGGAATCGGCACCAGGCTACGACAGTTCCCCGTCGAGCAACGCGATGCTCTACGGTTGATCAGCCGAAATAATCCTTCAACGACGATTGCGGGGCTGCTTCAGTCACCGTGGTCTCTTCTTCAACCGACTCGGTGACGGTGGTTCCGCGAAGAGCCTCGTTCAACGCGTCCTCGCTCCACACGGTCACGTTGAGGCTGGTGGCCTTGTCCAATTTTGAGCCGGCCTGCTCGCCTGCGACGAGCACGTTGAGTTTCGCCGAAACGCTCCCCACCACCTTTCCACCAGCATCTGCAATACGCTGCTGAATCTCTTTGCGAGGAGCGGAGAGCGTCCCCGTCACGCAGAAGGTCATGCCGTCAAACACGCCGCCCTTGGTCAGGGTCGGTTCGACCTCGATGGTGAGAAGGTCCACCAAATCTTCAACCAACGCACGGCGTTGAGCAAGCCCGTCCCTGAGCTGGAGAACAACGATGTCGCCCACGCCCTCAACGCTGAGAAGTTGGCGAAGGGCTGCGTTGTGGACATGCGGCTTTCCGTTCTCATCTTCGTGGGGCCCGAACCCTTCCTCGCCCGGCTTGGCATGAGCAGCCTCCAACCATGCCACGAGACCGGGAGCATCACCGAGCACACGCGCCATGGAGGTGGCCAATTCGGGACCGATGCCGGGCAAACCGAGCGCGTGGAGGAAACGTCCGAGGGTCATGGTGCGAGCCTTGTCAACCTCACGAAGCACGTTGGTGGCCGATTTCTCGCCCATGCGTTCCAGCCCGAGCAAATCGTCCATCGTCAACCGATAGAGGTCGGCGCACGAGGAGATCAGTCCCGCATCCAGCAACTGTTCAACGAGTTTTTCACCCACCCCGTCGAGTTCCAACGCTCGGCACCAATACAACACGGAGCGACTGGTACGAGCATCGCAAAACAAATTCAAGCACTTGAGAAAGGCTCCCTCGACCTCAACGTCACCATCGCAGGCCGGGCAAGACGTGGGTGGTTCGATGGTGGAGGAAGGCGGGAGTGTCGCTACAAACGGGTCGCCGGACGCATGGAACCGTCCATCGATGTCGGTTTGGGTTGCCCGACCGAGAGCCTGTTCAATCTTTGGAATCACGTCTCCACGACGGACGATGAGCACCTTGTCGCCAATGCTGATACCCAGCCGTTCCACCTCGCCCACGTTGTGCAACGTCGTGTTCTCCACCGTGACGCCTCCGACCCGTTGCGGAGCGATGCGAGCGACGGGCGTGATGTTGCCCGTCCGCCCCGTCTGCCATTCCACGTCCATCAACACAGACGTGGCTTCTTCGGGCGGGAATTTCCAGGCAAGTGCCCACCGAGGGTGATGGGCGGTCATGCCCAAAGCGTCTCGCCCGGCAAGATTGTCCAGCTTGAAGACCACGCCGTCGATTTCGTAGGCGTAGCCTGCACGACGTTCGGTCCATACCTGTGTTGCCTCATCGAGCAGCCCGGCGGCTTCGGCTGGCGTTGTCCCGTCGTGAAGCGTCCACGGGGCCGGAACGATGCCCAACGTGTCTTCCATCCAGGCCAGCATGTCGGTATCGTTGTCAAACGAGGGGACCGGTTGACTGTCTGGATGGCGATCAGCACCCAACGGGACTTGAGCATCGTAGGCCTGAAACACCAAATCAGAGGCGTCGGCCTTGCCGTCAGCGTGCTTTTGGCGAAGCGCTCCGGCAGCGAGGTTTCGTGGGTTCGGTGATGTTTCACGGTACTTCGCATCGAACACGGTCAGAGGCATCACCACCTCGCCCCGAACATGAACGTCAACGGGAAGGGGGAGCATGGAGGGAACGTTGGCCACCTTCAGGGCGTTGCGCGTGACGTCTTCGCCTCGCTCACCGCTGCCTCGCGTGGCCGCCCTCACCAAGCGACCCATACGGTATTCAAGCGAAAGCGCCGATCCGTCGAGTTTCGGCTGCGAAAGAAAACGGGTTGCACCCCCTGTGGTGGCGTTGACAAAATGATTCAATTCTTCGCTCGAAGTGGCTTTGTCAAGGCTTCTCATTGGGAACAGGTGGTCGACTTTCACGCTGCCAGGTGCCACATCGGCCCCGACGCGACTGAGTTGTGGATGTTCGGGGTCAGCCGCCTTGAGTTCGTCCCACAAGCGGTCAAATTCAGCATCGGAAATCTCGGGCTCAGCCAGGTTGTAGTAGAGGTGAGAGTGGTGCGCGATTTGCTCAGCCAACCACGCGACACGCTCGGCGGCGTCAGACGATTTTGGGGCTTCGCCGCTCATGGTTTTTCACCGCTCCAACACCATATGAACCATCGCTTATGACGTCCTCAATCAAACTTCAGCGCCACAAATTCACTGTTCTCAAGCGGGCATCTTGACATGATAGCGTGGGGCAAGAGACGAAGGTGAATTTCCGCCACCACGTGGACCGTCGCCTCAAACATATGGCCCGCGTGAGGCTTGAGGTCATCGTCAGAAAAGGTCGCGTGAAGGTGCGTGAAGGCCTCACCCGATTCACGCCGGGCGAGGTTGCCCTGAAGGGTCACGAGTTCGCTGCTTCCATCGATGGTCACGCGATGATAGCGATGGTTGTCGTCCATGTAGCCGTAGGTGCTGTTGCGTGTTCGTCCAATGCCGCTGGTGATGGCGGCAGCATCGAATCCCACTTCGTCGGCCAACGCTTGCAGGCTGGCGTGAATTTCTTCACCCGGGTCCAATCGGACAAACAGGTCTTCGCCGCTTCGCGTCCATTCCATGGGCCGTCTTGGTGCGGAAAGCCCTTGAGCGTGCCGTTCACTCGGATTCAAGGAATTCCTCGGGCATTTGACGGGCTTTTTCCATGGCGTCGATGTATTCTCGGGCAACGGTAAGCGAAGCGGGGTCGCCCCCGAGTGGCAACGGTCCGAAGATGCCCCAACCGTTTCGAAGCAGCATGATGCGGCGTTTTGGTTGCCGCTTCGCCAGTCGGAGTCGTTCCCAAGGATAGCGTTGGCCGTCGGCGAACAAATGCGTGGAGGTGATGGCGTACCGTTTGGGCACGAGCAGCGAAATCAGGTGAAGGCCAAGGAACACGTCCCAGAGAATGGCGTAAATGACCGGCGTGTTGGAGGCTTCCAAGAGCGCCCACGGCAACACCATCATCGCCGCCATGCTGCCAAGGTTGCCCCATTGACGCACCATCTCTTGCACACCTTCGCTCTCCCAAGCAAAGCCACCACCGGGCAACGTACCGAGTTCGGGAACGTCCGAGCGTTGTTTGGTTAACCAATATCCGTCCCAGGCCACGATGAGCCCCAACACGATCACGGCCGTCAGGGCGACATGCTCGGCATCGGGAAGTGCAATGACCATGCTGGTGCCTCACATGTGTCGCTGGTCGAGTCCCGTGAGATCGCCCGGCCCACCTCGGCGAAGCCGTGCGAAGAAGAGCATCACCACGATGACGAGCAAAGCCAGCACCACCAGCAACGCGTTGAGGTTCATGTCATCGTCCTCCGTGATGGTTCCTTCCAGCATATCGGGGATGCCGTCACCGTCGTCGTCCATGTCCTCGGTTAACCAACTGGTGTATCCCGGAGGACAGGCCAGCACGTCAGGTTGTGTGTCCCCGTCCGTGTCCACTTGGGCACAAGGGTCCAGAGGGAAGGCGTCCTTCGCATCGCTAAAGCCGTCGTTATCGTCGTCTTCATCGTAGATGTTCGGCCCGCACGATTTACCCGTGGTCGCATCAAACCAGGTATCGGACGAGCAGGAACTTGTCCAGTCTCCATCGGTATCAAGTTGGGTGTATTCAAAATCCACAGAAGCGGTGGAGGAAAGACCGAGTGAATCCATAGCGGTCACTTCAACCACGTAGAATCCAGCAGCCAAATCCGTGATGTTGTACACCGGTTCGTTCCCGTTCTGAAGCACAGCGTTGCCTTGCATATCGTAGACCTTCCACGAGAGAACAAGCGCTTCTGCAGCATCGAGGTCGTCGCTGAAGGTGGCTGAAGCACGGATGGAATCCCCCTCCATCACCCGTTGGCCGGGCATGGGTTCGACCAAATTGATCGTTGGGGGTTGGTTGGATTGCACGTTGACGACCAAGACATCCGGGGCCGTGGTCGGGCTTGCCACCTCAAGCGTGGCCGTCGGAGAACCGGACACTTGGGCCACCACCGACCATGAAGCGATGACGACATCATCGGTTTCACTCACGGTTCGCAACAGCAACTCCACGTCCACCGTGGTGCCTTCAACCACGTGGGAAGCGAGCGAAGCATCGCTGTAGGTCACCGTGAACAAGGCGTTGATCGGTGCACCTTCTCGCCGAGCCTCAAGTGCAACGGTTCGGTAGAGCAGGAACTGAGCGCCGTTGGTCGGCGATACCCCTCCAATCAAGCCGTCAACGGCCACGACCTCGGTCGAGGTCAATTCAACATCGCCAACCAACGAAGAGGCTTCGAAGCGGGCAGGATGGTGTTCGGCCGCCAACGCGGTGGTGGCCACGATGGATGAATCGCGAACGACCACGGCGGAACTGAGTTCGCCCTCGTCGGCATGCAAGGACAGGCCAACGCTGTAGGAAGTCACCGACAAATTCTCGATGAACAAGTTGGACGATGAACGTCCATGATGGGCGGTCACCGCCGTTCCTGTTCCTGAACCCTCCAACACGATATTGGCGAGCGTTCCTGAGGACAAATCAAGGTCGATGGCCGGTGCACCCGTGAGGTGGACTTCGCGGACATCCAGGTCTTCGTTGTCTTGACCGACGAGTCCGCCCGTTCCGGTCACCACGCCTTCCAATCCGGAAACGGACAACCCGCCGCGAATGGTGTTGAGCGAGAGAATTGAATCGCTTCCTGCAAAGCTCGTGGCATCGATGCCCGAGATGCTCCCGGTCACGCCGGTGAGGTCCAATCCCTGATCGACGCCTTCCTCAAGAACGAGATTGGTCAGGTGAAGGTCGACCTGTTGGGCCCACAGCGCCGCACCGTCGCACGATGAAAACGAGACATTGGTCAGCGTGAGAAGGCCGGACGAGGGGTAGGCGTTGATGCAGCCGTTCCCGCTGTCTTGCAGATGACTGTTGCGAAGGATGAGGGATGCGTGACTTCCCGATTCGACCACCACCAGCGGGTCGCTGGCTGAGCGGGCCACAAACACGCCGTCTGCAGAAACTTCGCCGTGGCCGCTGACGGTGATGGCCGGCGATGATTCGACCAGTTGCGTGTTGGTCAATTCGACGATGGCAGAGGATGAGTCGCCCAAATGCAACCCGCCCCAGCGTGCGCCAAACCCTGTTGAGGACAGCGTCGCAGCACCGAGGTCCATCACGCCGTTGACGGTGATGGTGATGCCCTCGGCGATACGGAGGGAAACGCCGTCTTGAACGGTCAAGGTTGCTCCGGTGTTGACCACGAGGTGGCCGTCCAAGGTGTACGGGCTCCATTGACGTTCCAACACCAACCACTGGCTGAGTTCCCCGGTTGGAAGGGTTGACGCCATGAAGGTGTGGGACAGGGACGTGTTGGTGTCCCATGTCACGAAATCGGTGAAGTTGTTGTGTTGCAGGGTGACGGTTTTGATGCCGCCCCATGTTTCACCCATGTCGGTGACAGACCTTGCAACGGTTGACGAGGTAAGGCGGCCGCTGGAATCGGTGATCCCGACCGTACCTTCGATGGAAATCAAAGCCCCTTCCACCGGGAGACCTTTGTCCAGTACCGTGATGGAAAGGCTGGAAGAACTGGTAAACTGAGCGCCGGTTTGTGCTGAAACCATGCCGTTGACGGCACCGTTGGTCAGTTCAATCTCGCATCCGGGTTGGACGGTGAGGTTGCCGTTCAGCGTGAGGGATTCAACTTCACGAAGGCTCATGCATCCCCATTGGACCTCGGCGTTCACGGTCAGTGGACCTTCGGAGGTTCCTGACAGGAGGCTCTGCCCGCTGGCTTGAACGGTGGACGAGGTCAGTGTGGCGCCTTGCCCCTGCAGGACGCCGGTTCCCTGAAGGGTGACGCTTTGGCCGTTGGCGACATGGAGGGTGGTACCAATGAGCGTCAGGCGAGCGTTGTTGCTCACGGTCAGATCGCCCACCAGTTGGTGAGCCTGACCGTCAGGACGGGGGCCCAAGACGATGTCTTGACCGGAGGCAACCGTCCAGTCACCTTGGGGAATGACGGGCACCTGAACCGATTGTCCGTTTTGACCGCCGTACAAGGTCACGCGAACACCCGAGCCCAAGAGCGTGACGTCCACCAGTGAACCGGATGCGACCAAAGGCAAGGTGGCGGCACCGTTGCTGTTGCTCTTGATGGAGAAACCATGGACGGTGATATCGGCTTCAACGGGATTGTTCTGCAGGTCGGTGAAGGTCACCGGGGTTTCGAGCAGACGGTAGGATTCCGTCGTGGACACCGTTGGGTTCGTGCTCGAACCGTAGTAGAGGGTTCCATCGCCCAGCGCATCGGCAGACGATGGCGCCGTGTTCATGGGGGAGAAGGCGCGGATCACCGCTTCGCTGCCGCTGGACATCATCAGGGGGGTATCGTGGAGTTGAGCGGTCCACGAGGCCACGTGCAGCGAGGTTTCGCCCTCCATCAACACCCCCTCGTCTTGAGCGACCGTGGTGAGGCTCGCTGCAAAGAAGGTTGAATCGATCAGGTGAACCCCAGCAAGATTGCCGATGTTCGCTTCGAGCGTGGTGCCAACCAATGCACTGTCCTCAAGCAACAGACCGGTGGAGATGTTGCGGGCAGAAAAGTCGTCGAGGGTGAGGTCGCTGTACCAGGCACGCAACCCAAGTGTGGTGCGGTCGGAGGAAACAAAGGGTTTCTCAACGCTGACCGAGGTCCAGTGGTGTTGTCCACCCAGCACGTCAATGCCCACACCGCTTGGTGACGAAAGGGTCACCTCAACATCAGCCATGGAACTGGTCGGGGTCTGAATGGAAACCCCCGTGTTGGGGGTGGCGAGGGAGAGGTTGCTCCATGCTGCGTGACCGGCCCCGGTTGCTTCAACCGCTTGTTGCTCAGCAGCCACCGAGACGTTGTCCATCACCGATGTGCCTGAGCCCGACCAGGACAGTCCAACACGTGCTCCATCGATCACGCTGTTGCGCAAGTCACAGGTACCGAGGCAACGCACATCCAACACGGGCCGTGGTTCGGTGGAGAGGGTTGCTGAATACGCAATGCCGTCCAACGTAAACGAGGTGGCGCCTTGCCCAACCAGCAGCCGTTCCCCCTGCAAGTCCGCATGGGCGAGAACAAGGTTGTCGGCATTGCCCGCATCGATGGCAAGCGCAAGGCCGGTGCCAGTAAACGACTCAACGGTGGAGGTGGCGCCTGCGACCGTCGCAAAGCCAACGCTGGCGTTGTTGACGACGAAATCGTGCAACGCAAGTGTGCCGCCAAGGGCTTGTGTCCCCACGCCCGCCTCATTGACGGTGTAGGAGGAGAGTTCGGCCTCGGCATGGTTTGCCAGTCCCACGGCAACTTCGTTGGCCACGCCTTCGGTCAGGTTCAGCGAACCGCTTTCAACATACAGAGCCTCGTAATCGATGCGATTGGCCTCAAATCCGTTGACCATGGCGCTGCCTCCCATGACGGAAAGACCGCGGTAGGCGTCGTTGAACACCACATCCGTTCCGTTGAAGGTCCCACGCACGAGGACGCCTGCTGAAGCGTTGGCGACCGTCACGTCGCTCAAGATGGCCTGTCCACCGGTTTCGACCACGACCCCCGGCCACAGACCTTGCCCGTGGGAGCCTTGTGTTTCAGGTGTCACCGACGAAAAGAACGAGGCTTGGTCGGCTTCCAAAACACCTTCCACGATGATGGCGTAGGTGCCAGCGTCCACCTCGGTTCCTGGCTCCACGGTCAACGTGGCACCAGAGGCCACGGTGACGTTGCCGGTGAGCGTGAGTTGTCCGGACCATGTGGTGTTGACCGTGACGGTGCTGTCGGCTCCCGAAACAAAGGGAAGCAACAGGACGGTCAGCAGCAGTCCAGCGATGCCCGCAGCCGTTGCGCGTGTCATGCCGTGGCGTTGATGTCGCGCCATATCAACCCCAAGGCCTCGGGTCATGGAACGTGTTCACAAGGACAACGCAAGATGGTGGGCCCGCCCGGATTTGAACCGGGGTCTGACGGCCCCCAGCCGCCAAGTATAGGCCAAGCTAACCCACGGGCCCGAGGAAAACCTCAGTTGCGTGCTGCACTGAACGGTGCAACTTCCTCGATCAGATCGAGGTGTCCAACGTACATGCGTCGGCAGCAATAGCGCTTCAGGCCCACTGCATCGAGGGCTTCGGCATCGGATTTGCCATCGGCACGTAGCGTCTTGAATTCTTCCCACTTGTGGGCGACTACGCCGCCACAACTGAAACATCGTACTGGAATAATCATCATCTCACCTCATCGATAGGACTTCTGCTTCTTGCGACGAGCACCACGTCCAAGTTGGTGCTTTGGCTCCTTGCGACGTGGGTCGTTGACGAGGAGGCTGCGGTCGAAGCGAAGGTACTCGTCTCGGAGTTCTTCATCAACGCCTTCAGCGCCACCGTTGTAGTGAACGAGGCCACGTGCGATGGCGGTACGAATGGCATCGGTTTGACCCATGATTCCTCCACCGTTGGTGGTGATGGAAATGTCGACCTTGCTCAATCGGTTCATGGCATCAGCGATGACCAGTGGCTCCATCGACTTGCGACGGGCCAGGGAAGGTTGCATGATTTCAATCGGTTCGGAGTTGACTCGGACGCGTCCCTTGCCGGCCTTGACGGTTGCTCGGGCGACGGCGGTCTTTCGCTTTCCTGAGGATTCAACGGACTTCTTCTTACGCGCCATCACTGGTCACCTCCCGTCCATCGGTGAGCGGGTGCTCCCAAATCTGCACTGACATCACCCAAGCGGATGTAGCGGTCAGGCAAATCACGGCGGAATTTGCTGTCGTCGCCGTGCTGGTGGCCTTCTGGCAGGTCGCCAGAGAGGTGGCTGGGGCAGCCGATTTCAACACGGAGGTTGCGAAGGGCTCGACGGCCGCTGCTCTTCTTTTGGTAGGGCAGCATGCCTCGAACGGCTCGCTTGAGGATCATGTCGGGCATACGAGGGAAGAACGGCCCCTTTCGGGCGTGGTTCAACTCGTACTTCTTGTGGTAGTTGTCCAACACGGCACGAGGACGGCCAGAAATGATGGCTTTCTCGGCGTTGATGATGATGACCTTGTCGTCGCGGTCTTCGCGGGCAGCCTTCAACAGAATGTCGGCCGAAGCGGAGGCCAAGCGACCCATGATGAGGCCGTCAGCATCAAACACGTAGGTGGTTGCATCAGCCAAGGATAACAACCCCCTTTCCGGTTGGGTTTTCGTTCATCAGCTCACTGTAGGTCATCACTCGACCTCCAGCGGCTTCAATCTTCTCACGGGCACCGTTGCTGACGCTGTAGGCGGCGATGGTATGGCCGTTGGTCAACTCGCCAGAGCCGAGCAGCTTGCCTGGAACGAGGACGGTTGCGCCCTCGGGGGCATAGCGGCTTACACGGCTCAAGTTGGGTTGTGCCCAATTTTTGCGACTCTTGGAGAGGCGCAAAGCCACATCTCGCCAAACAGCAGCTCCGGTATCGCGAGACTGGGCTTTCAGTTGGTTGATCATATCGACCAACTGAGCGTTTGTCTTACGTTCTGGGTTACTCATTTGACTCCCTCGATGCTTAGAAGCAACCAGCCGACCGTCC
>JBMZJQ010000022.1:0-25199 GCA_049617635.1 Candidatus Poseidonia sp.
GTATCGGTTGTTTCTTCTGCAGCCGCAACGCCTTGGGCGACCAAGGCGACGGTCAGCAAAACGATCAGCGTGCGTAGGCTCGTTTTCAGGGTATTCTTGTTCATGTTTTCTACCTCCTATTTTTGTCCATGGGACTATGATTGCCCCTCCGTATGGAGGGTGCGACCGCCGAGCGGGGTAAAAACCCGACCGGAGCCGTCGTAGAACTTGCCCATCCATTCCACGAAGTGGAGACGGGCAGCGTGGATGCTCGGCGAGAGCAGTCCAAGGGCGAGCGCAAAGGCTTGGATGAAGATGAAGAGCACGAGGCCGAGCACGATGGAAACAACACCGCCGCCCGACCACATCAAGTCCCAACCCATCGTGATGGAGACTTCTGCGATTTTCACGCCGGCAACACCGACACCCATCACTCGGAGATAGGACAGCGTGTTGGCCAGCAAGCCGAAGGTCTCGATGGGACCCATGATGAAGCCGCCGGCCCATCCGAACTTCTCAAACACGGCCAGGCCGATGATGAGGCAGCCAACGCCAGCGAGCGTAGCGAGGGCGTAGGGAGTAGCATCAAACACACCTTGGTCGGTGGTCAAGAATCCGTAAATATGGAGGGTTCCAGCGGCGAGGATGATGATCCAACTTCCCTTTTCGAAGAAGGCGGCGAGGGCGCCGTGAGCTCGCCAGACGTTGATGAAGCCGAGAATGAAACCGAACATCAAGTGGGCCACGCCGAGGTAAACCGAGAGGAGAACATACTCGCTGAGCGAAGAGGTGGCTCGGTGGAAGGGAATGTGAGTGTAGCTCATGTTGAGCGTGTCCGTGACGAAGGCGGGGAAGGTGATGTTCTCGTAGGTCCATGCGTAGATGCCGGCCAGCGGAGAGGCGTCACCCATTTGGCCCGTGTCGTCCCAAACAAAGCCAAAACCTTCTGCGAAGAGGAAGCCCCAAATCATGCACCAAACGCCCATCCACTTCAGAATGGTGATGCCGTTCTTGGCCACCGGGTCGGCGGCAAAGGGCTTGGTCCCAAGCCAAACACCGAGGAGGAAGATGATGAAGCCATAGCCGAAGTCGCCCAGAATCAATCCGTAGATCATCGGGAAGGTCAACATCAGGAAGAAGGTGGGGTCAAAGGTGCCGTAGGTCGGGCGACCAACCAGTCCAACCATCAACTCAAACGGACGGGAAACGGGGTCGTTTTCCAAGGCAACGGGCGGCGTTGGCTCTTCGTGGTGGTGGTCGTCGTGGCCGTCGTCATGGTGGTGATGATGGTCGTTGACGTACGGTGCAATCTCGAGGTGAGAGGCCATCGAGTTGAGGGCGGCACGAACTTCGCCTTCCTTGGAGGAGGGCACCCACGCATCAAGCGCAAAGGCCTGTCCCGTCACAGCGAGTTGGGTGGGTGCGGTGTGAATTTCATCCTCTTTGGAGAGGTACTCGTGAACGGCGAGTATGTTTCGGCCGTTGTTGCGAGCCCAGCGTGCCGAATCTTCCGACGCTGAGTACATGATACCCTCAACCTCTTTTCGCTTGGCCATCAGTCCTTTGAGTGCCTCGTTTGGCGAGCCGGTCATCGAAGGAATTTGAACGGGCTTTCCGCCCAATTCCCCAAGCGCCATTTGGACTTCAGCGCCCTCCGAGGGCAAACAGGCCACTGCCACGATGCCGGGAGCGGAGGCGATTTGCACTTTTGACAGCAGGGTTCCAAACACGCTGTTGGCTTTGCTTGCTTTTTTCGTCTCGGCGACATACACTTCAACCCGGTTTGACCCTGCAAGCAAGTCAAGGTCCATGTTGAGCGGAGCCAATCGCTGAAGGAGATGGATTTGTTCGTCCAAACTCGCCAGTTCTGCCTCAGCATCTCGGTGCGTGTCCAAAAGGTCGAGTCCTTTCTGGAGTTCATCGCCGAAGGAACCTTCGAGAAGATCCTTCACCCTGGAGAGGGGAACTGGGCCTTCGGCGTTCACGGGTTTGAACGCAGAAACGGCGGCTCGCACCTTGGCGAGAAGAGAACTGACGTGGTCTGCTTCTTCGGAAGTGGTGGCCTTGCCGACCTGGACGCCCTCTTCGAAGTTGGTGTAGGATTCGATATGAACGCAACCGAGGTTGGTGCATGTTCGAAGAACATCTGCCATTCTGTCGACAGGGGCTGCCACGGTCAATCGGGACATGGCCACCGTGTCAAACATGGTATCGCCTCAAGCAGATGTCAGTGCGTCGACGACCATTTGGACCGCCTTGTCTTGGTTGGAAGAGGAATTGGATTCAATGCCGTCCACTTCCTTGGCACCTTGGGCTTTGACTTTGTCAGCCTCGCCTTGGGCCTTGGCTCGAGCATCATCGAGAATCTTTTGCGTCAAGGACACGGATTCATCGGCGGCCGACTGCACGAGTTCGGTGGATTGCCTTCGGGCATCGGCGACGATACTGGACGCCTTTTCCTGTGCTTCAGACAGGCGCTTTTCGGCATCCTGCTCTGCGGTTTTGATGCTTCGAAGGACCTCGGACATACCCATCTCAAACACCTGTTAAAAATCTCAACGAAAGGGGGTTTATCAGTCTAACTGCCTTGTTTGCTGGGGCCGCTATTGGGGTTTGGTCCCACGGAATCTGCTCGCCATACCAAATGGATACAGCAATCGACCTTGAACCTCAGAAAAACCAACGTCCTTCAGCATCTTTCTGTAATAGCCGTTGGTGCCGTAATGGGTGTAACTCTTTGCCAATCCCTTCCACGGATGATCCTTCTCTTTGGTGATGATTCGGGCCATCACCTGAACCACCGTGTTCATCCACAGGTAACCAAAGAGGCCATGGAGTTTGTTGGCCTTGCCTGCATCGCAAATCACGAGTTGGCCACCGGGCTTCAAAACCCGATAAATTTCCCGCAACCCCTGCGCTTTGTCCTTGAAATCGCGAAACGAAAACAGACAAAACACCATGTCGAAGGTGTCATCGGGCAGCGGCATGTCTTCGGCGATGGCCTCAACATAGGTGGCTGGTTGTTCTCCTCGGGCAGCGCGCGCGGCATCGACCCGAGGTTGGGCCGCAGCGAGCATTTCGGCCGAGGGGTCCAAACAAGTCACATCCATGCCCACAAGATCGACGGCAAACGAGCCAGGACCGCATCCCACCTCGAGCACGTTCATGCCCGCGGTGGCGTGGTTTCGAACGTTGCGACGCCATCGCTTGTCCTGACCGAACGTCATCCACGTGTTCACGCGGTCGTAATTTGGTATGGTCGCCTCCAGTTGCCCTTCAAGGTGCTCCCAAGCCTCGGCATCGATACCCGAGGGGTCGAAACCACCGGTGGCGGCGCGCTTGCCCATGGTGTTGGCGAACCCCCGACTGTTTTGGACATGTCGTTGTGTCCACGACCCGCCTTCAAGCGATACGCTCGACGGTCTCTGGCGTGATTCCTTCTTCTGGCGTCACACGGAACACGAGAATTTTCAGGTTCTCTGGGGCGTTTCGGAATTTGGAAACGATCATCGAATTTTCAAAATCTGTTCCGATGGTTCTGACCTTGAAGGACAACACCATGTCGGCAATGGATGACAATTCTTGTTTGATGGTGGGTTCCAAACCGTCCGTGGAGACCGAAATCATCAGCAGACCACGGACCATTTGGGCGTGAGCCTGAAGCATACGAACCATCGATAGAACGCGGGCGGGGTCCTCACGCTGAAGGAAAAAATCGAGGTTGTCAAGAACGGCTCTGAAATAGGGCCCGAGGCCCATGATTTCGTTGGTCACTTCGGTCAAGTAATCTTGGTTGTTGTCATCAACAAACCGAGTTTGCGCCAACCGTTGGATGTCGGAAAGTTGGAAGCCTTCCAACCGATATCGACTGGCCAGCAACTCACGTTCGAGAACATTGGCGTTGTACTCTTCGCCGATGGTGCGAACCTTGATGTCGAGGGGCCAACCGTATTTTTGGAAAATTCGTACAATCTCCTGTTGGCCTTCATCGGTGGCGATGTAAAGGGTGTTATCGGACTCTTCAGCGGGTGACGTGAATTGTTTGGCAAACAGCTCGCTACCGGACCCGGTTTCGGTAAAGGCGATCATCGTGAAACCGCGCGGAACGCCGCCTCGCATTTCGTTGTCGAACTTTGGAACACCGAAAGAACCAACGCTTCCAAAGAATTCCTCATCCTCCGGGTCAAACTCCATTTTTCGTGCCATTCATCATCACCTCAGAGCAGAACCACCTGGCCTCGGTCAACCAAATCGGTGCAGTACGTGTCGAGGTTGGCAAGCACAAGCGGTGGCGTTTGGTCGGGCACGTTGAGAATCACCGACAACACCTCTCGCTGGCGGAAGGTGTTGATGAAGGTGTGAAGGTACTCGGCGAGCATGCGGTCATCGTTGTAAATGGCAAGCGCATTCACGCTGTCGAGGAACACAAAGTTTCGCGGGTTTGACACCGTTCGAAGGGTGTAAAGGGTGCGAAGTAGGATGCTCTCCAGCATAATGGGGCTGTCAATGAACGTGATGTTCTGATACGGCACATCTGTTCCACCGAGCACACCTGAAGAGACGAGGTCAAGGAAATGGATGTTGGAAACGTCCACGCCAATGGATTCGAAGGCTTGGATGATTTCAACCGCTCCACGGCTTGCTGAAATGTAGACGCCACCCATCTCAAACATCTGCATCAAGGGCACCATGGTGCTGGCCGTGACCGCAAAGGAATTGGCTGCGCTCATGCGAACCTGAACCGAACTGCTCAGGGCCACCTGTGTGAGTTGCTCGGCGATGCGCTGGTCAAGTTCGAACACGCTTATTGCCCCCATCTGGACGTCTTATCGGCTGACGCGCCCCACTTCAGCATCGGAATGAGCATGACCCCAAGCGGTGTCAATTCGATGGCGTGTTTTGCCCGGCTGTGCGACGTACCCCGCATCTTGACCACTTGGAGGAAACGAAGAAGGTGCCCCATTCGCTCCGAATCACCCATCACAATGATGCCGTCGGCGATGGCTTCTTCCACCCCGAAGGACGACCAGTGAGCGTTTTCAGTCGCTGAGGTAATCTCTGAAATCAGGATGGTGGTGCACCCAAGCGTTGCCAGTTTCTTACCAAGGGTAAACAGGAAATCGCGAATGAGTTGTTCGGATTTAATCTTGTAACAGAGGGTGGTGACCGAGTCGATGACCAGACGAGTCACACCGATGGTGTTCACGATGTCGACGATGGACTTGATCAGGGCGTGAACGTCGTCCAAATCGAAGGAAGCTTTGTCCAAACCAAGCCAAGAGTACAGCACGTCCATGTCAAAGACGTTGATGAGACCTGAATCGACCATGTTCATGTCAAAAAAGGCGTACTGGCGGATGTTCTCGAGCAACTTCACCGACGGCTCCGTGGCGGTAAAATGGGCGCACGCTTCGCCGGCGAGTGCACCTCGGACAAGAAATTCCATCCCGAGTGTGGTTTTTCCCGAGCCACAGGTTCCTGCGGCCAAAACGGTGGACCCGTACGGAATGCCACCCCGCAGAATCTCATCCAGTCCATGGATACCGGTCACGCATCGGTCTCGGGTGTAAACACTGCTCGGCTGCATGGGAACATGCAAGATGAACAGCCGCAGGTTGATGAATTGTTCCTCCGCCGGGGTTGCACCCTCGGCTCATGCCGTGGATGATTCACCGGGCGTTGGTTGGTCTTCAATGCTCCAAGATTCTGAGGAGAACCGGTCTTCACCGTCCCAAACGAGCGATTGACCTGTCACCATGAACATCCCCGTGTTGCCGCCCCATTCCACCCGCATGACATCGCCGGGAGCGATTTCATCCAGTTGCGTGTAACGCAGGAGAAGGACACCTTGGCCGTCTGCCAAGCCGTTGAGTTGACCCACTCCCAAGAAGCCGGCTTGGCCGAGGTCGATGATGTGGGTGGCGTTGCCAACCTCTTGGGACGATACATCGCCTGTGAACAAAGAAAGCGATTGGCCCGAAATCACACCGCTTTGAAGCAGCACGTTGCTCGTCGAAGAGCCGGAGGTGTGGAAGAAGGACCAACCTTTCAAGGCGATGGCGAAATCGTTGGGATTGGCCACTTCAATCCATTCTGGCCCGGTGGAAGATGGGCGGGCCATCACCTCCGTGATGTGCAGGACGTTGTTTTTGCGACCTCCGTCGTGGACCTCAAGCACCACACCGAAACGCTCGCCGTTCTGTTGGAACGAACGGTAAGCGGTTGAGGAAGAGGGAGCGGTTCCACGGTCCGTCCCTCCGTTGAACAGTACAGCTCCTGTCCTCGTGGAATCGGTGCTTTCCAAGACCGTGATGGTGAGGTGCAAACTCATGTCATCGGCCAAACCTAGCCCTGCGGCCATGCCCTCTTCGGTCACGTTGTGGAGGGCTGCGATACGGTCCATGTCCAACCGATGGTTGTCCATCAAACCGGGTTGAACGCGCCCTTGGTGAAGGGCTTCAGCGGATTGGTGGTGCCAGGCATCGGTAGCATTCCCGTAATCCAACACATCGGTCATCGGAACGAACCAACCGCTGTCGGAGGTGAGACGGTCAAGACCAAGGGCAGCTGCCCGGTCCAACCGGTCTACATCGGGGTCGTTTGAGCCCATCTGAAGTTGAGCCAGTGAGATGAAGGCCGTGAGGATCATCAAAAACAAGGTGAACGCCGATAGGAATTCGATGACGGCGGTCAGCGCGCCCTCATCTCGCTCTTCGGTTGCGAAGGCGATGGGGCGCATGATGCGACCATGCGTGCTTGCTTCATGAGGTTGCCGCCCGGGGCGAGCAGAAGACCTCCAACCGTCGCCAAACGCGTACCTCTTCATGTCCGATAAAACACCTTGATACCGAGTGTTGGAAGCGATGGGTCTTTGAATCACGGATGTGAGGAAGTTTTGATGAGCGAGCGAAAGCAACGCAACCTTTCGAAGCAACGCACCAGCTTTGGCTTTGTCACCCTTCTTCTCCTTTCCTCGCTTGCCGCCCTCACGGTCACGCCGACGGCAAGTGCTGCTTCCGGTGAATTGGGCATCACGCAAAGTGTCTCGCCAACCCCCGATGGATGGTACGATTCGTTTGATGCCGTTACGTTCACCGCAGAAATCACCAACTCGTACTTTTCCCCATCCGGTCTCGCCCGCACCCTCACGTGGTATGCTTGCAGCGGCAATGTATCCGCTACCACCTGCCTCTCGGTGTTTTCTGCTACGGGCAGTTTCACCATGTCCAATGTCCCAGGCAACGATTCCGTCGAATTCACTTCCTCAAACCAGTGGATTCCTGGTGGAGGAGCCAACGGCGTGTACACCATTCTGTATTCCTTCTCGAGCAACGACGCCGATGCGAGCAACGACGAATTGCTGTTCCAAATCAACCTCACACCCAACTTCGTCGACGTTGAGGTGGATGAATCCCACAATCCGATTCAACACATCCCGAACCTCGCCATGTACGACGGTGAACGGGTCCTGAACACCGGGACGGACTACGTGTTCAAATCAAAGGGCGAAGCGACCATCTGCGGCGTCTGCACCTTCAACGCTGAATTTGGATGGCAACTGTGGGACGAGCAGGACACCACCATGTTGTCGGAGAGTTACCGCACGGTCTCTAACCTCCCTGCATGGGGTGGCGCCAGTCCCTTCAACTTGGATATGCCAACCTTCAATTTCAACACTGAAGGGAGGTTCCTCCTCAAGATCGGTCTGTTCAACAGCAGTGGTAACCCCTATGCTGATTTGAACGGGAACAACAACATCGCCGAGTTTGAAATCGTTCTCAACAACAGCATCGACCTCAAAGTCATGGACGTGTATCCTAGCCACAGCAACCAAGCCCTCGTGTTCTATTACGGAAACGACCGAGTCGTGTCTGAAATCAGGAACAACGGAAACCAGACGGTCAACGACATCAACATCTCCTTCACGGTTTACAACGCCCAGTTCGACCTTGAAGTCGAGGATTATTGCGACATCGACACCCTCTACCCGGGCCAAACGACGGTGTGCACCTTTGACATCACGACCACGGGCGCTTCCCGCCTCCTGAGGGTTCAAATTCCAACCATCTTCCAGATTGGCAAGGACAGCAAGAGCGGCGATAACCTGTACTCACTTACGGCGGACATTGAGGTTGGTCCAATCAGTCCGACCATCCAAACCAACTCCGAAACGGATGTGTTCTTGACCACCGACGATGTTGAATTGGCGGGGCGATTTAGCGATGTTGCCTCCCAACCGCTCAACTTCACCTGGAGAGAAGGGTTCTACATCTGGGGCTACGGCCAGGTGCTGAACAAAACCGGTGCTGAGTTTGGGCTTGGCCATCACGAACTTCAACTGCAAGTCGTTGACCCTTGGGGCAACACCGAATACGCCAACATTGAGTTTGATGTTCTTAATGCTGTTAACCTCACGGTCGAACCGTACTTCACCGGTTCTGCCACCACCGACCGGGCCGTAACGTTCAGTCACGAAATCATGCTACCCCACCTCGGGGTGTCCTATAATATCGGCCAAGGACGATCGCCGCTGATGATGGTCGACCTTGACCTCCAAGCCACGAACGGCGATGACAACGGCCTGCGTGGCCTTGAGGTGGACCTGAATCTGTCAGCCATCCTCCCTGACAACATCGATTACAGCACGGTGGACGTGCGCTACCTGCCGTCCACTGACAGTCAACTATGGACCTATGTTGAGGGTGTGGACTCCTACGAATTCAACCCCGAAGGTGACCGGATTTCGGTATCGCTGACCAAAGATGGCGTTATCTTGCTGATTGGTGTCCTCCCCGACACCAACATCACGGCCGTTGACTTTGAGTGGACCCAACTGAAAGCCGGACAAATCCAACTCGATTGGTCAGCCGAAGGCGACATCACCAACCCCTACATGGGCGGATGGAACCTCTACAAGATTCAAGGCATCACCGGAACCACCGTCTTCCCCGACCCTGCCGGCGGTGTGAGCGAAGCGATTTGGGAGGAGCTCTCGGCCGGGAAGCTTGCCGTGACGCTCTCTCCGGAAAACACGCAATGGATTGACCCGGACCATCTGGAAACGGGCATCTGTGCCTCCTATGCCATCGCCCCAATCGACCGAGAAGGGCAACCCAACTTCCAAATGGTGAACGTCACCAAAGTAGACGGCTCTGCGGGCTTGCTGTGCGGCGATGCGATCCCTCCAACAACCACGGTTGAGCAATTCCGTCATGAATGGGAATTCACCAACAGTTCTGATTGTTTTGAATTGCGGAAAGATTGGTCCCGTTGTTACGAAGTGACGTTGTCATGGACGTGGCCCAACCATGAGCCTCAAGGCAATGTTTCATGGAACCTTTACCGAATTGAGAACGCCCCCAACAACGTGAATTTGCGCTTCATCACGCCCATCGCTTCGGACATGAACGGTGTACCGGGCGAACAGGCAAGTTACACCGAGGATGGATTGCAAAACGACGGCATTCGTCCCTACCGAACCTACTACTACATCCTGACGCCAATCGACAGCGTCGGGAATGAATTGATGGTGACCAGTTATCCATCACCCAACGTTGAACGCGTTCACATCGATGACGATTGGTGGTCGTACAATCAACACATCATTCCCCCAGAGCCCGAACCACCCGAACCTCCGCTCGGGATTCCCTGGTTGCAAAAGTTGAACGATGCCACGGAAGTTCCTGAATTCCAAATTGCAGGTGTAGCGTTGTTGGCCACCATCGTTCTCAATTTCATTCTCCTGCCGATGATTCTCAAGAAGCGCAAGCGGTTGAAGCGTGTGCTTGAAGCACGTGCACGAAACCGATTTGCAGCGGAAAGCGAGTTTGACGACTTCTTTGAGTGAATGGCGCGGCAGGGGAGATTCGAACTCCCGAGGTGAGACACCACCGGATTAGCAATCCGGCGCAATGGCCAGGCTATGCGACTGCCGCTCGCAAATGGGCGACCTGCGAACCTCACATGAACATGACGGTGAGGAAGCCATCGCTCAAGGCCTGCCGCAGTCTGGTCAAAGCGGGCCCAGGAAGCCCAGCCACTTCGAAGGGACGAAGGTGATGATGACCAGCGAAAGGAACATCCATCCGAGATAAAACAGACTTCTGAAGAACGATCGGGCCGCCTTTGGCATCCGCCCGTTCTCATCAAAGGGTTCGTGCGGGTCGATGGCCCACACCGATGCCGCATACCACAGCGTCAATCCACCCGAAACGAACGCCCAGAGAAGCGGCAATCCAGAACTTGGCCAGAAGCAAGGCACCGAGCCGAGGAAAAAGAGGAGGATGCAGTAGAATTTGGATTGCTTTAGCGTGTGTTCGGGCCCGTGAACTTCATTCATCATCGGGATGTTGACCTTCCCGTATTCACCTGAACGGTAGAGGGCCAAAGCCCAGAAATGAGGAGGCGTCCAGAGGAAAATCAGGAAAAACAGCATCCATGGAATGGGCGAGCCAAGGTCCAACATGTTGGCGTTGGCAATGGAATCTCCAGCGGCGGCTGCCCAACCGATCAAAGGCGGCGTGGAACCAGCGATGCCGCCGATCACAATGTTTTGTGGTGTGCGACGCTTGAGCCAAATGGAATACACAACGACATAGAACACCACAGAGAAGGCCGACCAGAACGCGGCTTTTGCACTGACAAGAAGAAAGAGCGCTGAACCGATAACGGCAATGGTTGAACCGAAGAGCAGGGCAAACTGCGGCGTCGCATGACCGAGAGGAACGGGCCGGTTCATCGTACGCCGCATGTGCGGGTCAATGTCTGCGTCGTACCACATGTTGATGGCGTTGGAACCTCCAGCCGAGAGCGTCCCACCAACCACGGTGATCAAACTCACGTACAGCGTGTCCGACCACGTGCGCTCGATGTCGAGAACACCGTAGCGAGCCAGCGTATCGTGCACCAGAATTGCGCACAAGGCCGTGATTTGAAGCAGCACGATGACCCTGAGTTTCATCAACTGCATCATGACCTTGAGCATGCCCGGATGAGGAACGATGGAAGGTGTGTCATCGCTCATTCTTGTTCCTCTCCGGATGCAGGTGATGTGCTTGAACGCCCGTCCTTGCCTGCTTGCAAGGCGAAGGTCGTGCTAAAACTGACCACAACGGCTGAAAGAAAGGCACTGACGCCAACGACCAAGTGCATCAACGAGAGCCATTCTGGGAAGTCACCCACTTTGGCGAACACGATGTAAGACCCGCCAACCATCACGTTCAGGACCCATAATCCAGTGGTGATTTCAGCCGAGCGAAGCAGCGCAAGACTGCCATGATGGCCTTCGGTGGAGGTGCGCAAATGGCTCAGGCCCAAAATGAGGATGAGGCCGACCACCAACGCGCCAAAGCGGTGTATCATTTGAATGAAAATCCCTGGACCATCCAGCGATGGTAGGAACGAGCCTTGGCATTGTGGCCAACCGGTTGGAAAGCCAACGGAGCAACTCTGGTTGTACTGCCCTCCGGCAGAAGACGACACCCATGCGCCGAGGACCAACAACAAACCAACGGCCCCTGTCATTCCGTGTATGCGTTTCTTGTGCTGATTGAGAAAGGTCGAGGGGGCCTTCATGAAGGCCCACGAAGCCCCTTCTGTCAGCCGCATGGACATGTATTGCCACCCCAAGCCTGCGGTGAACAGGCAGGCGAGCGAGAGATGCATGGCCACCGTCCAATCGGCATTGTCGAAGACGACGGTGACCATACCCGCAGCCGCTTGAAGGAGGAGAAGGCCGGCTGAAAACATGGCTGCTCTTGAAACTGGAACGCCGTACGTCGCTTGCAGGCGCCGAGCCATGATGACGTTGACCAAGATGGGGATGGCGATGAGACCCACCAGCAAGCGATGGAACCACTCAACAAAAATTTGGAACGTGGTGTAGCGATGATCTGGACCTCGTGAATCCTCCTGATCTGGGTTTTCAGCCCAATACGCTTCCTGAGCTTCTTCGGAGACAACAAAGTGCCATGTGCCAAAGCACGTCGGCCACTCCGGGCACGACTCTCCGGCATCGTTGATGCGGATGGAGCCCCCGACAAAGGCGATGAGCAGGGCCATGCCAACGAGGAGCAGCGGCAAAGTGGAGGGGCGCCGCCACCATGAAGGCTCCATGGCGTGAGGTGAGAGCAGACCCCTTTTGAACAAATGCCTCACCCCCTGTGCATGGCTTCCGTCCCGGTTCGGCTGTTGGTCTTGGTCGGGTTGCTTCTCGTCTCAACCACCGGAACCGGTCTACAAACCGAGGGTGAGCAAACAACGGAACCCGTTGCGGGTCACCTCCTCGATGTGCGCATCATCAGCGAAGCGTGCATGAGCAACGCGTCGTGCACACCCGTCAAACCGGACCACCTCATCGAATACTTCAGCGCCGATTGGTGCGACCCGTGCGAGGACGTTGCTGACCACCTCGCAACCCTTGATGACTCAACGCATGTCCTTCTGCAGCACCACGCTTCCCCCGCTGACGAAACCTTCCTTTCTGACTCAAAACTTCGGTTTGACCAAGCGTATCGGTTGGTGTTCATCCCGTCACTGGTGGTCGACGGAACACATTTGCTCACGGGAGCACGCCAGGCCCTAGACGTCGCTTCAGTGCTCGAAAATGTCACCACCGAATGGGCCGGCCTCGAGTCGTTGCAGGTCAACAACGGGACCATGTCGTGGAACTCGTCGTTGCAGGGGACCCTCAACGTGTGGCATGCGCAGCCCACACCTCATACCTCGGCCGACCGAGTCCACGGTGCACTGGCACAAAACGCAGAGAACTTGAACACCTCACGCGGCTGGTTCAACCTTTCCAGCGATGGGCCAAGCGGTTCGTTTTGGGTGGTCATGCTGGAGACGGAGGGGCCACGTTCCTTAACCGTCGCCTCGTTGGCACCAACCGGCTCCATGGAGGTCGGCGACGGTGATGAAGCGAACCTAGATGGCGAGGCGGGAAGCGACATGGACGACCGAACCCTATCCCTTTTCGTGACTGTTTTTCTGCTGTTGATGCTCCTCCCTGCACTTGCCATGCACCGTTCCCTGATGACGCAACAATCCACAGCAGAGCATGAAACGAAGACGGCGGAAGAGTGAGGTAGGTTCAAAAAGACTCGCCATGTCGGCCGTTTGCGAATGCTTCGCAAGTGATTACTCATGGTCAAACCAGCACGTCAACACACCCGCTTTGAACGCGCCCGAATCATTGGTGCTCGAGCCCTCCAAATCGGTATGGGGGCTCCCTTGTACGCCACCGAAGAAGTCCTTCGTGAACAATTCAAAGAGGAACTCGTGTCCCTCTACGGGTTGGAAGAGGCTTCCATTCGCTTCGTTCTTGACCCGCTGAAGATCGCTCTCTACGAGTACGAGAACCACTTGATTCCCATTGACATCGACCCTCACGAAGATTGAGCGTCGGAGTTGAAGCCGTAGAAATCGGCGTTCTCTACGGGCGGCAACGCCTCTTGTTTGACCAACAAGGTACGAACGGCCCACAAGTCAACAAACACGCGATACTTCGTGGTGGCGTCGAGGTAATCCACGCCACTGGAGCCCCCGGTCCCCATTCGCTTTCCAATCATGCGCTCCACCATACGAGCGTGATGTGTTCGGAACAACAACATGGACTGTTCCAATTCCACGAAACTGTCGACCAAGCGACGGGGCCATGAGAGCAGGGGCAGGTCCCTGTAGGATTCTATAAACAGCAAACCTGCTCTGCCACGATGAGGGTTTCCTTCGGGCAACAAGAACGTCTTCGCAGCATCAATTCCAGCCTGGATACGGGGCCGAATGGTGGCTTCGGTGCCGTGGCCGATGGCCACCATGTGGTCAATGACCTGTTCACCGTGATCGGTCATGGATTGAAGATGATGCTCAATGTAACGCTGAACCACCTCAACGTCTCCATCTGCGTCAGGAGAGGACCCGTGAATCGGGGTTCTTGCGAGCCATGCTGCCAGCGCATCGTTGAGTGAGGGGGTGCCGTGGGTGGCTTCGAAATCTGCCATCGCCTGAGGAGAAACCTTGCCTTCATCATGCAGGGTTTGCATGTGCTTCAGTGGGTCCATGCCACCAACGCGTTGTTCTTGTTGAAGGCCGAGCAACACCTCGAGCTCCCTCATCTGCCAAGACTCAAAGCCGGACGAAGTGCCTAAACGGTCACGGAAGGCAAGGAAATCTTGTGGGGACAATGTTTCCATAACCTTCCACTGATCGGCGAGAAGCCGGAAAATTTCGCTCACACGCTCCAGATGGTGAACGATGGCCGGTATACTCGATTCAGCGACATGGGGCTTGAGCAAGAGGGTTCTTGCCTCTTTGAGTTCCCGCAAAATCAACTTGAACCACAATTCAAACGTCTGATGAACGATGATGAAATGCAACTCGTCGTTTGACGGTGCTGGAGCGTATCCCTCAGGCCCGTCTTGAAGGGCGAGGAGTTCTTCGAGGCGTAAATAGCCTCCATAGGTCATTCGGACCGACGGTGAATCGTCTGCCATGGCCAAACGAAGGGGTGAAGCCACATGAATGCTTCAGTGCTCACACCCATCACCGAATCAAGACGACGGCTTCAGCCAACACCCCTACGTCATGTGCGTGGAAGGACGTTCTACAGTCTCTCCTGACATAATACTCATAGAGCGATTACGAAACCCCTCCATATGGGCGTACCCTTCTCGACTGTGCAAGGCTGGCTGGCGGGCTACGACAAAGAGGCCATCACCATCGGGGTTGTGGCCTCGCACTCCTCCCTCCAAATCCTCCACGGTGCTCGTCAAGAAGGGTTCCGGACGCTTGGTATTGCGGTCGGTGAAAATCGACGTCGTTTCTACAAGGCGTTTCCCGGTGCAGACCCGGACGAGTGGTTGATGCTGGAAGATTACCGAGAGATGCTCGACTATGCAGCGTGGTTTCGAGAAAAGAACGTCATCATCGTCCCCCACGGTTCCCTCGTTGAATACCTCGGCGCCAACAACTTCCGAAACCTCGAGGTACCGACCTTCGGCAACCGAAACATCCTGCACTGGGAGAGCAGCCGGGCCTTGCAACGAGAATGGTTGGAAGAAGGCGGTTGCACCATGCCCATGGTGATTGAAGACCCCCACAACATTGCAGGACCGGTGATCGTCAAGTATGCTGGGGCAAAAGGTGGCCGAGGCTACTTCGTGGCACGTGACTACCGTGATTTCCGTCGCAACGTCGATATCGAAGAGGAATTCACCATCCAAGAATACGTCCTTGGTTGCCGGTATTACCTCCACTTCTTCTTTGACCCCACCGCCGAGGACGGCTTCCAAGTCCAAGGGCGTGGCAAGTACGCTGGCAAGAACCTGGGGCGACTGGAGTTGCTGTCCATGGACCGGCGTGACGAAAGCAATGTCGATGAATTCTACAAATTGGGTTCGCTCCGTGACCTTCGTGAAATGTCGCTTGAGCCATCGTTCGTGGTGACAGGGAACCAGCCCGTCGTCATCCGTGAGTCCCTCCTGCCAAAGGCCTTCGAAATGGCTGAAGGAACCGTGGCAGCCTCCTACAATCTGGAAGAGGACTCACGTGGAATGTTGGGGCCCTTCTGTTTGGAGACCATCGTGACCGACCAACTTGAATTCAAGGTGTTTGAAATCAGCGCACGAATCGTTGCTGGTTCGAACCCCTTCATCGGTGGTTCACCGTATTCGGACATCAACGAGCGATTCATGTCTACGGGACGCCGGATTGCACGGTCGATTCGAAACGCCATCGACAACGAACGATTGGACGACATCATTTCGTGACGTCATTCGTCGCCAGCGAGTGCATCGAGGTCCGGTGCACCCGGGAGGGCATCATCGTCTTCGGGGCCGTCCTCTTCCACTGCAGGTGAATCGGTAGGCGTCATGCCTCCTTGAGCCCGTGCGAGTTCCTCTTCAAGTTCGCGCTTTCGAGCAGCACGCTCTTCTGGAGATGGGAGCGTGAATTCGGCCACCAGCATAATGGGGTCACCGGTCGAGAGTTCACCGTTGTACTCGTATGGTTCACCGCCTTGGTTGACGATGACTTGGAACTTGGTGGGATCTTTGCTCTTGCGCTTGTCGTGCTTTTTGTAATGGTGGACGTAAACCTGGTACTTGCCCGCAGGCGCCTTGCCTTCCTCCCAGAACACGTTCTCGACAGGTTTTCGGGTCTCGGCACGGACGTTGGCGTCCACGTCGAGCTCACCGCCACAACCCGATTTCTTGTTCCCTCCGTGGATGCGCTCCCCGGATGGACAGACCACGTGCAGGTCCAGATCGTTGTAGTTGTTCCACATCAACGAAATTTGAACGTCAGAAGATTGGGCGCCCTCGCGCTCGAGTCGAGCCTGAAGTTCAGCCATGGCTCGCTGTGCGGCTTGCCTTGATTCGAGCATCTCTTGCTCTCTGGCCGCTTCGATTTCTGCAAGGCGCTCCGATTCTGCAGCTTCGAGGTCGGCTTGGCGTTGCTGTTCAATTTCCGCCATCGTTTCCTGGGCTTCAGGAACATCAATACCTGCAGCACGAAGTTCTGCCTCAAGTTCGGCGCGACGAGCGGCTCGCTCTTCGGGAGAAGCAAGGTCAAACTCTGCCACGAGCAAAATGGGGTCGCCCATCGAGAGTTCACCGTTGTACTCCAACAAGTCGCCGCCTTGGTTGACGATGACCTGGAACTTGGTGGGGTCTTTGCTTCGTCGCTTGTTGTGCTTCTTGTAGTAGTGAATGTAGACCTGATATTTACCGGCTGGCGCCTTGCCTTCCTCCCAGAACACGTTCTCGACAGGTTTTCGGGTCTCGGCACGGACGTTGGCGTCCACGTCGAGCTCACCGCCACAACCCGATTTCTTGTTCCCTCCGTGGATGCGCTCCCCGGATGGACAGACCACGTGCAGGTCCAGATCGTTGTAGTTGTTCCACATCAACGAAATTTGAACGTCAGAAGATTGGGCCCCCTCACGCTCAAGACGAGCACGGAGTTCGGCCATGGCGCGTTGGGCCGCTTCTCGAGATTCCAACATCTCTTGCTCTCTGGCCGCTTCAATTTCGGCTTGGCGCTCGGATTCAGCCTCGGCCAACGCCGCCTGTCGTTCTGCCTCTCGCTCTGCAGCAAGACGGGCTTCCTCTTCCTCACGCTCTGTGGCTCGACGTGCGGCCTCTTCCTCTTCTCGGAGCAAGGACGCTTCTTGTTCTGCGCGTAAGCGCTCTGCCTCCAATTCACGTTGTCGGCGAGCCTCAGCTTCGGCTTCTGCTTGGGCTTGTCTGCGCTGGTTGAAGCGTTCTTCAGCCAAGGCACGGTCGCCTTGATTTTGCTGCCGCAGCATTTCCTGTACGGATGCTAACTTTCTGTCCAAGTTTTTCTTGGCCTTGCCAAAACCCATTCCAGAGTGCTGTTGCATCAACCCCTCGGCGCTCATTCCACTTTGGATGTTGACCTGCGCCTCACGACGCATGACGATGAAGAGCAAACCCAAGGCGAACGCTCCTCCGAGTGCGGCGGTGAGAACATAATCGGCGAAGGGCATGATGGTTCCATACCGAACTACCTCTTCAATCATACGCTGGGGCTACCATTGACCTCCCTTTCAGAATTGGCGATAGATATTACAACAAAGAGAAAAACTTCTCTTCATGCGGGAGGTCACGTTACGCTGGGAAAAAGCCGCCCTCTCCCATACCGCTATGGCTGCCTTGGACGATGTCGTCGAATGTCTCACCATCATGGGCAACCTGATGATCTCGACCGACGGCGTGCGCCAATTGGTGAAGCCCACTTTTCGTGATGGGAAAGGACCGAACGACTTGGACGAGCTTGATTTCTTCACGGTTGAGCAGGAGTTGAGCGAACGCGAGGGTGGAGCCCTCGTTGTCTACAACACCCACCCACTCGTCCGGCTTGCCGCCAACACAGAGAACATTCACATCCTGGTGCCTTGCGATTACGACAACGGAAACTTCACGATCACAGTCCGGGGCTTGCCCAAAGCGGTCGCAAGCTTTGTTCGGTTGAGTGAAGCCATTATCCCGCCCGCCAGTGTACGCGTTCAAACATTATCGGAAGACAAAGAGGAATTGGCCAATCTCCTTACAACCCGTCAGTACGAGTGCTTTGATCTCGCTGCGAAGCACGGCTTCTATGATGAACCAAAACGCATCACCATCCAAGGTCTTGCTGAGGTCAAGGGCATCGCCCGTTCCACGTTCCAGGAACACTTGAATGCCGCAGAACAGGCCGTCCTTCGTTGGGCTTCGTCACGGTTGATATGACGTGATGAGGAAACAAACCTTTGATGAACACGGTGGTGTGGCGTTGTTATGGACAAAGCAACACGCCTGAACACCCTGCTCCCAAAGGGTCGCGGCGTTTGGATTCCCATTGACCACGGAGCATCCGATTACCCGAACCCTGGTCTTCACGACCTCGAGGTCTTGATCAAGCAACTGATTCAAGCCGGTGTTGATGTGATTCTTGCCCAAAAAGGCGTGGTCGGTCACTACGCTCACCTTTGTGAGGGGACCAAGACCAACATGGTGGTTCACTATTCGGTTTCCACACGCCACGGCGGCTCGGACAGCGACAACAAGGTCATGGTGGGGGCCGCAGACGAAACGCTGAGCAGGGGTGGCATCGGTGTTTCAAGCCAAGTCAACATGGGCAGCCTCCATGAAGCGGTCATGGTAGAGCGAATGGGGGAACTCAACCGTCAAGCCCACCTTCTGGACCTCCCTGCCTTTGGGATGGTGTATGCAAGAGGTCCGAACCTCAACCCCGTTGAAGGTGACCCAACCAACGGGCAGGCCCACGCCGTTCGTCTTGCGTTTGAATTGGGTTGTGACGCTGCCAAAACGACGTGGACAGGCGATGCTGCATCCTTTTCCATGGTAGCCTCCGCTGTGCCCATCCCCGTCTTGGTCGCCGGCGGACCTGCTTCTGGAGATGCTGGAACGGTCTTGGGGATGGTCGAACAGGCGTTGGCTGCAGGAGCAAACGGTGTTTGTATGGGACGGCAGGTCTTCGCTCATCCAAACCCGGAAGCCATGGCGAAGGCGCTGGTGATGATGGTTCACAACGGTGCCACAGCGGACGAGGCGATGGCATCGGTCACATGGTAGGTGATGACGTGGAACTTTGGGTTCGATTGAAAGAGGGCGAAGCGCCTCTCGATGAGGGCCTTGCCAATCGATACCTCAGCGACCTCGGAAGGGAAGACCATCTCACATTGGTCGACGGCGTGCTCTCAGACGACACCGGCGTGATTGGCGCCCATATTCGCATTGAACAAGGAAGCGACCAAGCAGACGGTGTATCGCTCATTGGAAGCGTTGACTGGATTCTCGTCGAATGCACTGACTGGTCGATGATTCCGCTTGAAAATCTCATTGCTTCCCGCACAGGAAGCCACACCAAGATTGCAGCCTTCATCACCTCACCTCTCCAAGCCCAGGGCGCTGGTTTCGCCCTTCAGGAAGGGGTTGACGCCCTTGTCGTTCCCAACGACGTGGAGATGATCGATGCAGCCCTCAGCGTGCGTGCACAGCGTCAAGAATCCGAGGAAACGGCGACCCCAATCGACGAAGCAACCGAACAGGTTCAACTCGTGCCTCTCATCGTCGCATCGGTTGAACAAGCGGGCGTCGGTGACCGCTATTGTTTGGATTTCCTTTCTCACTTTCATCAAGGCGAGGGCGTGCTTGTCGGTTCAAGTGCTGCCTGCATGGTGTTGATTCACAGCGAAACAATCCCCTCGACCTTTGTGCCTACTCGTCCATTTCGCGTCAATGCCGGCGCTCCCCATTCCTACATCATGATGGCCGATGGCACGACGAAATACATGGCTGATTTGGCGTCGGGGGATGTTGTCCTCGCGGTCTCCACCGACGGAAGCACACGTCCGGTAGTTCTTGGTCGATTGAAAATTGAGCCCCGCCCCATGCTGAAAATCGTGGTAATACCCACGATGAATAACGAACAGAAGCCTAATGAATCCCATGTCTACATGCAACAAGCAGAAACCGTCCGCCTTCTTTCCGACCTTGCCGAAGCACGCTCCGTCACCTCTCTTGAATCCAATGAGGTGGTGTTGGGGTGGATTGGGCACGGCTCACGCCATCTCGGGAAGGCCATAGGAGGGCATGTGGAGGAGCGTTGAACAATGGCCGTATTGGGCAAAGGAACCGCACACGGTGCGTGCAGCCTTCTCCATGCTGCAGCACTCGGTTACGGGGCCTGCATGGCTCTTGACCTGCCCATCACGGTGCGCGTCCTCGACCGTCCAAGCAAACGAGAAGTGGACGACCCAGACAACGTGCTCGGATGCCTCCTGGAAGCGTGGAAGGATGCCGGCCATCCACTTCCAAAGGGCGTTCAAGAGGACGATTTACACTGGGGCGTCAACTCCAAGATTCCTCCAAAACAGGGGCTCAAGTCCTCGGCAGCAACCTGCATTGCCGGTGTTCGGGCCCTATGCGATGCCACATCCAAGGCGTTGGAACCGCATGAAATGGTGCACCTCGCAGCCCAAGCACAACTCGCCGCAGGTGTCTCACTCACCGGTTCGATCGACGATGCTTGGGGTTGCCTCGCACCGGGTTGGAAACTCATTGATGTTCAAGCCCCCATTTCAGAAGGGATCCTCCTGGAGGACCAGGGCCTCGCAAGCGAAGAATGGACCGTATTGCTCGTGCTGAGAGGGCCTCGGGAGGTCCAACCAAAACTGGAAGATTTCGCACCTCACCTTCATGCCTTTCAACAATCACTCGAAGCGTTGCAACAAGGCAATCCGTTGGTGGCGATGACGTGGAATGGACGTGGCATCGCTGCGACCCTGAGCGACATTGAAGGTCGAAAAATGACCAACGATTCGTTCATGAACAGCGCAAGGGCAGCTGGCATCTCCGGTTCAGGTCCTGCGCTGGTGATTGTGGTCCCCGCTCAACTCAAGCCGACCGTAGAGCGAATCAAATCGTGGTATTCAACTCGGCATCAGGGGACGGAAATCATCGAAACCACGTTTTTGTCCCATGAGGGCGACGACGAACTCGAGTGAGCACCTTCTAAAAGGGCCATGAATTCAGATGGATGTTGCTCCATGCAGATGCGTCTTGGCGAATCTTTGCGTGTAACACTTGAGGGGTCAAGTCACGGACCCTATGTTGGAGCCGTCGTTGAAGGCATGCCTGCTGGTCTTTTGATTGATGACACCGTTGTCAGCAAGGCCATGGCTCTGCGAAAAACAGGCGGCCGATACAGCAGCAAACGCAAGGAAGACGACATCGTTGAATGGAACACCGGCGTGAAGGATGGACTCACCACCGGGGAACCGATCGAAGTGAGAATTGCCAACAACGACGCCCGTTCATCCGATTACAGTTTTCTTCCCAACCATCCACGACCCGGGCACCAAGACCTCGTGATGATGAAACGCACCCGAGGTGAAGCCGACCTTCGTGGTGGAGGCACCTCCAGCGCCAGGATGACCGCTCCCCTTGTCGCTGTCGCGGCTGTCCTTCAACCGTGGTTGGCCTCCTTTGGCATCTCGATTGAAGCCCATTTGAGCGGCGTGGGCTCCATTGAAGCGGA
Organism: Candidatus Poseidonia sp.; assembly: GCA_049617635.1. Lineage (GTDB taxonomy): Archaea > Thermoplasmatota > Poseidoniia > Poseidoniales > Poseidoniaceae > Poseidonia. The sequence continues at coordinate 21,538 of JBMZJQ010000022.1, forward strand.
ATCAATGGAGCGTTGTCCACCCCGTTGGGCCAACGAAACGTGTGAGGCGTTGCGGTGTCGCGATCCAACGGCTGCGGAGGCCATGGCCGATTTGATTGAGACGACACGGGCGGAGCGTGACTCCATTGGGTCGCGGGTGAGCGCTCGCATAGGAGGACTTCCTCTCGGCGTTGGTGAACCGTGGTTTGATGGCATTGAACCCGCACTGGCTCGGGCCATGATGGCGATTCCTGCTGCCCGAGGCGTTGAGTTCGGTCGTGGCTTTTCTGTCCAATCCATGAAGGGGAGCGAACACAATGCTCCATGGGGCGGAACCGCTGACCATCCCGTTCTGGAAGGTGACCGGCCCGACGGCGCGCTTGCCGGGTTGGCGACGGGTGCGCCCATCGACGTGAACGTGGCGTTCAAACCGCCATCGAGTATTCCAAGAGAGCAACACACGCTGAACCTCGAGACCAACCAACAGGAACCGCTGGTGGTGAAGGGAAGGCACGACCCCGTGTTGGGCCCTCGGGCAGTGGCCGTTGTGGAAGCGATGGCGACCCTGGTCATTGCCGACTTGATGATACGCGGAGGATTTGACCGTGTTTGAAGGGATAGAAATCCACAAATTCGGAGGTTCCTGCCTTCGTGATGCCTCCGACCTCGAGAGCATTGCTGGCATCGTTGAAGATGCCGAAGGCCATGTGGTGTTGGTGGTGTCTGCTCTGTGGGGAACCACCGACCGATTGATGCGGGCCGCCCAAGAACCGCGCTACGCCGGCAGGTTGGTGAACGATTTAGCCAGTCACCACCTGCGATTCGTGCCGACCTTGGTCGATTCTCCTCTCTACGACCTCTTTCAAAAAGTGCTGGGAGGCATTGAGGACTCGCTGGTTGCGTTGGCGAGCGACCGAGAGGACATGAAGGCCTACAATCGGTTGCTCGCAGCAGGCGAGCGCCTCTCCGCCCTCATCATCGCACACAGTCTGTCCGAACGAGGTTTTGAGGCCCACCCACTTGGCGCAGAAGACATCGGTCTTTGCCTCGATGGAACCCACACCGCTCGCACGGTGGACATGGAGCGTTCTGCTACGCACCTTGACCATGATGCCTTCCATGGCGTACCGGTGGTGACCGGATGGTTTGGAGAAGGTAACGACGGTGAAATTGCACTTCTCGGTCGCGGAGGGAGCGACCACACCGCCACCGCCCTGGCCGCCCTTCTGCAGGCGCAGCGCGTGGTGTTGTGGAAAGACGTGCTGGGCATCTATCCCATCAACCCTCGTTGGGGGGTTGTCTCGTCTCCCATCCCCTATCTGGGCTACAGCGAGGCCATCGAGTTTGCGAATGCTGACGCCACCATCCTTCACCCTGCCACGGTTCAACCCGTTTACGAACTGGGTATCCCCATTGAAATTCGACACCTTACGGGACACGGCACGAGCGGTATGAAAACCGTGATCGGCCCGGACATTGAAGGGCCCTCCATCATCAAGGGCATCGCTTGCATCCCTCGGGTTGCGTGCGTCGATGTGAACGTCAAGTATTCACAAGACCCTGCGGTTGACCTGAGCCTCCTCATTCAGCGATTGACCGAAGAGGACATCCGAATCTGCTCGTTTGAAACCACCTCAACCCGTTGGCGATTCGTGTTTCCACAACATGAGGTCAACCGGAGTTTGGACGTGATCAAAACCATCGTTCCCGAAGCGACCTATGCCTATCATGCAGCCATGCTTTCGTTCATTGGATGCAGGGATGGAGCGGTGGTGCGTTCGATGCTTGAACAACGTTCACCTGCTCAAGACCCAGAAATGCACGTAACATCCTCATCAACGCACATGCTGACGCAACGTATGGACATCTCGCACTTGTTGGACGAACTGATGACGAAGATCGCCAGTCACAAGTGATGACCTTCAATCGGCTCGCTGCTCTCGGAACCGCTGCAAATGTGTTGGCAGGTTCAAGCCAAACAGGATACCAACCGTGATGAACACAAACAGCGTACCGAGAGCCACACCGTAGACGGAAGTCAATTCAACCGATTCTCTCATCCGGAGGGCGGTGTCGCCTGAGAAGATTCCAACGATGGCGGGCAAGATGGTGTTGGCGGAGAGCACAAACCACGCCAGCAAGGTGGCAAGGATGGGGTTGATGACCAAGGAACGGTGGTACTTTGAGACGATTTTCTTCGGGTTCATGACGTAGACCTCGTTGGTTCGAATGCTGGTGTCAAGCATGGAATAGCGGATGACGCCGTTGCTCAACTCGAAGTACATGATGAGAAGGACAGAGTAGACAACGACCAAAATGGACAGCATGGTTGGGCTGTCCTGCAACCCAAACAAGTCGTTGGAGAGAGCCGTTTTGGACGAGGCGAATCGAAGAATGGCGAGGATGAACAACAAATTGCTGCCCAAGGAAAGGCGAGCGTCACGCTTGAAGGTCCCCATGAACCCGAGGATGGTTGCCCCAGCAATGACCGCCAGCTGCATGATGTTGGCAAAGCCGAGGCTACCGGTCAAGATGTACCACATGGTCCCTTGCGGTGGCGAGATGATGTAGGTCAAGAAGGCGAGTGCAACAAGAACGCCGTACACGGCGATTTGCAAATTTTGCACCATCTTGTCCGGAGGCAAGAATTTCATTTTTGGGACGAGAGGGCCACCGAGAAGACTCTCAATGAAGGTGGGAATCTCCACGGTTGGAATGGCGTCTTGAGGGATATCGCTGCCGCTTCCCACTTGGCCTGCAGCCTTTTTTCGAGAAGGGGCGGAAGAACGGACCGTCTTTCCGTCGTACAAATGCGAGGTGTCGGCGGATGGTTTGTTGATCGTCATCGTATCACCTCAGAATCCTCGTGCTCCTGCAAGAGCGGTGGAGAGCAGCATATCCGGCTCCCAATCCATGATGTTCACGCCAAGACCACGAAGCTCACCAATCAAGACATCGCGTTCGGTCTTCATGACCTCATACCCGGTGCGGTCAATGCGCTTGGCATCAAACTCGAACTCCAACGAGGACGGCGAAAGCACCGTGACATCGAAGTCTCGTGCCCGGAAGTCTCGTAGGGCGTTTACGATGGTTGGGTCGTCTTCGAGGTTTGACAAGAAGATGATGGGGCTTCCCTTGTTGATGTGAGGCAGAATACGGTTCACCACCACTTGCAAGGGGATGTTCCCTCGTGCCACGGCTCCAGCGAGTTTGGTCAAAATCACGTAGAGTTGTTTCTTGCCCGTGTCACGGTCAACACTGACCACTTCATCACCGTAGACGATGATGCCAACGGAGTCACGACGACCAAGGAAATACTTGGCCAAGGATGCCGCAGCACGGGTGGAGTAGACCAGCGCGTTGCGAGACACCGGGCCCGTTTCGGCGACAGCGCGAGAATCGACGATGATGATCACGTCGGACACGGCGTCACGCTCACGCTCGTTGACCATGAGTTTGCCAGAGCGAGCGTATGCTGACCAGTTGATGGCACGGAAGGAGTCACCTTCGAAGTATTCACGAAGCGAGTAAAACTCTGAACCTGGACCGGGTTGTCGGATGTTCACGGCACCGGTGAAGATTTTGGGGACACGAGATTTCACGAACGTTTCTTTCAAATCCTCCATCTTGGGGAACACAAGGAAATCGTTGTAGACATGCAATTCCTTTTCCTTGTGGAACAA
>JBMZJQ010000023.1:0-24980 GCA_049617635.1 Candidatus Poseidonia sp.
AAGAAGGCGTTCTTGACCACCCGTGTGGGTGACGTCTTCCTCATGGTCGGTTTGGCGGTGCTGTGGGACCTCTTCGGTTCCTTGGACTACGCCGTGGTCTTCAACGAGTACAACATCGACAAGGTCGCTGCTTCCAACCCCGGCACGCTCGCTTGGGCGCTCGGCCTCATGTTCATCGGTGCGGTGGGCAAGTCGGCCCAATTCCCGCTCCACGTTTGGCTACCCGACGCCATGGAAGGGCCAACGCCCGTGTCGGCCCTCATCCACGCTGCAACGATGGTGAACGCTGGACTCTATCTCGTCGCTCGCATGTTCCCGTTCTTCGGTGCGGAGTCCATGCACGGCGAACTGGCCGATTTGGCCTTCATCATCGCCGCCATTGGTGGTACCACGGCGGTCATGGCTGCTGCCATCGCCTTCGTCCAGCACGACCTGAAGAAGGTCCTCGCCTACTCGACGATGTCGCAACTGGCGTACATCTTCACCGGCCTCGGTGCAGCACTCTACCTCGCCAACACGCTTGACTGGCACCACGACTACAAGGCTCACGCCATCGTCGTCGTCGCCTTTGGCGCTGCTCTCTTCCACCTGTTCAACCACGCCATGGCGAAGGGCATGCTCTTCATGGCCAGCGGTGCGGTCATTCACGAAGTGCACCATGCCCACCACCACCTTCATCCACACGACGACCACCACCACGAGGAAGACCCCAAGGAACTCTTGATGCTCGCCAATTACCTTGCAGAGACCGGTCAGTCCGTCTTTGGCTTCTTCAATTCCATCGACTTGGACCAATCGGGTGAGGTGGACACCTATGAGTTCCAAACCGCCCTGAAGAACGCTGACATCGCCGACCTTCCTCCTTGGGAAATGCAGCCCCTGATGAAGGCGCTTGACATGGACGGCAACGGAAGCATCAACGTGCCAGAGTTGGAACTGACCCTCGGCCGAGTCCACCTCGCTTCTCTTGCTGGTGATGACCATCACGACCACCACGACGAGTTTGACGCTCAATCGATGGAGAACATGGGTGGCCTCGCCTCCAAGATGCCGCTCACGGCGACCGCCATGCTGGTCGGTTCGCTTTCCATCATGGGCTTCCCCCTCATCGGTGGATTCTGGTCCAAGGAAGGCATCATCGCCAACACCTGGCGCGTGGCGCTCGAGGACCCTCGCTTCTTCTACCCGGCGATGTGCGTGCTGATCGGTGCCGGCATGACCGGATTCTACATGTCACGCATGTGGCTCAAGACCTTTGCAGGCTCTCCAAAGACCGAAGTCGCCGCCCATGTCCATCCCACCAACACCTGGATCAAGACCCCCCTGTTCATCCTGACGTTCTTCAGTCTGGCAGGTATTCTGTTCGCCGGTATGGGCTTTACCCACTGGGCGCCGGACATTGAATACGGCTTGATGTCGGACCACGGCGGTTTGCTCGGCGGTATTCTGTACGAGCTCGACCACGTGTTCGCCAACGAGAAGGCCTTCTTCTTCATCTTGACCTACGTGGCGTTGTTCATCGGCGCCGTGATTGGACCTGGTTTGGCCCTCTCCCTGTACGGTGGAAAACTCGATGAAGGCGAGACCGTCAAGCCTTGGTTTGGCCCTGTTTTGGCCATCAACGAGGCCATCAAAGGACGCTACCATTGGGACAACAGTTCCTTTGCCCAATCGGGCTTCTCGACTGCGCTCAGCAACCGTTTGTACTTCGACCACTACTACGATATGGCCATGTTGAAGATCGTGGCTGCCTTCTCGTTCAAGGCCGCTGAAGCCGACTCCACCGTCATCGATGGAACGGTCAAGACGATTGAGCGCACTTCGCAGCAACTCTCCACCAAACTGCGAGCCTTGACCACAGGCTCTGCACGTGACTACATCCTCATGGCGGCGCTTGGGACCTTGGTTCTGTTCGGCTTGATTTGGGGGGTGGTCGCTTGACGACCGACTGGATTTCTCTCCCGCTGGTCGGGCTTCCGCTGATCAGCAGCATCGTGTTGCTGGTTTACGTCGGTGCGTGTTCTCCCGAAGCCAGGGAACGCATGGGTTCCACCATCCGCATGGCAACCCTCGTGTTTTCGTTGGTGATGCTCGCTCTCACCACGGCGATGTTCTTCGGGAACCAATACATCGAAGGAACGCTCGATTGGGCGACGCTGTCCTTTGGCAGTTTCAACTACGAGTTCCGTTACACGTGGATTGAATCCTTGGGCATCAACTGGACCGTGGGCATGGACGCCTTGTCGTTCCCCATGGTGTGGCTCACCACGTTCCTCCTGCCCATCACCATCGTGGCTACCTGGCACGAGAAGAACGCTGCCGTGTACTTCCCCCTCATTTTGATGATGGGCGGGGCACTCATCGGCGTCTTCGTCGCCTTGGACCTGTTCATGTTCTACGTGTTCTGGGAACTGACGCTGATTCCGATGTTCTTCCTCATCCTCAAGTGGGGTGGTTACGACCGAAAGTACGCCTCTCAGAAGTTCTTCATCTACACCTTCACGGCCTCGGTCATCATGCTTCTCGGTTTGGTGACGGTGTACTTCTTGCAACCTGAAAACCTGAGCCATGCAGGCACGTGGACGGGTCGAACCTTCGACATCCCAACCCTGACGGCGCACGCCCAAGCGGCCAATGCAGGCGGTGCGTGGTTCCTCGGTGAAAGCCTCCAGAAGATCCTCTTCGTGATGTTGATGATCGGGTTCCTCGTCAAGTTGCCATCGGTTCCCTTCCACACCTGGTTGCCCGATGCCCACGTTCAAGCCCCAACGGGCGGCTCGATGCTGCTGGCAGGTGTCATGCTGAAGATGGGCGCCTACGGTATGTTCCGTCTTCCGCTGGCGTTCTTCCCGCACGCTGCAGAACACTTCCAGTTCTGGTTGTTGGCGCTCGGTATGGTCTCCCTCGTATGGGGTGCGGTGGTCTGTTTGGGCCAAACGAACCTCAAGAAGATGGTCGCCTATTCCTCCGTGTCCCACATGGGTGTTATCCTCATCGGCATTGCGACCATGCAACCGCTTGGTTGGGCCGCTGCGCTCTTCATGATGTTCGCTCACGGCATCATCAGCCCCATGCTCTTCGCTGTGTGTGGTGCCTTCAAGCACCACTACCACAGCATGGAAATTGGCGCCATGCGCGGCATGGCCAAGCACTCGCCTTGGCTGGCCACGTCCATGATGTTCGCATGGATGGCTTCGCTTGGCCTTCCCCTGCTCGCCGGCTTCGTGGCTGAACTGATGATGTTCCTCGCTCTGTGGCACTTCATTGCCGCTGAGGGATGGAGTGTCTTGTGGATGGTTGGTCCTGCCTTTGTGTTGGCCATCACCGCTGCGTACTACCTCTGGTCGATGCAGCGCACCATCTTCGAGGGCGGTGACAAGACGCAACCTCCCGAAAGCCTGCACGGTCAGCCCGTGCCCGACATCTCCGATGCAGAAAAGTGGGCCATGGTCATCATGGCAGCGTTCACCATCCTCTTCGGTGTCATGCCGTGGATTGCTCTTGACATGATGAACGGGTGGACCGTGGCGTTCTTTGAAACGCTCTTGATTCCGATTCTGACGGGAGGTGCCTGAGATGGAGACGATTGAACCCTTTGGCGAAGGCTTTGTCCTCGCTCTGGCCCCTGAATTCGTGCTCGTCATCGGGCTGTTCACGCTCATGATCGTGCCGAACCTCGGCGATGCGAAATTCCGCCTCCCCCTGTCGCAGATTCGTATTCCATGGTTCATGGGCGGCAAGCGAGGCAAGCTCGACAGCGACCCACGTCTGCCCGGCCTCTTTGCGACCGTGTTCTTCACCATCGCTTTTGTTCTGGCCGTGGTTTCGTTCTTCGGTGGAATGAACAAGACGCAAATCGTCTCGGGCGAGAACACCATGTTGCAAATCGATGAATTCAGCCGAATGTTCGAACTCATCTTCTACGGTGCCTTGGCTCTGGCCAGCGCTGCCTCGGTGAACCGCCTTCCAGCGACCAACCGAAACGACCGTAGCGCCGCTGGTTTGTACAACAATCGCCGCCAGGTTGACTTCTACATCCTCCTGATGACCACGGGTATTGGCATGTCCGTTGTGGCCCTTGCTCAAGACCTGTTCTTGCTGTTCATCGGATTGGAATTGGCCTCGTTCTCCACCTACGTGCTCGTGTCCTTCATGAAGGAAAGCAAGGAAGGTACCGAGGCCGGTATGAAGTATTTCATCGTCGGTTCGGTTGCCTCTGGCGTTGGTCTGTACGGTTTGTCGTTGCTCTACCTCTGGTCGGGCTCGCTCCAGTTCACCGAACTCTCTGCTGCCTTTGCCAGCAACGGCATGGAAGCGCTACCGCTCATTGCCTTGGGCATGTTGCTCGTTGGTTTCGGGTTCAAGGTGAGCGCAGCACCGTTCCATTTCGCTGCTCCCGACGCCTACGCAGGCGCCACCTCGCCTGTGGCGGGTGTGCTTGCTACCGCCAGCAAAGCCATGGGTGTCTTGGGGTTGCTCCGTCTTCTCTTCGTCATCGCCTCACCCGAGGCCACCGACGGATCGGCCGTGTGGCTGGTTGCGCTCGGTGTTCTCTCGGTCGTGACCATGACGTGGGGTAACCTCGCTGCTCTTGGCTCAACCAACCCCAAGCGCATGCTCGCCTACTCTTCGGTGGCGCATGCTGGGTACATGATGGCGGCCATTACGGCAATTGGTGCCCTGAACTGGGAGGACGGTCACATCGACCTCAGCAACGACGCTGCCTTGGTCGTCGTGACGGCGCTCATCTTCCACCTGACCGTCCTCGTGTGCTTCAAGCTCGGTGCCTTCCTCGTGCTGTCGTTGTTGGAGTCTGAAAAGGGCGGTCACACCTTGGAGTCGCTGGGCGGTTTGGCCAAGCGAGAACCCTTCCTCGCCGTGGCCATGTTCATCTTTATGATGTCCTTGGCCGGTGTCCCACCGCTCGCAGGCTTCGTTTCGAAGTTGTTGGTCATCATGGGTATCGTGAAGGTGGCGCTGCTCGACGTGACCGTCAACAGCGACCTGGCCTTCGGTGACATTCACTGGGTCTGGTACCTTGCGTTGTTGATGGTCATCAACTCGGCCATTTCGGTGTTCTATTACCTCCGTGTTGGCCTCGTGATGTTCTTCCACGAGCCTGAAGAAGGCCGCGAAGGACCGCTACCAAAGGGTTCGCCGGTTCGCATGGCCATCGTCGCCTGCCTCATCACCACGGTGTACTTCGGTGTCGGAGCCGGCCCACTGCTTGCGTTGTGTGAATCCGCTGCCAACGCACTGGTTGGCGCTTGGTAAGCACCTCACGGCTCAACACCCCGATTTTGGGTGATGACTTCAAGAAGGGTTGGCCGCTGGCAGGAGCAGGTGAGACTGATTGGGTCGCAGATTTGAGGAAAAGGTGGACGCGGAAGAACTCGCCCGTCTCGAGAGTCCTGATGATGCAAGCGACGGAAAGATCCGTGTCAAAATGCCCAACAAGCGCGTCAACGAAATGTTCGCCTTGGCCCAACAACTCCTTGGTGGTCGCCGAGTAACGGTGCTGTGCGAGGATGGCGAGACCCGTATGGCTCGCATTCCCGGAAAAATGCGCCGCCGACAATGGGTTCGTGAAGGCGATTTGATCATCGTTTGGCCGTGGGATTTCCAAGACTCCAAAGCCGACGTGAAACACCGATACACCAAAACACAAGCCATGTATTTGTCTCGTAAAGGCGTTCTTCCCGATGACGTGGACATGTTTGGCATGGGGGCCTCGTTTGACGAAGACAGCGAACACGACGATCTCTTTGCCTTTGGTGACCCCGACGAGGATGAACCAACCGTGGCTGAAGATGCTGACGACGACGACCTGTTTGCGGATGACGGCGATGGCGATGACGACCTGTTTGCGGATGACGGCGATGACGATGACGACCTGTTCGCCGACGACGGAGAAGAGGAGGCTGCTGAGGAAGCCACGCCCGAGGAACCGGTAGAAGTGGCAGCTGCTCCAGCGGTCGAAGACGACGATGTGTTCGATGATGACGACGATGACGATGACATCGACGCCCTGTTTTCTTGAGTCGATGAGGTAGCAGCATGGTGCGGGAGGACGACTGGGACGAGCTCTCAGGGCGTCCCAGAAAACAACGCAAGCGCCGCCAGCGTCGCTCGTCCAAGCCCACCGAAGATGAACTGGACGCTGAACACCACCGCGCTGAGGAATCGAAGTTTATTCAGAGCCTGGGTGACAAGGGCGGTCGCTACGAATGGATGAGGGAGAAACGTTACAACACGATGTTTCGAGACATCGAAGCCAAAATTCAGGGCGCCATGGGCACCGGAGGATACGATTGGGTTGACCGACGTGTCTTCGATCAGGTGTTTGACCGACTGACCTTGATGGCTCTGTACAAGTTGATGAAATCGGGCATCATCGAGACCCTGGATTTTCCGGTGGCTCGGGGAAAAGAGGCTCACGTGTTCCACGGTACCAACCTTGCAGGCCAACCCGTGGCGGTGAAGATTTTCCATACTTCCAACGCCGTTTTCAAGAACCTCATTCAGTACATCGAAGGTGATCCTCGTTTCACTGGATTGCGTCGAAAACATCGTGATTTGGTCGAGGTTTGGGTCCGGAAGGAGTACCGCAACCTGAACCGATTGGCCCGATGGGGACTCAATGTTCCCGAACCGCTGGGCGTGCACAAAAACGTGCTCGTCATGGAATACATTGGAACCGCAACGTCACCATCACCCAAACTGCGAGAGGTTGACGTTGACGACGTACAAACCGTGTACGATGACCTGTTGCGCTTCCTCGCCGTCTCGTGGCAGAAGGCCGAGATGGTTCACGGTGATTTTTCGCCCTACAATATCCTCTGGCACGACGGCCGTGCCTGCGTGATCGACGTCGGTCAAGCCGTGGTCGAAAGCCACCCGAAGGCCCAAGAGTTCCTTGTGCGAGACGTCACGCGGCTGGTGGAATGGGGGCAGAAATACGGGTTGGCGGTCGACCTTGCCGAAGCCATGTACGACGTGCTCAACATGGATTTGGAAGGGTTGGTCCAAATTGACAGGGAAGAGGAGTGATCACTCTTCTTCCCACGTGATGACCTCGTCATCGGCCAGTTCCATCATTTCAGCCACCGCTTCATCGTCATCGGGGTCCACCTGAGCGGCCCGCATACGGCGGTCACGACGATTGGTGATCTCGGCCAATCCTGGAACGAGCCCTTCGAAGCCGTCGTCTGGGCGGCGCTCTTCACGCTCCTCGTGATGGTCCAACGAACGCGCTTCCAAACGAGCACGCTTTCGGTCGCGTTCCAAGAAGCCCATGACGGTCCCGTGTTCAGCGCCTCCTGCGAGCATTTCGATGGCTTGGCGAGCAGCGAACAAGCCGCTTTCTTCGCCGACGAGGACCACCGTTGAGTTGTAAATGCTGATTTGGGTCTGGGTCAGTTGTTCGATCAACTTGCGAATTTTTCCTTGCCGGCCGATGATGCGGGCTCGAATGCGCCGTTGCTGGTTTGACCGCTTGCCGACGTAGTCACGCAAATCCACGAGTTCGAAGAAGTGGTCGTCGTTGAGCAGTTTCACTGCTGCCTCCGGTGCCATGCCTCGTCCGATGGCTTTCACCACATCGGGCAGTTTCATGGCTTTCACGGGGTCGTACGAGCCGGGCTCGCCCCATTCGACTTCAACATCGCCTGACTCGGAATCGATGATGAATTTCTGACATCCAGCGGCGTTTCGAATCGCCTTGCTGGTCGCTCCCTTGGCCCCGATGATGACCGCGATGCGGTCTTTGGGTACACGAGGAAGCGTCTGGCGCATGGTCGGCCGTGAGGCCCGACGCTTTTCAATCCCTTGTCTTGCGTTGGAGCAACGAGAGAGCGAAGCCAACGAGCAGCAGCACCAGAATGGAGGGGGCAAAGGACGGGACCAGCCCGGGACTGTCGAGGGATGCTCCGGTGACCACGAGGTAGTTGTTGTTGTTCCCTTCGTCGTACTCATCAATGACGTTGGCGTGATCGATGACCAAGCGCAGGTCGAACTGTCCTGCCCTCGGTACGGTGTATTGCCAAACGATGGTTTCCGTGCTGTTTGAGAGGGTTCCTGCAGGCAGGTTTCTCGTTTCCATCACCGTCCATGCCACGCTGGCCGTTCGGTCTGCAGGCGCCGTTTCCAAACGGACGATGACGCTGCCTCCGTAATCTTCGTTGGATTCGAGCACGCTGGTGATGGTGACGTTGCCCGTTTGTTCACCCGGCCGTACGATGATGCGGTCGAGGTTGGTTTCGCTCAGGTTCCAATACAGGTCCAAGCCCGGCAAGATTTGGTAGGATGAGGCTTGCGTGGTGAAACTGTTGCCTGCCTCGTCCACCAGCACGGCTCGCAGCATCAAATGCTGACGGGATTTGGTTGCCCAACTGGCCAAGCCAACTTGGCCTGAAAGGCCGTTCACGCCCATGGTGAGCCATCGACCGGAGAGGTCGGGTGTTTCACCAACGCCGTTGGAATCAAACCCGTATTGCAGGTAGGAAGAGGAATTATCAATCCCGGAATCGGCATCTTCGGCCAAGAAAGTGATACTGGCGGGGCCCACGCGACTCGTGGTCAACTCGTCCACAACCCACGACAGGCCAACGGGCGCCGTCGTGTCAACCTGAATGGGAACCGTCGTGTTGGCGCCGGTGTTGCCAACACGGTCAACGGCGCGCAACGTCAGGGTGTGGATGCCTTCCTCGAGGTTGAGTGTGATGCTGTCGCTGGCCGTGCTGGACCACGTAGCGCCGTCCATGGTGTATTCCACGGTGGCCACGCCGGACCCCAGCCCGTCGTTGGCTGCCGTCGTCAGGTCGCTGACGACGATGGTGCCGGATTGGTGCCAAGCCGAACCGTCTCCGACGGTGACGCTGCCAACGGTTGGGCCGGTTCGGTCAATGCCGATGAACATGGTCTGGGAGGCCGTAAGACCCGAGTGGTCACTCACCGTCAATCGAGGGGACCAGGTGCCCTCCGCCATGTTCCCGCTGGCCCAATCCCAACCGTAGGCGAGGTTGGATGGACCGTCAGTGGGTGGTGTTCCAGGGCCGGGAACATTGGCCAATGTGGCTTGTTTCAAATCGTCATCGCTGGCACCCCACCGGAAGGAAATGGCTTCACTTGATGCGATGTTAAACCACGCACGGTCAGACAGACTGGAACCTGTTCCGGCATCCGGATTCAACGCCATGAAGGTGGTGATCACGGGTACTTGATTGGTGATGTTGAACCAATCGGTGGTGGTCACGGCAAAACTCTCCGTGTCGCTGTCCCATCCCGATGCGCGAAGTTTGTACGTGCCGTTGGTCACCGTGGTGGTCGCAAACGGATAGACCCAAGGTGTTGAGGTCAAGTTCACCACGGTGGTCCACGTTGATTCGTCGGTGGTCCGTTCCACCAGCAAAGAATCCAACGTACCGGTTCCAGAAATAGCGAACGTCAAGGTCTTCGTTCCCTTGACGTCATCGTCTTGGTAGGGCCCGTTGCTGAACGCGATGGTGAGGCTGGAGGCACCGCTCGTTGCGATGACGGGTCCTTCATCCAACGCATGGTGAGGCGACATCAAGGAGTTGCTGGAGAGAGGAAGCAACGAAACGAGCAACAGGGTGACGAGCCAAACTGCGTTTGCACCACGGCCCATGTGGTCTGCACACCCACGGACTGCCTTCAATTCTCCCCTTCCGTCCACGGCCCAAAATCGGTTCTGCGTGTCCACTTCAGCGAGGCGGATGGGCATCAAGCAACGGGCGAAAGAGGGCGTGAGGGGAGATGGGTTCAAGTGCTTTGCATGCTCTAACCCCATCATGGAGCGGAAGGCCAAGGTGACGACCATCCTGTGCATGCTGCTGCTGAGCATGCTTCCGTTCAACGTCCACGCGGAGGACAGCGGTGGCGTTCAGGCCGGCACAGCCCAAGTTTCGTTGTTGCCCACCAACCCCGCCATGGGCCAATCCGTGGACATTTCCGTTGCGCTTTTCAACAGCCAAAGCAGCACAGCGTTCAATGTCGACGTGGCGTTTTACCAGGGAAGCAAACAACTTAGCAACCGATTTTTTCAAGACCAGGTGAACATCGATGGTAATTCCGTTTATACCGCCACCGCCACCCTGACAAATCTCGTCCAAGGCGATCAAAGTGTTTGGATTGAATGGGCCGCCAACGGGGCCAACCCTGCGAGCTTCAAGTACACCTTCACTGTTCGTGGCTTGGCCAACCTGCAAGTGGAGACGTTCACGCTTGGTGACGGCTCGGTGGTGTATGCAGGTGATACTGTTGACGTGGCCGTTGAAGTCACCAACACCGGTACGGTGAACGCCTCCGATAGCAAACTCTTGCTACAGGTGCCCGGTGCCGACGATGTGATGCTCGATACCCCTGCGTTGACGGCAGGGGCCTCGACGTGGGTCTACACCTCCATTGTAGCCCCCCCCAGCGGAACGCACGACATTACAGTGACGTCCGATGCAGAAAACGTTGTTGAGGAAGCGTCTGAAAACAACAAAGAAGCCGTCGCTGAATTGGTGGTTTCCACTCGGATGGACCTCAGTTTTTCGGGTGAGTTGACCGTTTCATCCCAGCCCGGCGCCCTGGAAGGCCCATGGACCGTTGAGGGGACCATGGTGCGAACCAACGGCACCGGCCCACTTGATGTTCCCGTTTGGCTTCAACTATCAACCCCTTCGGGAGGTCTGATCACCACCCCAACCTTCACCGTCAGTTTCACGGGCGTTGGCTACAGTCAAGAGGTGTTCAGCACCGTGGTGAACGCGAGCACGCTCAGTTCCCTGCCCGATGGAGACCATGTGGTCACCGCCAAAATCAACCCCTTCAACGAACCCGGTTTTGAGCAAGAAGACACCAGCAACGACATGGTTTCGGGTATCCTCACGATTTTCCCCATACCTGACGTGTACGTTGACGCCAACGCCCTTCCTGAAGTGCCCTCGGTAGAAGGCGGTGAAGATATTGTTTGGCGCGTGTACATGGAAAACACGGGCGACATCGCTGTTTCGGGATTCCTTCACTACACCTTTGACGGTCTCGAGGGCGATTCGCCTCCCATCAATTTGCCAGCGGGTTCGGGTTTCACGTGGACGGTGTCCCTCAGCACGGCCTTGGGAGCACATACCGCTGAGTTTGAAGCGCAATGGGTGGCTGCTCAGGGAAGTTGGGATTCCAACAAGCAAAATTCCTTTGCCACGGGAACGGTTCTTGTCGAGTCCAAACTCAAGTTGGAATGGGACTACGGTTCCTTGGAAGTGCTGGATGCCGATGGCAACCAAGCCACGATGCCGTTGAAAGATGGCGAGGCCTACACCCTCAACATCGGTCTCACCAGCCAAAACACCGGTGATGCCGCCTACACCTGCCAGGACAGTTCCAACACGGTGATTGACACCATGGTGGTGAACATCGTTGACCGAGGTGACCGCGCTACACTCAGTTGCACCTTTTCAGCCACCGCCTCCACAACCACCGTGCGGATGATCCCCGAGGATTCCTCCATCAGCATGACCTTCACCCGTTCCTTTGCCACGCTTGCCACGACCTCAGGCGACAACGGCGACATCACCGCTTCGGGCATGGGGACCATGACGCTGTTTGGATTGGGAGCACTCGTGTTGCTTGGCGTGCTGGTCGCTGCCATCGTGCTAACACGCGAACGCGAAGAGGAAGTTGAGCGCGATATCTACGAGTATTGTCCCGCTTGCGACGGCGAGTTGGAGGGCTACGAGGACCGTTGTCCACATTGTGTCTTCAACTTAAAGAAAGCTCGCTCCCAATTCCACGATTGCAACGAGTGCGGCGAATCCATTCCAGACCTCATCGAAAACTGTGCCTACTGCGGCGCCTACCAAGACGTTTCATCCTTCTTTGAGCGACGAGAGCGACGAGAGCGACGAGAAGTGGTCAAAGAAGAGGTGGCCTTGCCCGAGGACGACGACGACCGAATCGTCACCGGTACGCAGAACTTCGCCGATGCGGTCAAGGACTTCGGCTTCGATGAAGAGCATCTCGAGGAAGAATGGGACACCAACATTGTGGCTGCTGAGGCAGAGGTCGAGGCGGCCTACGACCGACGCTTTGCCGATGAATTGGCCATGGAAGAGATGACGGAAGAAGAAGTTGAGGCCTACAAGTCGCAAGTGACCACCACCCTACGAACGACCAAAGACATGGATTCTGATCACGACCTGGACGCCTTCCTCTCCGAGAAGGGTGAGTTGAAGTCACTTGGAGAAGACACGGGCGAATTGAGTGCCTCTGACGCTGACATCCGCGAGCAACTCTTCGAAATCACAGGTGAGGAAGGCGTTCTGCCCGGTGAGAAGGTCAAGGTTGGCATGAACATCACGGATTCTTCGCTCGCCGGAAACGAGGTCAGCGAAGCAACGGCGAACTTCAGTTTCGACGATGACGATGTCCCGCTCAGTGCCTCGATGAAGTCCGATGCTGAGTTGAAAGAGGAAGCCAGCAAAGTGAAACCCGCTCGTCGCCGAACGTCCCGACAAAAGGCCGAACAGGAAGCGGCCTCAACGCCCACCGATGAGTGCGGTGCGTGTGGAGCTGATCTCCCGGCTGATGCAACTGAATGCGGTACCTGCGGTGCCCGGTTTGGTTGAGTGTCTGTCGGCGTTCATAGGGGTCGTCATCGCCGGAGCTCGGCCTTGTGTTCGCTTCATTCAGACATCTGCTCGCAAGACGGGGGCGTTTTCAAAGGCTTGGGAAGCACGGCATCGTCGCCTTCATAGGTTGCAGGCCGGTGGTCTCAACCATGGCGACGCCTCGCATTGGAGCCGTGTTGCTGATGGCGGTGTTGATGGCGTCCACGTCAGGCTGCATGGGGTTGATAGCGGCGCGCGAATCCGTTGAATCCCTACGCGAGCCGGCTTACGACAGCCTCAACAACAAGAAGATCACGGTTTCTCACGAATTCACCTCGCTCGCCGATTATGCTGAAGAATATGTCAACCGGTCAACCTTCACGGTCACCGAACAGACCACCGAGATTGGCATTTACTTCAAAGTCACCTTTGAGCTGTCCGAGTCACCGCTCATCGGCGACCTTCTCATCGACAACGAATCGCACTATGTCCACGCAACCTTGACCGATAGCAACGGCGTGGTGCAGTGGGAACAAGATGTCAGCGAAGACGCAAGCCCACTTGAAGAACGGTTGCAACCCAATCCCTCGTTCCCCCTCGGCGAATGGGTGTTGGATGTCCGTGCTCGTGGTGGTGGTGAAAGCACCTTGAACGCAGTTCATGACAACTTCTTGGTCATCGTCACCGTGACCAACACGTGTGTCCAATACCCGCTGGTTGAGGATTGTTTCTGACCTCAGACAAGTCGTTCATCACAGGCGTAACGGCGGGAACAGCTTCTGCATTTTCCTTCCCGGTCGTGATTCCGCTTTGCACCACCTTTGGCCATGGCGGTTTGGATGGTCTTGATGGCTGTATACAAGCGTTGCTTTGCCTCTTCGTTCCACGGGATTTGGTGCAAATCCTGCTCACCGTAACGAAGCAACCCGTAGGGGGGTGTACGACCGGTTGAAGCTTCCACCAAAGCAGTGTAAGCCAACAATTGGAGGACATGAGAGTCGTGAGGTTTCACGGGAATTTTTCCTGTTTTCTGCTCAACCGGTATGAACTCGTTGTCGATGATGACGATTTGGTCCGGGCGACCTCGCAGGCCGGTTTCTTGGTCAACGAGCAAACTCGCTGTTGCCTCGTCATCGGAATAGGTCACCTCAGCGGTCGGGGAAAGGTTGTTTTTGGCGGCGAGAACACGGGCCTCGTTGTTGTTGATCAGGGCGCGCTGAAGACGGATTGAGGCCAGGAGCATCCATCCGATGGTCGTCACGGCAAACACATAGGCTGCTTGTTCTTGGTTGACGGCAAATTGCAGGGCGATGGCGTGTAAAGCCAAGACGATGGCCGAGATGAACATGGCGGCCTCAATCCATCCCCCTTCGAGCCAGCCGCCACGAAACCCAACCGGTTCAAACACCGGTTCGACAAGCATCGGATCTCCCGTGAAGACCATTGGAGGTTCGTACCATGCGCGAACCCCGAAGAGCGTTCGCCACGGCAGAAAGACCGCTCCGATGCCGACCAGTAAACAGGCCAGGGCCGTGATGGCCAAAAGCTTCGAGAACTCCACCACATCGAAGGTCATGTTGTCAGCGTTCTGAAACGCCACCGTGTCGATGGTGAGCACGACGATGATGCCAAACCACCACTGCCAAATCAACAGATTTCGTCGAGCTTTGAACTGGTGACTCTGCATCGATTCAATGGACGCGTGAATCTCTTGGTGGCGTTGCTTTCCTTCCTCGATCTCAGCGCTCTTTCCCGAGTGGCCGGTTGAGGCCAGGTGCCAGGAGAGCGGGCAGTAGGTGTACCGTTCCAAATCGCTGGCGCTGACGCTCAGTGGGGTGTCGTTCTCGCCGACCCAAAACCCATCTTTCCGTAACGTGGCGTCAGGATGCGAAGGGGGAGAACCGTCGAAACCATCCTCCTCCCCGTCGGTCATGTGCACGCCAGCACCGTCCTGTTTTTCATACCTTAGGGCGGCATACCCAAGCCCATTCCGGCAACCTCTGCTCGGCAATGGCGGACGAAGCGGTTTAATATGGGGGGTTTGTGGGCGGCTTGCTGTGGTTCACCATGTCCGACGAAACATCATTGCTGGTCTCCGCTGAAACCTATGAGGAGAACGCCGTCAACATTGGTACCCAACAGAAAAGTTCGGACATGAGCCGGTTCATCGACCGCGTCCGCGAAGACGGTCTCTACCTGTTGGACATTCCAACCACGGACGCCCGTATTCGCTCCATTGCTGCCTTGCTCAACACCTACGAGAAGGAAGCCATCATGGTCGTCAGCGCTCGCCAATACGGACAGCGCCCTGCCCGTCTTTTCGCTGAAGCCATCGGTGCCACCTCCGCCGTTGGACGCTTTATTCCCGGCTCCTTGACCAACCCTGCGCTTCGTTCCTACATCGAGCCCGACATCCTGTTCGTCACCGATCCCGCCAACGACCAGCAAGCCCTCCGCGAAGCGGTTGCATCGGGCTTGCCCATCGTCGGTATCGTCGATGCCAACAACCACCTCCGCAACGTCGACATCGCTCTCCCAGCCAACAACAAGGGACGCCGTTCGCTTGCGCTCATCTACTGGCTCTTGGCTCGAGAAGTGCTCAAGGTTCGTGGTGAAACCACCGACGAGGACTGGGCTGCGGCCAACGACCTCGAAGACTGGGAATCCACCTTCTGAAAATCACGCCCGTCCTTCAAGGAAGGCGCTGATCGCTGCTGCCATGGCTTCATTCGTGTCTTGTTCGTGCATCAAGGTCCGAACCCGTTTGGCTCCCGGCAAGCCTTTGGTGAACGCGATGGCGTGGCGTTGCATCCACTTTCCCTGCAGTCCAACGGTGGCATGCGAGAGTTCGACGTACCGGTCCCAGCACCACTTCCGACTGGCAAAGGACCTGCCCACCTCTGAGAGTGCGTGCCAGTCGTCGTTGGCGACGACCCAAGGCAAGGACTCCATCTCCATCCATCCCAAACCGACTTTGATGTCGGCAAAGACGCTTGGACGACCGATGGCTCCTCGCCCAATCATGAGGCCTGAGGCGTTGGTGTGCTCGAGACAAGCAGCGGCTGAAGCAGCGTCAACCACATCCCCGTTGGCCACCACCGGGACGTTCACGGCTTCAACGGCCTCTTTGATGCTGGACCAGTCCGCTTGTCCGGCATAGCGTTGCCGAAGTGTGCGTCCGTGGATGCACAGGCGCTGGGTGCCCACCTCTTCGAGTCGAACGCAGAGGTCCTTGGCGTTGTTTGCTCCCTTGCCGGTGCCCAAGCGCATTTTTGCCGTCACAGGGATGTCGATTCGGTTGACGATGGTTTCCACCATGCTGACCAATCGGTCGGGTTCCCCCATCAAGGCGGCTCCGGCACAGATGTTGGTGACTTTTGGAGCCGGACACCCGAAGTTCAAATCGATAATATCGGCACTGGGGGCCAGCATTTCTGCAGCCGTGGCCATGTCGCCGGGGTCGCCTCCAAAGATTTGGGGGATGAACGGTACTTCGGTTTCGTGGGTCTCCATGCGTCTCCACGACGTCGCTGCTTCACGCGTCAGCGCAGTGGAGTTGGTGAACTCCGTGATGGTGAAATCAGCACCGCATTCTTTGGCTAACAATCGATACGGCAGGTCGGTGACCCCCGACATCGGCGCCAAGTACAACGGGCGCTCCTCGCCTTCCCACGTCCCTCGTTTGGCTCCGATGAATGCCGACACGTTGCCCACTCCGTCATGGATGATGCTCAGCAAGGGCCTCGTCCAACAAGCCAGCCACACGTACCATGCGGCGCAGCACGCGGTCAAGTCGATCCTGAACATGGCGCTGAACGATGGAGGGCGTTGAACCTGCCATTCGGTAGCCCATCGGCAATCGGCCGCCAAGCAGATTCAGCAGGAGCATTTGTTCCCGTGCTTCAACGCTGGCGAGGTGCTGTTCAACCGCTTCAACCGAGAGTGCTCCCGCTGCCAACGACTTGAGAAGCCCACCTTGTTGCTGTTCGTTCAACAACCGCTGGAACCCGCCTTTCTTCAGCATCCAGTCTTCGCCTCTTCGCTGGTATTGAGTGGTCATGGCGCTCCAAAGGGCGCTGTTCAAGCGGTCGGTTCGCGGTACTCGCTCGACCATTCCAGACGCTCGAAAACGGTCGAGAATACGTCCCACGCGGGCCTTCTGTCCATCGTGGAGTTCAGCGGCCTCGTCCAGCGAAAGCGGGAGGTCACGCGACAACAAGGTCGCAAACAGCGACACCGATAACGAATCTTCTGCCAACTCTTGGCCTGGACGTTCCCCGAGCAGGCCAAAATCGTTCATCCAATGGGAAAAAGCGTCGCCCAATGCATCGGTTGGCACGGGTCGGTGGTCGACCAAACCGATGGAAAACGGGGCCGATTCGTCCTGAGGCAGTTCGACAGGAAGCGGTTCACCGGTCCGAGACCAGCGCTCGTTGAGCATCGCCATTCGCTGGTTGAGGATGAGGTTGCTGTGTTGTTGAAGGTGGGCCACAGCGTTTGAGAGCGAACCGCCGCGCAGGTAGTATTTCCTCCATCCTTTTCCTTCGTTGGTCGTTCCAATCAAGCCCGTTTCCACCAACCGCCCGAGATGATGGTTGAGCGCAGCTGGCATTTGTGCGAGTTCGTCGGCCAGCATCTGTGCGTCCCAGGCTTGGCCCGGAGCACCGAAGAGGTGGTCGCGCAGCAAGCGGTGGACCACCCCTGCACGCCCGAGGTCCGCCGTGGCGTCGCCTCGCTTGCGAACCAAAGACAAGGTGTCGATCATCCATTCGATCAGGGCGTCAACATCCCTGTCCACCGAGGGAAGCGGGTGTTCCACCAAGCGGAGTGCGAACATGGCGAACAGCCGTTGGCGAGAGGCTTTGAACCCTGTGCATTAATTCCTGTCTGAATGACGAATTTTGAGAGGGTGAGACGATAGCCGTCACCATGCTCGACGCTCGTCAATGAACTCGTAATCAACGCCCCGTGCGGGACGGGTGTAAATTTCCAAATCGATGTGCGGCATCAATTCAATGCTGCCTTCTCTGAGGATACCGCGGCGACGCAACACCTTCACGGCGCTGTGCACCGTGGCACGTGTTCGGCCGAGACGCCGAGCCAATTCGGCTTGGGAACGGGGGATGCCCTCTCGGTCGATGTTCTCCAAAATTTGACGCTGGACAAGAGACAGGCCGATGGGCAGTTGTTGCGCCATGCGCTCTTGGCCCACCACGGTGCTCCGCAACACTTCCACCTGGCTTGGCCCGCCTGCAAAGTAGCAGGTTCGCCCGTTGACGGGAAGCACCGTCACCGCCTGACGGGTTTGAAGGACGTCGAGGTGGTGGCGCAGGGTGCCGTTGGCGGTGTTCATCACGGTTTGGAGCTCCCGGTAACACAATCCAGGTCGATCTTCGAGTGTTTTGAGGATGCGCCGACGAAGTGGATGCTCCAACGATGCCGTCCGCTTGGTTGAGATGCCGCCAAACGCCATGGCCCCCATCGTTCCAGCAACCGTGGCCAATCCTCCGGCCAAACCGGCCACGCCGCTGGCCGCTCCGGCCAGGCCGGCTGCGAGCCAAGGCCGCTGACGGGTCCACTGAGCCAAGAGAGGCATGATGGGAGGTTGTGCTTCTCCTCCCTTAAACCATCGTCGTTTCGTGCAGCCTTTGTAGCCTGAACTTGGAGCGTTCATATACGGTCAAACGACCTTCTCTATGTATGAACGAATCAACATTTTTTCGGGACACTGCGCTAGAAAAGAACCTGCAAACAGCGCTCGAGGAGGGTCATCGCGTATGGGTGGTAGGAGACGTTCATGGATTTCACCAAACCATGCGGGCTCTTCTCGACAGGCTCAACCTTTGTGCGCATGATTGGGTCGTGTTTTTGGGCGATTTGATCGACCGCGGACCCAACAGTTTCGGTGTCCTCCAAACCATAAGGGAGCATCCCAACATGACCAGCGTGCTTGGCAACCATGAAGCCATGATGCTGGAACAATTTCACGCTGACCGGCTGGCAATGCACGACATGGACGTTGCACTTTGGTGGCGAAATGGCGGGGCCTCAACCGTGTTTTCCTACGAGCGTGCGTTTGGATTGGATGGTGATGGATTGGATGAGGTGGCCATGCACGAACGCGTGGACGAGGACCGAGCGTGGTTGGCGACGCTTCCACGTCACATCGTGCTGGAAAAATGGCGTTTGGTTCACGCTGGATACCGACCGGGTCAGTCGCCCGACGACCAAACCGATGACGACTACCTGTGGATTCGCCGCCCGTTTCACGAGGCCAGTGAACCGGTGGATGCAAAACGAACCGTGATCTTTGGTCACACGCCGACGGCAGCGTTGCCTGGGTTTTCCATCGAAGACTGGGGGAAGGTCTGGTACAGCACCGTTGTTCTTGAGGACGGCCGCAGTGCAGCCATCGGAGTGGACACATGTTTGTTCCACGGGCAAGACGGTGCGCATCACTTGACGGCGTTTGATTTGCAAACAGGCGAAGTGGTTCACCAAGCACGGGTTGAACCCCGATCACCGTGACTGGACCGAACCTGCCACGATTTTGAGGTGGGCCACCAGCGGGGACAGAAGACGTCCACACGTCTGTCCGTGGGGGCTCAATTCGTAGCTGACCTTGACCGGCGGTCCATCGTTGACCACCCGCAACACCAAGCCTTCGTCGGTCAGAAAACGGAGTTTATCCGAGAGCGTTCGACTTGAAATACCGGTGAGCATGTTCTTCATCTCGTTGAATCGGCGTGGACCGGTGATGTAGAGCGTGGAGAGAATTTCGATGGTCCAACGTGAGCCGAACACATGAAGCGCCTCAACCGCCGCCTCCACTTCCCAGGCTGCGTCGTACGCCCCTTGATTGGAAAACTTGGCCAACCGCTTACGGATTCGGGTGCCTTCCGTGATGGTTTGGTCAATCCCCTGTTGAACGGCCTCAAAGTCTTCTGCGGGGAGGTTCATCGGTGGACTTGGCATGGTCGTTCAACTCGGCTGAGATGCCAAGACTACTTGATTTCTTTTCCACACTTTGCTTTCGCGAAGACGCAGGAACCGCCCCTGCGTCCCGCACCGAGGTGATTGCTTCAAGAGGAGGCCCATCCTCCCACAACCATGGCACCAACGGCAGGGTCATCCGACGCAAGCCGTGTGTTGCTGGTACGTGGTGGAGCGTTGACGCCGTATTCAGGCTTGGGCGGCGCCTTTCATGACCTCCGAACAGCCCTTGATGATAGCCGGTTCGACGGATGGATGTCTGCAGGGGTTGAGGAATACGATTTGGGGCAGCGACCTTCGGGCCTCGCCCGAGTGCTGACGCGATGGTTTCGACATCCCAAGCGGGTGAAAAAGACCGTACAAAGGCTCCATCGAAAGGGAGAGGTTCAGCTTGTTCATGTCAGCGACCAGGAACAGGCTCACTTGATTCCGAGCAATTCACCCGTGCCTGTCGTGGTTTACGTGCACGATTTTTTCCACCTCTTCCCGACCACCATGACCTTGTCCGGTGCAACCATCGAAGTCGGTGAACAACGCCCTTCGAGAATACGTCGTCGAGACTTGCGCAACCTGATGCGTGGACTTCGTCGAGCCGACGCCTTCATCTGCAACACGGACGCAACGGCGGCGATGTGCCGAACGCATTTTCCGGACATGCCGCTCTACCAAATCCCCTACGCTTTGGCCGCTGAGAACTACGCTCCACCGACCACACAGCCAGAACCACCTGCCGAACTTTCCAACGAACGTTGCCATTTGCTGGTGGTTGGCAGCCACGATCCTCGCAAACGCCTTGCCTTCCTCGCAGAAATGTTGGGGGGCTTACCCGATGATGTTGCAGCGGAGGTCGTCGTCCACCACATCGGGGGCGATGCCTGCCCGGTGGGTGGGCCAAACGCCAGCGCGTTGGCTGCTCAACACGGTGTTCAGTGGCGCCACGTTGGCGGCAACATCAGCGACGAGGTGCTCAATGTCTATCGCTGGACGTGCGAAGCCTTGCTGTTCCCTTCAGCGGCGGAAGGCTTTGGCTACCCTCCTGTTGAATCCATGGCCGCTGGACAGCCCGTGCTGGCCTCCGACCAACCCGCCCACAACGAATTGATGCCGGAGGGGGGATGCCTGCCCGCCGAAGACTTCGATGCATGGCGAGAGGCCGTTGTTGAGGTTCACGCTCGATGGAAACAGCGAGACGGAGCCCCCAGAGCGCCGGATGCTTCTCTCATGGCCCACGTGGCGTTTCTTTCGCCTGAACGCTTCTACCGAGATATATCGCAGGCATGGTCTGAAATTTCCTCATCCTGACCATCCAAATGCTTCATGAGTAGCCTTTGATTCGGTTGATTCATGTCACAACCCATCCAACGCGTGGCGGTTGTCGGTGCCGGCAACATGGGCTCGGGAATTGCTCAAAAGAGTGCACAAGAAGAGTTCGATGTCCAAATGGTGGACCGAGAATCCCAATGGGTGGAGCGAGGTCAATCCATCATCGCCAACTTCCTCGAAGAAGCGGTCGAACGCCGGATTTTCTCACCCGCTCAAGTTGAAGCCATCCAAGGCCGTATTGCCGGGGTGGTGGGGGTGGAGAACACCGCCGCCGATACCGACTTGGTGATCGAGGCCGTTTTCGAGGACTTCGACGTCAAAACAGCGGTGTTCACGGCGCTGGACGAAGCCTGTGACGAGGGAACCATTCTGGCTTCCAACACCTCCTCGCTGTCGGTCAATGCGTTGGCCGAAGCCACCGGTCGACCCGACCGTTTTGTCGGCCTGCACTTCTTCTACCACCCCGCCAAGAACCGCTTGGTGGAGGTCATTCCCGCCCAAGCCTCCAGTCGAGAGACCGTGGACAAGGTGGTGCAGTACTGCAAGATGCTCGGGAAGGTGGTCATTGTGTGCGCTGACCGACCCGGCTTTGTCGTGAACCGATTCTTCGTACCTTGGCTCAACGAGGCCTGCTTGTTGCTTGAAGAGGGTGCCGCCAACGCTGCACAAATCGACGCCATCGCCTGCAAAGCCTTCCGTATCGGCTTGGGCCCCTTCGGTTTGATGAATTTGACCGGGCCCCCCATCGCCCTGCATTCCACCGATTACCTCGCTGACCAACTCGCCACCCCTCGTTACACCGGTGCTGCAAACCTTCGTGCGTTGGTTGAAGCCAACGAACAGTGGGATGTATCCGGCGATGCCGCCTACACCGACGAGCAATACACCTTGGTGTCCGAGCGATTGCTGGGCGTGGTCTTCGGCGTTGCTGCACAAATCGTTGAGGAAGACGTCTGCAGCATGGAAGACGTGGACCGAGGTGCAAAGGTTGGCCTTCGTTGGGCGCGTGGACCGTTTGAAATGATGAATCGAATCGGTGTTGGTGAAGCCTGCCGCATGGCGCAAGCCTACGGTCAGCTGGCTGGAGAGGGTTGGCATGTTCCTGCTTTCTTTTCCCAACAGGGCGGTCGTGCCTGGTCGTTTTCCTACGTCGACACGGCGATTGCCAACGGCGTAGCCACCGTCACCATCAACCGACCCGAAGCCATGAATGCGCTCAACGTCACCGTGGTGCAACAGCTCACTCAAGCCGTCCAAGCCGCCAACAGCAATGACGACGTTCACACCATCGTTCTGGATGGAGCTGGCAAAGCCTTCGTGGCCGGAGCGGACGTGAAGTTCTTCGTGGACAAGATTCGAGCCGATGCCATTCCTGACATTTACGATTTCACGGCTGAAGGCCATGAATTGTTGAACATGCTCGAGACCTCGCCCAAAACCACGGTGGCACTGACCACCGGTTTGGCCTTGGGCGGAGGACTGGAGTTGGCGTTGGCGTGCGACTACCGTATTGGTACCCGACGCACGCAATTCCGCTTCCCTGAAACATCCATCGGCATTTACCCTGGCCTGGGCGGTTCGCAACGTCCTGCTCGAATTTGCGGCATTCCAATCGCCCGATGGGCGGTGCTTGCAGGCAATTTCATGGACGCTCAAACGGCTGCTGATGTTGGACTGGTCACCCATTTGGTCGACGTCGCAAGCGTTGAGTCGTGCATCGCCGACCTCGCATCTGCAGGGAAACCGGACAACAAGTATCCGGGTGCTCCGGCCAACCCGTCCTCACCGGTGGTGAAGTTTGCTTCCACCTTCTTCGATGATGCCAACATGGGCGTGCTGATGGAAGGAGGCTGTCCTGAGGGCTTCAATCCGGATGACAAAGGGGTCGCTCGACAAATCAAGAGCCTCTCGTTCACCGCACCGATCGGTCTTCGAATGGCCAGTGATTTGATTGACGCCACAGCGACCATGTCCCTCAGCGACGGGTTGCAGATGGAGCTTGACGGTCTTCACACCATCTTTGCGACCAAGGATGCGCTCGAGGGGCTCTCCGCCCTGATTGAAAACCGTCGGCCCACCTACGAAAACCAGTGATCAGGCCCACTGGTTAGCGAGGTCGTTGAGCGACGCGATGATTTGGGCAATGTCCACGGTTTCACCGTTTTCTTGAGCCAAACGCAAGCAGTTTGTCACCACCTCAACCGTGTCCTCGCTTGGGGGCGTCCCCGTCAGTTCTTCAATGACATCGGCAACGGTTCGACCGTGACCGTTCATGATGGCGAGGATGGCTTTGATGTGCTCTTCGTTATCGATGGGTGCTCGTGCGCTCATTGTTCCACCTCCAAGGTGATGTTGTTTTGTTCGTACCATTCTGGCCACGGCACAGGGTCCTCTTCGGTCCACTGACTCAGTGGCCCAAAATCGCTGAGGAAGGATGTGTTGTCCACCTCAATGAGAGACCGGTTGCTGCTGTGCTTTGGGCCAGGCTGTCCCAGCACCATGGCGGATTGCAAAATCCCCGTGCCGAGACTGAGGCTGTTGGTGTCGGTGTTGCTCCAGTACGCAGCAAAGCGAGGATGGGTGTGGACCCAGAGTTTGAACGGAAGGCGGCCTCCGACAGGAGGCTGCAAGGTGACCTGGCCTGCCGTGCCCCAGTCGATGAAGACCTTGTCGTCGGCATCAATGAGCACCGAGGTCTCCAAGCCGGCCATCACGGACAAAAGGTACACGCCGTCCCAACGTCCTGCCTGGGACAGTTGACGTTGGGCGTCCAGCAGAACGGGATCGTCGGTGCGTCGTTCACTGGCTGCCTGGCAGGCGAGCATCCAGTCCTCATCGTTGAGCGAGAGGTCCGCAGCGTCAGGTAGGCTGTTCATGCGTTCACCTCCGGAAACGACAGTGCACCGTAGGTCAGGCTGCCCATGGATTGCACGGGAGCCGGCCGTCCACGCCAGAGTTGCGTGGCCCACTGGGCTCCGAAAGCAGCGGCTGAAGCAAACCCGTATTCGAGGTTGCCAGCGTCGAGCGCACCGGGAACTTGACAACTTGCAGGCTCATGGTCCGGGGTCATGCGCTCGACCAAAGCGGGAAGGGACTGGGAGGACAAGGCCACATGGCCGTCACCGCTGCAGCGGAGGTCCAACCAAGGAATGGCGAGTTGATGGACGAGGCGACGTGGCTCGGGGCGGTCAACGCACACCACAATGAAATCGTAACCGTCCAGTTGCTCGGCGGTTCGCAGATTTTCAACGATGGCGTTCACGCGCAAGGATGAGTTTTCGTCGTCCAATCGCTTGGCGATGGCGCTGACCTTGGCCTGACCGATGTCGTCTTCAGTGTAGCGTTGATGGCCCAAATTGGTGGCTTCAACCACGTCGGCGTCCATCAAGGTGATGCTGCCCTGGAGGTTGACCCTGCGCAAGGCAGGGACCAAGAGTTCAGTCAGTTGGGTGCCGATGCCTCCAGCACCGACCAAAAGCAGATTCCGTGGGGTTCGCTCCTCGTTCATACAGGAGTTAACGCTCGAGGTTTCATAAAGAATCCAACAAGACGGCGATTTCGTCCTCAATCTTGGTTCAAGATCGGCGCCATGATTCGCTCAATGGCTTCGAGTTGGCTCTCAGGAGGATAGTTGCTGGCGACGTGTTTTCTACCTGCGACCGCCCACGCCTTTCGAGTTTCTGGGTTGGCTGCCGCTTGGTACGCTGCCATCCACCCTTCATGGTCGCCACGCTCGACGAGCACGCCAGCTCCAGCATCCCTCATCGTGTAGTGGAATCCGCCTTCGTTCACCATGATGGGAGGCACGCCCACGGCCATGGCCTCGAGGGGGGTGAATCCAAACGGTTCGTGATGCGCATGGCTGACCATGGCGTGCGCACCACGAACAACACCGACCAACGCCGCTTGGGAAAGGCGAGGCATGCACACCACCTCCACGCCCAAACGCTGACCCTCGGCGACCAGCGCCGCTTTTTCCTCGGCTGAACCACCACCGGCTTGGACCAGGGCATAGGGTGTGTTCACCAAGGAACGGAGAGTATCGTAGGTCCC
>JBMZJQ010000024.1:0-24828 GCA_049617635.1 Candidatus Poseidonia sp.
AGACGATGGGGCTAAATACGGGTCTTGAGTCGGACAAATCCCGAGAGGTGCTCCTATGGCAGGTAATGATGCTGAATTCATCGCTGTGGTGAACGACACAGACCCAAAGAACGGTGGTAAATCGTACGCCCTGAAAATCACCGGCAACAACCACGCTCAAATGTTGGGCAAGCGCATCGGCGACGTTGTGGACGGTTTGTTCGTGGGCGAGGGCGACAAGACGCTCTCCGGATACAAGCTCGAAATCACGGGAGGCTCGGACAAGACCGGAACCCCCATGCGCCGAGACCTCGAAGGCGGCAACCGCCAATCGATTTTGGTGACGCAATCCACCGGTTACAAAGGTGAAGTCGTTGTTCACAAGAAAAAGGGCGGTGACAAAAAGCGATTCCGCTACAAGCCAGACGGTCTGCGCAAGCGACGAAACTTCCGCGGCAACACCGTGACGCAAGACACCCGCCAAATCAACCTCCGAGTGGTTGAGGCCGGCAAGAAATCCCTTGAAACCATCCTCGCAGCAGAGGCTGAGGAAGCATCGGAGTGAACCCGAGAGGGCGTTCGTAGGACTTGAGAGGTGGGAAGCATGGCACGAAAGCTTCCCGCACAACCCGAAGTGAACATCGGCCTGGTTGGCCATGTTGACCACGGAAAAACCACCCTCACGCAAGCCCTTTCAGGAGTTTGGACCGACACACACTCTGAAGAGCGAAAGCGTGGAATTTCTATCAAACTCGGCTACGCTGACACCGCCTTTTACCAAGACGGAGACGGTCAATTCTACGCCACCGGAAAGCGTCCTGATGGTGGTGAGGATGTGGCGGAAGAACTCCAGCGCGTCGTCTCGTTTGTCGATGCCCCCGGTCACGAGACCTTGATGGCCATCATGATCACCGGTGCTTCCATCATGGACGGCGCCATGTTGATGGTCGCAGCCAACGAAACTTGCCCTCAACCCCAAACCCGAGAACACCTCATGGCTTTGGAAATTGCCGGCATCGAAAACATCGTCATCGTTCAGAACAAGATTGACTTGGTCTCAAAAGAACGAGCGCTGGAATCTCATCAAGAGATCAAAGCCTTCCTCAAGGGTACGATTGCAGAAAACGCACCCGTCATCCCTGTTTCGGCGCACCACGATGTCAACCTTGACGTCCTGATTCAAGCCATTGAGGCCACCATCCCCACGCCCGACCGGTCCAAGGACAAGCGCTCCATCATGCACGTCGCTCGCTCGTTTGACATCAACCGACCAGGAACACGCCCTTCAAAGTTGAAGGGCGGTGTGATTGGCGGTAGCATCGTTGAAGGTGGGTTCGCTGAAGGCGACGAAATCGTCATCGGCCCGGGCAGAAAGATGGAGAAGGGGAGCAAGTCCGTATGGGAACCGATTGAAGCCGTGGTCAGCAGCATGCAGGGCGGCGGACTGACGTTGGACACCATGCACGCCGGCGGTCTTTGCGGCATGGCCACGTTCCTCGACCCATCCATCACGACCTCGGACAACCTCTCGGGCCAGGTCGTGGCCCGAAAGGGGGACCTGCCTGAAGTTCATACATCGGTTTCCATCAGCGTGAACCTGATGAGCCACATGGTGGCTGGAGACGGTGAGTCGCCTGAAAAGATTCAACCGCTGCGAAACAACGAGATGTTGATGCTCAACGTTGCCACGGCGACGTCCGTCGGTGTGACACGAAATGCCGAAAAGTCACGTACAGATCTTGATTTGCGCCTTCCAATTTGTGCCGACAAAGGCCAACGAATCTCGCTCTCCCGGCGCATTGGCTCCCGCTGGCGATTGATTGGCTACGGCACCATCGAGTGAGGTGGACGTATGCAGCAGGTGCTCATTGACGCCTGCGGTTGGGTGGCCTGTGTGGATGCCCAACTCAACGTCGAACGTGAACTTGAAGCCCTCATGGGGCCTTGTGAATGGATTGTCTTGGCTTCGGTCGCTCGTGAGTTGGAAAGGCTTGAGCAACAGCGTCCTCGTTCCAAGTCTTTGTTGCTGCCGCTTCTGCTGGGGAAAGCCACCCTTGTGAAGGGTGACGACAACGGCCACACCGACGATGCGTTGGTGGCGCACGCCCACGAACACGGGTGCGCTACCTTGACCGTTGACGTGGACCTGAAACACCGATTGTTTGAGGCCAACCTCACGGTGGTTGAGGTTCGCCAAGGGAACCATCTTTACCTTCTTGATGCTCTATAGAAACATCAAGGCAGTGTGAAAAGCACGTCGTCTCCATGGCCGTCAAGCCACCCGATTTTGACGCCTGCATCAATCCAAGCATGGGCGTAGTTGATGGCCCCAAACGCTCGAACAAGATCGCCTGTGTTCAGAAAGTGCTCAGCGTCGGAGGCGTAGTCGTCGGCCATTCGCATCATGACAGCCAACTTCTGGCCTTCGCCCGAAGTTGGCTCAACCAGTTCAGTTGCCTTTTCACGGGCCCGGCGTGTGATGTCCAGGTACGCCTTCACGCGCTCGACCGTCACCGTTTCCTGTTCGTCGGTCATTCGCCTCCCTCCTTCTGTCGCCTCAGCAGACGGCGTGCGTCCTCGCTCCTGCCAAGCGCTTCGTAGAGTTCGATGGCCAAGGAGAGTTTGCCCAAGTCTTCCGCTTCCTGTGCTCGAAGGAACATGTTACGGCGTTCTTCCCAATTGCGCGCCATGGCTGCTTCAGCGACCGCCCGGTACCGGCCTTCACGTTCAGCCTCGGAAAGATGTGGCGCTGTCCATCGACGCACGAGCCCCTCTCGGCTTGCGGTCGCCATGGCGTCGGGTGTGCACAAGACCAACAAATCGCCAAGATGCATTCGTTGGGTGAGCGGTGCCTCATCGTCCTCTTCGACTCTTGGTGCTGAAAGCGATACGAGGTGGCCTTCGATGCCCAAGACCCACCATCCGTCACCGGCTCGCACTGCGTCCATGGGCTCCATTGAATCGGCTTCAATGCGTTCGAGGGCGTCCCAGCCAAACGGATGAGGGACACCCTCCCACAACCCCCCGTCGCCGGACTGGAGCAGTAAACGCCCGTCTTTCAAGGTCGAACACCAACTCCACGACCGGTCCTCCAGCTTCCGCTTCTTGTCATCCCCGGTCAAACGTCCGCACCAAAGCATGCCTTCGGGGTCCTGCCACAGGAGATGTTCTCGGTCCAACCAGCCGATGAGGCGACGCACGGGTCCGCTTTCGACTCGGCGAATGCCACGACCGTTCTCAGAAAACAAGTGGATCTGGCCTTTTCTTCCAGCCAGAGCCCATCCCCCGCCGGGGCGAGCGGCAAGGTCGCTGAATCCACCGGGCGTGCTGCGCCCTTCGTTCATCATCGCACCGTTGGAGGTGCTCATGAGGTAGAACCCGTGGGCTGCGAGAAGGCCGATGGTCCCTTGAACGGCTTGGGCTGCATGGACCTTGAACGGAACTTCAACGTGCCAGCGAACGTCCCCGTCAGCCTCAAGCATGGTCATTTCAAGTCCGGCGCTGACCAAGACACCGCCTTCGGCAGCGGCCAACATGGCGATTCGTGAATCGGCTTGCCAAGACCACGCAATGTTCCACGACATCAGGCCTCACCTCCTTTCAGGCCGCCCCAGGCGATGAGTTGAGCACGAGCCGTTTGGGTCAACATGTACTCTCGTGCACGTCCGGCCTGCCGCACTTGGAGGATGCCGTGCTTGAGTAAGCGGTTGCTTATTTGTGATAATCGTGAGCGTTTGATGCCCAGATGGCCAAGGATTTCTCGATCAGACGGCGAATAGGCCCGGCCGTGTGCAACGGCGACCACGTAAGCGTCTCTCGTGTTGAGACTGCTCAGGACATGCTTGTCCAACGGGTAGGTTTCCTTTGGTCCGAAGCGGGTCGAGGAACGGCGTTCAAAAAACGCCAAGAGGCCCTCATGAGCAGTTGACGATTGACCCTGTTCGGTCACCATCGACAACAAGGCCTCCAACAACCCGTGAGCATCGAGGTTTGCTTGTGGCGTGACGGGAACGGCGATGGGTTCGGTTTGCAGCTCAGGTTCATCCTCCTCTTCAAACTCAGAGAGCGATTCCTCCTCCATTTCAGGAAGCACAGGTAAGCCTATTTCATCGTGAATCAGCGTCGCATGTTCTTCCTCAGGAACGGGTTCTTTGGGTTTGGGAAGGCTTTCCTCTTCGTTTACCCACCAATCGCCCTGAAGGCCGCTTTCCTTCAAGATTTGAGGGGTGCTCAAGGCCTCTTCCTTGATTTTCGAGGAATAACCCATTGAATCTTTGTTGCGCTGAGCCAAATTCTTGAACATACCTTTGGCGGCACTTGTGCCAGCTGGACTGACGGCGGACGCATCGATGATGGGCGTGGTGAAGGGTGTCGGCTGCAACGGCTCGTCGTTCGTTTGTGCCTCGTTCAAGGCCTCCATGTCCAAATCGAACATGCCCCCGAAGCCGGCCCATTCGCCTTCTTCTGATTCCTCATCTGCACCCGCTCTAGCGTCGTTGTCCACCTCCGTTTGAACCACGCCGTCATCGAACAACCCTCCTCGCTCCGTCCAATTCACCGAGGCGTCGATGATGGACGTTGTTGGCGGAGAAGCAATCGGCCCCTGTTGAGCCTCAGTGCCGCCACCCGTTGACGTTGAGGGGGTTGCTTCATCAGGACTGTTTCCCATCAGCGTACCCAAACGGTCCGGTTCTTCTCGTGGCTGAGGTTGAGCAGAGGTGTCGACAAAGGGAAGCGGTGCTTCCCCTGCGTGGTTGAGCCGTACCGTGTCCACAGCATCTCGAAGTTGAGCCACCACCGATGCAGGGTAGCCGTCACATCCCTCGAGAATCGAGGTGGCATCTTGTATGGAAAAATCGGCGTCGACGACGCCAACCGAATTCAAACGCTGGCGAACGAGCGTGACGACATCAAGCGGTGTGAACGGGGCCATTTGGAAGCGCTGGAAGCCGTTCACGACCGCAGGGGCGAGGTGATTTCGCTCCATGACATCACACACCAAGACGATGATGGCATTCAATCGCTCGAGCGAGGAATGCGCATCTCGCAACGCCACGTCAAGGACGGATACATCACTTGCAGGCACATCAATGACGACCAAAGGGAGGCGGTCTCGGTAGGCGTACATTTCCGTGACCAAGCGATTCACCAGGTCGTTTCGGTCCACGGGAGGTTCGCCGCCAATCAGTTGCTGGAAGCACATTTCCAACAACGCTTGTGCAGGGGAGTGAGCTGGGAGATGGTCGATGGACACAAAGGCACCCGCATAGGGTTTGAGGCAACGAACGAGCGAGGTTCGACCCGAGCCAAGTGGCCCGGTGAGCATCACCTTTCGTGCTGTTCCGAGGCGTAAATAATCTCTCAAGAGGTTGAACTCATGATCCCGCCCAACCAGTTTTCCCGCCTCACCCGATTCCAAGGGGCGGCTGGAAAAAGGATTCTCGCCCAGAAGAGGGAAGCCAAATGTCCGTGCTTTCGTGACCATAGATGACCAACGAACTCCAAGTATTTGATGTTTCATCAAAACGTGCTGCCCAACATAGGCGTTAGAAAGCGTTAGTTAAGTCGCCGTCGCTGGTTTGTAACCTGATTTAACGCATGATTAACGCAAAATTAACGCGTTACGAAAAGCGTTAATCCCGTTAATTTTCAACGCCAGCCGCCGGAAGCGATTGGTTCAAGGAACGGCACCCGTACCGTCACCATGAGGACCAACCATGCCCGTGGACAACAGCCGCATCAAAGGCTTGTACAACATGAGCGTAGAGGAGCGACGAGCCCTCGTCGCCACAGCCGCTGGCTTGGACCAGGAACACGTCAATGCATGGGCGTCGAGTGGTGAATTGGACGAAACGTCTGCCGATCGTATGATTGAGAACGTGATTGGCACCATGTCGCTCCCCGTTGGCGTGGCAACGAACTTTGTCATCGATGGAGAGCACTACCTCATTCCCTTCTGCCTCGAAGAGTCGAGTGTGGTGGCGGCTGCCTCGAACATGGCCAAGCGATGCCTCGCACACGGCGGATTCACCACCCAAAGCGATGAACCCGTGATGATCGGGCAACTCCAACTCCTCGAACTTGGCGACATCAAGGCGGCTTCTGCCGCCATCCTCGGTGAAAAGGAGGCGCTGATGACGTTTTGCAACGACGTCCCCTCTCGAATGATCGCCCTGGGCGGAGGCTGCAAGGACATCGTCTGCAGGGAACTGGACAGTGACGTGGGACCGATGCTCGTCGTTCACTTCCTTGTGGACTGCAGAGACGCCATGGGAGCCAATGCGGTCAACACCATGGTTGAGCGGGTTGCACCAAAGATCGAGACGCTCACAGGAGGGCGTGCCCACCTTCGTATCCTCTCAAACCTCGCAGGCCATCGCTTGGCACGCGTTCAAGCCGTGTTCACGCCCGAAGAGATGTCCACCGATGGGACTCGAGAGGAGGGTTTGGACGTCATCAAGGGCATTCTCGAAGCCCATGCATTTGCCGTTGAAGACCCCTACCGTGCCACCACCCACAACAAAGGCATCATGAACGCCATCAGCAGCGTCGCCTTGGCGTGCGGACAGGACTGGCGTGCCATTGAGGCTGGATGCCATGCATGGACGACCATGGGTAAAGGCCAGTACACATCCATGTCCTCATGGACGCAGGACGAACAAGGAAATTTGGTGGGAAGGATCGAAACGCCCATGGCCGTAGGCATCGTTGGTGGAGCATCCAAGGTTCACCCTGCTGCTCAAGCCAACCTCGCTCTCCTCGGTGTCAACACCGCCCAAGAATTGGCCGGTATCATCGTCTGTGCTGGTTTAGCACAAAACTTGGGTGCCTTGCGAGCGCTCTCGACCAAGGGGATTCAAGCAGGGCACATGAAACTCCATGCCAAAAACATGGCCGTCAGTGCCGGTGCCGTTGGGGATGAAGTGGACGTGCTCGCCGAAAGGCTGCAGGCTCACGAGGGGCACCGAACTCAAACCTTGGTGGAGCAGTGGCTCAACGAAATGCGAAACGGTTGAGGCTTCACTCTTCCTCAGCCACCGGCAGTGAGGCTTGAACCGTGCCGTCTTGAGCGGTTTCTTCCCTCAGCACGTCATTCTCTCGCAATTCGTCGAGCAGCCCCGAAGCTTGCACCTGTTCACGGAACCAGGCTTTGACTTTCTTGCGATCGGTGTGGGGGCACCCGAAGGCTTCCGAAAACCGGCGAGTGGTCGACAACCTGCGAGTGTTCCCGTCCTTGCGCCGGTCAACCATGCCCAGTTGCGCCAATTCCCGAACATAATCGTAGGCTTTCTGGCCGAGCAATTCCACCAGCCTTGACTGGGGCATGGGTTGGTGATAGGCGATGAGAGCGGCTGCCTTCAGCAGTTTTGGAGGCATGTCGGTCTTTGTTTCCCTCGGAAGATGAGCAGCAATTGAGGGTTTTACTTCAAGCGCCCAACGGTCACCAACCTCTGCCAGTTGAAGTGCTCCACCCTTACGACGGCGAAGCGTGGCTTGCAGCGAACCCAAACAATCCAACATTTCATCGGTGTCGTACCCGAGAACGGTGGACAGCTCTTCAACGGACATGGATTTACCTGAACTGAACAGGGTTGCTTCGATGAGCGTTTCGAGAGGCATTTCAGTCATCGTGATTCACCGCCTTACTCCACCAACCAATCATGTTCACTCAGGCTATATGAATCGTTGATGGGAGCTGCCTCAGCAACATCCTCCTCAGCCGTTGACGGAGGAGTCTGTTCAGCATCCATTTTTGCTTGCAGTTTTACCTGACGGCGAGCTTCTCGCTCCTCAGCAAGACGAGCACGTTCGGCAATGGCTTCCATGCGATGCTCAGAGCCCGTGGTTTGCCCGTCCAACGCTTCAGCATCGTTGGCCATGACCTCTTCAACCGCTTCGAGCACCTCAACAAAACCATTGATGTTGGGCCAGAGGTCTTCGATCATGATGTTGGCGACATCTTCGCCTTCTTGAGAAATACTGGCCATGCGACGGTGGGTGAGGAACAATCCAGCGATGAAGGAAGCAACAAAGGCTTCACTCTCTGTTTCGTCCATCTTGAATCCGAAGGTTTCCATCAGGACCGGCTTCAGTTTCTCGATGACGGAAAGCAACGGCACCGTGGAGGCTCCCGCCTCAGTGCACGTTTGTTTCAAAGCGTTCCAGCACCGTTCGATATCGCCTTCAAGGTCTTCGTTGTGCATCCGTCCGCCGACGTTGTCGAGGTACTCACGGAGTTCCCGTTGATGCTCCAGACGGTTGATTTCTCGTTGCTTCAACTCTGCTGCATCGTCGGCTGCATCTTTGAACGCTGAAAGCAGTTCAGCGAGGGTGACCGGTCGCCCTTCATCGCGGCGAACGCGCTCGTCAAACAAGGACGGCAACACATCGTCAGCATGTCCCGTCAGGATGGTTTGGGTGAACAAGTACGCTTCATCGTCGTATTCGCTTTCCCAACCAAAGGAGAAATCCTCGTCCCAGAGGTCTTCTTCCACCGGGGGTTGTATTTTGTCAAACAGCACGGCTGATTGATGATGAAGCACTTCCCATGACAGACGAATCAATCGCCCGCATGCTGGAAGGTCAAGGTTGTCTTCTTCTTTGACACGGCGAGAAAACACGCTCAAAAACGCAGAAAGGTCAACGTCCCATGGATTGAAGGCTTCTTCGCGAACCAAGGACAGGACCAAGGCGACTGAACGATCGAAGGGGTCGTGAAGACTCTGATGCTCGGCCTCTTCGGTGGCTGCAATCGCTGCAATCCGTTGGCCGAACAACTCTGCGTCTTCTCTGTCCTCTCCGTGAGAGAGGAGCTCATCGATGATTTCCTGCTTGAGGAACCATCGGTCGAGCAGACTTTGTTCTTCGGCCACACCATCACCTCACTGTTCTTCGGATTCAACTTCCACAGCATCCATCTCTTCGACCATCGCTGAAGGCTCGTCGGCTTCAAGGACTTGAGAGGCCACCTCGGACCGTTCTTCAATGTCCTCAGAGGTTTCCTGTGTTCGCTCAATCAAACTGTCAAGGCCACCCTGTTCTTCGGTTGCCTCCGTGGCTTCCAGGTGTGGGAGCAGCCCTCCGAGGCTCTTTGGAACACTGGGCTCATCTGGAACGCGGGGCATGTCTTCGGCTGCTGCGACAGCGTGTTGAATCCTCGATTCGTTCTTGGCGACGTCTTTCTGAGCCTCCTTGAGGGCTGCTTCACCCAACGCAATCGCTCGTTCCCGGTCGAAGTCGAGGATGCGTCGGCTGCAACCGTCGCCACCGTGGGTGATACCGATGTGGTGGTCGGCCAGTTTGAGGGACACCTTTCGCAGCGTGACCATGATGAATTGGGCTCGCTTGCTGCGGTTTCGGCACATCTTCGCAATGCGTTCAGCGTTGTAGGCGTCGAGGTTTTGGTCGACTTCATCAAAGTAGTAAAACGGACTGGGGTCGTAATCCTGAATGGCGAAGATCAACGCCAACGCAGCCATCGATTGTTCACCGCCGGAGAGTTGTTGCCGGCTGACCTTTGACGATTTCCCACGAGGCTGAGCCCAAAGTTCCAAACCGCCCTTGAAGGGTTCTTCTGGATTTTCAAGGAAGAGTTCACCGCGTCCACCGTCTGAAAGTTCATGATACGATTTCTTGAAGTTCTCATTGACCTTTTCGAGCACCTCCAACAGGCGCTCTTTGCGTTGGGACTCCAGTTGATCGGTGATTTCAAGGAGGTGCTTTCTTCGAGCTTGGAGGGTGGCGAATTCATCCTTCATCAAATCCAAACGTGCCTGGCATTCATCGTATTGCTCAATGGCGAGCATGTTGACATCGCCAAAGTCTTCCATGGTGCGCTGAAGACGTCGAAGTTTGCGCTCAAGTTCCCCAACGTTTGGCAAGTCATCGGGCATTTCGGTAACCGAGAGGCCAGCATCAACCAGTTCGTTGGCCATCAACTGCACCTCCTGTTCCTTCTCTCCAATCGTGCGTCCCAAGTCGTGGGCGAGGCGTCGGTGGTTTTCTGCTTTGGACAAGCGCTCCTCGTTTCGCACACGCAGGGTCGCCCGCTGGTCGGTGAGTTCCTGTCGCTCCTGCTCCAGTCCTTGATTTTCCTCGAGGTAAACGGCCTGTTCGTCTTTCTTGGCCTTGAGTTCAAGACGATCGGTTGCCAGCGTGGCTTCTAATTCGTCCACTCGCTCCTCACGAGCGACCTTCTTGCTTTCAAGAGCGCCAATACGCTTGTTGATTTCGTCAACCCTGCGTTGAAGCACCGTTCGGTGAGAGGCCCCGTTGGAGAGCGTCTCTTCCGCCTTTTCCTTCTCGGCTTGAGCAGTGACACGCTTCAGGTTGGCGTCGTGCATGCGATTGCGTAGATGTTCAGGGCTTGCAGCCTCCAACGCTTCCTTCGCTTCTCGCTTGGCTTCAACGGCGTTCTGGGCCGCTTGCTCAGCAGCGTCGAGCAGGCGAAGGGCTTCTTGTGCCTCCAGACGGAGGTCGTCGAGTTTTGCCTCCAAAGCGGTGACGGCGTCCGTCGCTTTCTTGTGACTCGCCGTCAACTGTCGCTTTTCGGCTTGGAGTTCACGCACCGTGGTGGCGTGGGAATCATCAACGAGGGCGTTGATTTTGTCACGAATGCTTTGCTGATTCGAGCGTGCTTCGCG
This sequence comes from Candidatus Poseidonia sp., assembly GCA_049617635.1. Taxonomy (GTDB): domain Archaea; phylum Thermoplasmatota; class Poseidoniia; order Poseidoniales; family Poseidoniaceae; genus Poseidonia. The sequence goes on from JBMZJQ010000024.1 coordinate 10,623, forward strand.
CAACGCCTCGCTGACCGTGGCTTCCATGAGGGTGTATTGGTCCACTTGTGCAGCGTACTTTTCGACATCGGACGCACCTTGAATCCGTCCGCCAAAGGCGATGGACATTCTTCGTTGGGAGCCACCCACCATGGCTCCGCCGGCTTCCACGACATCGCCCCGAAGCGTGACCAAGCGAACGCCGCCGATGTGCCGACGTGCCACGGACATGTTGTCAACAACGAGCGTGTTTCGCAAAACGAAACGGACCGCGATGTCAATGCGTGGGTCAAAGTCCAGCATTTCATGAGCGAAACCAAGCACGCCTTCCTTGCGAGCAACCATGACCGCCTTGCCGCCGGCTCGGTTGTTGGTGAGTTTGTTCAACGGCAAGAACGTGGCGCGACCTGCCTTGTTTTCAGCCAGCCAACGAATGGCTCGGGCTGCGTCCTCATCGGTGTCCACCACGACCGATGCCATGCCCGACCCGATAGCGGTGGCCAACGCAGCCTCGTGGGCGCTGTCTTTGGGCGCACAAAGTTCAGCGATGGTGCCGATAATTCCTGAGAGTTCCTGTCGGTCACGAGCAGCGATGACGGCACTTGCACCGCCAGCAAGGCCCTTGGCTCCGGACTTTTGTTCCATTTCCGCTTTTGCCAAGCTCAAGGAGCGTTCTGCGTCTCGCAATTTGACTTCGATTCGGTTTCGATCTTCCGTGAGTTGGGCTTCGGCTCGTTGAGCTTCCACCAATGAACGAGCGAGGGCGTCCCTGTCAAACTCAGGCGATGCATCGTTCAATTCTTCCAATCGAAGGTCCAACTCGCCAACGGCGAGGCGAAGGGCTTCGTGTTCTTCTTGGGCATCGCCCAACTGCTGACCGATGAGGTCAGCCTCGACGGCCAGGCGGTCGACATCGGACTGTGCAGCCGATTTGGCTTCCATTTTGGCGTCGACATCGGCTTCAGCCTTCGTCAAGGCGGTGTTGAGATCTTGGTTCTTCTGCCCCACCGATTCCAAGGCGCTTCGGATGCTTTCCTCTTCGTCTTGTGCTTCACTGAGGGCCGTGAGGGCGTCTTTCAGCGCTTCGTTGGCCGTGGCGAGGTTGGCCACAAAGGCATCCAACTCTTCGGTCGCCTCGCCCAACTCAAGTTGTGAATGTTCGAGCTCCTCCTTGTCATCTTCCGCTTCCTTGCTGGCTTCGATGATGCGATCGTTGTTCAGTTCAATGGCGACCTGGAGTGCCTGAATGGCTTGACCCAACTCCGAGGTTTCCCCTCCCGTGAGTTTGTTGATTTCATCTTGAAGTTCAGCGATTTTGTCGTCCAGTTCAAGCAAGGTTTTCTCCGTTGCCTTGTGCTCGTCGAGGAGCGTTTGGCTTTCATTGAGGTAGTGTTGCCGTTGGTCGATGTGGAAGGTCAGTTCGTTTTTGAGCGTGGCATAGCGAGCCTGAAGCAGCATCGAATTGGTCAATGCAATGCCGTCGGCAACGTCCTTGGCTTTCTGCGCCACGTGACGCTCCTTGGCCAGCGTGGACAGCCGTTCCAATTGCTCTTTCTCGAGCATCCCGATGCGTTCGAGATAACTCTCGACCTTTTCCTTCTGCTTGGTGGCCTTGCGGATTTCATCGTCGTAGGAGGTGACGCCAGCAACGTTGTCCAACACTTTGCGGCGCTCGTTGGCCGTCATCTTGGCCAAACTGGTCACGTCACCTTGAAGGACGATGTTGTAGCCGTCTGGACGAGCGTTGGCTGCACCCAACAAGCGATGGAAGATTTTCTGACTGCTCTCCTCGCCGTTGAGTTTGTAGGTGGTCACTGGATTGTTGGAAGACGTCAGCCGAATGCTTCGTGACATTCGAATTTCTTCTTTATCCAACGGTAAACGTCGTCGCCCGTTGCTCATCACCGGATTGGCGAAGACCAACGTGACCGAACACTCCCGTGCCGGTTTGGAATTCTTCCCGCCGTTGAAGATGAGATCGGTGGAATTTTGGGCCCGAATCACCCTGTTTGATTTCGGCCCAAGAACGAATTGAATAGCATCGCCGCAATTCGATTTTCCTGAACCGTTCGGACCCGTGATAGCGGTGAAACCACGATCAAGGGGGACCGTTACTTCCCCTTTGAACGATTTGAAATTCAGTACTTCAAGTGATTTCAGATACATCCCTATCCCTCTCGTGATGGAACAAAAGTCCACCACGTTCTGAACACCCGTGTCTTACAGGATTTAAACAATTTGAAGAATGAAGGCTCAGTGCAACGGTTTTGGAGGGGCGAAATCAAGCGCCGAAGGGGCTCAAAACACGCCGTGATTGTTGCAGTTTTTGCACCCTGCACCTTGACAGTACGGGCAGGTGGCCATCACGAGCAACTTGCTGCGTCGACGATTCATCGCCAAATCCTTGTCTGCTTGCAAAAAACGTGAACGTTCGGACCGTTCAATGTCTTTCTTTGAATGAGCTTCTTTGCTAAAAAACGAGGTCCTGAAACTTCCGGCTTTCTCACGCCGTCGTTCCAATTTTTCGCGTGTCTGAACAACAGCCTCGGCTTCCCAATACTTCGGACCTCGCATCATCAACGCCCCAAACACCGCAAAGAGGATTTGGACCACCCAGGGCTGAACAGGAACGGGAGAAAGATCGGCGAGGCTGGTGGAATTGGCAGACGAGGGAAGCCACGCAAGACGGTCAAGGATGGCCAGACCGAACAGCACACAGCCCATGATGAACCCAGCCTTGCGCATGCGCTTGGCCCACGATTTGTTCTGTGGGAGTTCAAAGCCGTAGACGAACAAGAACAACCCCTCCATCAGCATCAAAACGTCAGCACCTGACCATTGACCAACCTCGCCGAGGCAGTACGAGGTTCCCGAATCCCGCAATTCCGCCTCAACCGTTGAGGGCGAACATGCAGGCTCAAACATCAGCAAGGCATCCAACTTGTACCCATCGGCACCGTCGATCACCTTTGGTGCAACCGCCCCGAATTGAACGTTGGCGATGACGAACAGCAACAACCCCGCACCGAACAGTGTCATGATTTTTCGGAGGTTGATTCCAAAAACCATGCGAGGTCCTCGTCGTGACCATGCGGACCTGCTTCATAGTGCTTTTGAGGTAGGCGGAAAGAAGGAAGGGCCATCAGCGTCAAGAAGGGGTGACACGAGCCCCCTCCCGAGGAGAAGGTCATGGCGCACGTGGTCATCGTGGGAAGCGGCATTGCCGGCTTGTTCGCTGCCGCCCGCCTTGCCGATTCGGGCCATGATGTGACCGTGGCGACGAAGAAACGCACCAAAGATTCCTCCACCAATTGGGCCCAAGGAGGCATCGCCGCCATTCTTGACAAAACCAACCTGAAGGGCATGGAAGCCCACGTCCAGGACACGCTCAAATGCGGCGATGGACGATGCGATGAAGACGTGGTTCGAAGCATCATCGAGGAAGCAGGAGAGCGAATTCGGGATTTGATCCGGCTCGGGGTCGAGTTCGAGAAAGAGCACGATGGAGCGTACTCCATGGCGCAGGAAGGCGGTCATTCTGCAAAGCGAATCCTTCACGCCAAAGACGCCACGGGCCGAGAAATCGAACGGGCGCTCTCAGCCTACGCCACCCAACACGAACGAATTCAACTTCGGCCCAACACACTGGCCATCGACCTCATTCAGCGCGAGCACGGCAACCCGGCAAAGGGCGTGGCTGGCGTTTGGTGTTTGGACCAAACCTCACAGGAAGTTCTCACCCTCGAAGCCGATGCCGTCATCCTCGCGACGGGTGGCGTTGGTTGCCTCTGGAAGCAGACCACCAACCCGAGCGTCGCCACCGGAGACGGGTTGGCCATGGCCTATAGAACAGGAGCCTCCGTTGAACAACTGGCGTTTATTCAGTTTCATCCGACCGCCCTTTATTCCAACGAACACCGACCGTTTTTGATTTCCGAAGCGCTTCGTGGTGTTGGAGCAGAACTGCTTGACGACGCAGGATTGGCAGCATGGGACGAGGCGTGCCGCACGGCGTTAGCCGAAGGCAGCCAACCGCCCCATCCCAGCGGGTTCTCCTTCACGTTGAAGCACTCACCTGCCGGGTCGATGGCCACCAGAGACATCGTTGCAAGAGCCATCGACCAACAACTGAAAACGACTGGAAAACCGTGCGTTTACTTGGTCACGTCCCATCTCAACGACATCGATCTTCCCTCAAAATTCCCCACCATCTCTCAACGCCTAACAAAGGAAGGCTTGACGCTCGGCAAGGACCCTCTTCCTGTGGTTCCTGCTGCTCACTACATGGTGGGAGGCATCCGCGTGGATTCCATTGGACGAGCGTACCTGCAAGGCAAGGACGAGCACATGCCGCATCTCTTCGCCATCGGTGAAGTGGCATGCACCGGTATGCACGGTGCCAACCGCCTCGCATCCAACAGTTTGCTTGAAGCCGTGGTTTACGCCCACCGTGCATCGCAGCACTTGATCGATCATCCACCAACGACCTATGAAGGCACGCACCCAGCATGGAGAGCCGATGGTTTGCATCGCTTGCGAGAGCATGCACCCATCATCCACGACCGCACCAGCTTGGTCAGCACCATGTCACAGGAAGTGGGCATTGTCCGTTCCAACCAACGGTTGCGAAGAGCGCAGCGACGACTTGCGTTGCTGAATCAGGAGGTGGATCTGATTTGGAAAGCCTCGCTGCCGAGTCGTGCCATCGTTGAATTGCGAAACCTGGCCCTCATCGGTCACTTGGTGGTCACCAATGCCTTGGAACAGAAGGAAAATGCAGGGCTCCACTACAACGTTGACCTGCTCAAGGATGGCACGCCTGAACAAGGGCCGTCAGCATCTGATTGACGGGAACGGCAAGACCGTGTTCTTCTGCGAGTTCAACCACGGCTCCGTTAAGCGCCTCGATTTCCGTCCTCCGCCCTGCTTTCATGTCCTGCAACATACTGCAGTGGTTGTCTTTGGTGCTGGTCAAGACCGCTCGCAGGTGGTGTTCAAACGCAACCTCGTCGGGAACAGCGACCCGCTGCAAGCGCGCAACACGAGCTGCTTCACGGTAGACCATCATGCAGGTGCTCAACAGTTCGTCAGCCAGCAATTCCCCGTTTTGCAAACCAGCAAGGGCAGCGATGGGGTTGATGGCGAGGTTCAGCAGGACTTTCTCCCAAACCATCGAGGCTGCATCGTCACGTACCACTGGAGAAAGTTGAGCAACATCAAACAGCTCGGCAACGAGGGCCATCGTTTCCTCACCGGCACCAAACGGAGGTAAGGCGAGGTTCACCGTGCCTTGGCCCACCCACACCACTCCGCCTTCGGCTTCGGTAAAGGCCCCGTGCGTGGTGGTCGCAGCCAACACGCGCTGCGGACCCAAGGCCCGGGCGAGTTGTTCTGGATGTCCCAATCCGTTGGAAATGGCCAGCGCCACACCGTTCTCTCGAAGCATTGTTTGAGCCAATTCAAGAAGCGAAGGAATGGCATACGATTTGCAAGAAAAAATCACGACATCTGAACCGCCGTGGAGGTGAGGCTCAACCTCCAATTCTTCGCAGGAAAACAAGAAGCGACTCGCAGGCACCGGTTGGAGGCCAAAGCCGGAAACATCGATGCCTTCCAGGATTTGACGAGCGCCGCGCTCGCCACGGACATGAAGGTGTATTTCGTGGTCCGTGGAGGCCAAGCTTGCCGCAAACACGCTCCCGATGGAACCCGTTCCGAGGATGGAGACACGCATGAAAACCCTCACTGGTAACTGGCAAGATGGAGAACGACGGTTCCCGATTCGAGGCTCAACCACATCGTTGCCAGCGGCGTGGACGGCGGGACGAGCGAAAGGGTCGTGTTGCCAGGAGCGAGTGCTTGGCCGTTCCAATCGTGTTGCCAGTCTTCTCCTAAACTTCCTTCTCTGGCCAACCTGAAGGGCACGTCCGCCGTACTTGGGTTGTGGAAGGTCAACTCACCCATGCCCTCGTTGACGAACGTACCGTTGGCCGCAATGGCCCATGGCGTGGACCAAAATCGGGTGATGGAGTTCATCCATGTCACCAACAATTCGGGACCTGACTCCACTTCAAAACTGACACGCGGGTAAGGAGAGTATCCCTCGTTGCACAAGGAAACGTTGCTGCCTGCCGTCATGAGCAACGTGAGGTTTTGCTCGGCCTCGATCACCGGAAGGTGACCTGAGGCGAACACGTCCGTGTCCCAAATCCATTGACCCTCAAGCGGGCGTGGTGGCGTGCTGATGCTGGCGTTCACCGGGCATCGGTCAGCGTTGATTTGCAGGTTGCCGCCGTCTTGAAGCAAGGCACCCCACCCCTGTGTCCCCTCATGTGTGATGGTCCAGCCATGCTCTGGAACATAGGCCACCAACGGCCGCCGGTCTGGCAGCAGTGGAGCAAAGGTGTCGTTGTTGATTCGGAGGATACCGTGTGAAGGTTGGAACACCAGAGGGTCAAGTCCCGAGAGACACACCCTTTGGGGCACATCGGAGAGGTTGGCCATCAACCCTTGTTCACCTTCGAGGTGAACCAACGATGTTTGAACGTCAGCCACGGCGGAGGCTTCTATTTCGATGTTCACGGAGGTGGAATTGACCAGGGCGCCGCTCAGGTCCACACACCTCAGCATCGTTGCGCCGTTGGACTCATCGTACCATTGCTGCCCGGGAAGGACCTCAAGAGCAGGTTCGACCTCAAAGGGAACGAGGTCGTACCCGTCGTTGATGTGGACGACGTACACGCCAGAGGCTTTGGTGGGTTGGTATGTTCCCGCCCACGTCAAGTTCAACCAAAACTTGGCCGTTCGTTGGGGAAGGAGGTGTGTTCCGCACCCTTCACCGTTGATGTCAAGGTCGTCTTCACCGTCACAATCCCATTCAACCAGCCAATCATGGCCCGTGTGTTCAAACTCGGCATGAACCGCAAAGGGACGCTCCAACGAAGAAGGGTTGGTGATTTGGACGAGGGTTCGTGAAACCCAGCGACCGTCGTCTTGGAGCACGGCCAGTTCCGGGTCAACAAGGGTGTATGTCATGGGGTCCTCCCAGCCATCGTCGTGGACGACTGGTTGAGAGGCTGGAAGCAGAAACACGAACACCAACAAAAGCACCATGCCCATGCGACGATGATCCTCCTCGCTCAGGCCCGTGGTTTCGTCAAGAATGATGGGGATGCGAAGGTCGTTCCCGAGGAAGAACAGGAGCGGCAAGAGCAGCGCGAAGACAAGGAACCACAAGGAGAACGCATCGAACACGCCAAACACGTAGGCACAGAAGAGAACCGCAACGAGGATCAAACTCTGGGTGCTCGAACTTCGTGCGTCGAGCATGCCCATTCGAGCAATCAACAAACGACCACCGGGGAAGGTCGGAATGGGGAGAATGGAAATCCAAGCAAAGAGCATCAGCATGCCGCCGGCGTGAACCCAGGGATGGGCCCACGACAACCGGACCCATGCATCGTTTCCTACAAGCTCCGTTGCTAACAGGCTCACGAAGAGAGGGGGTGCTGAGATCAAGGGCATGAGGGATGAGGCGAGATACTCCGGCGTCATTCGCAATCCGACGAGGAACAACAACGCCCCTGAAATCCCGAGCACGGTGGGCACCGTCAACGCCGTAAAGCCCAATGAAGAACGGTTGGGCCAAGCACGGGCGTCCATGCGAGGCAGCGTCGGTATGAGGAACAAACCGAACGGCCAGAACAACCACGATGAAGGGAAGACGCCCAAGGCGTACAAGGCGATGGTGAAATCAGGAACAGGAACCAAGTGGCCGCTTCGCACGCCGAAACGGGCCGCTACGGCTCGTTGAACAAAGGATGCGAGAAGGAGAACACAAAGAATGGGCAGCGTGTACCCCAACAGCGCATCGAAGAAGGACGACGCATGAAACCATCCGTTCGCTTCCCGGCTGGGCTCCATCCATTGATGCCCCGCAAGCGTGAGCGTCAACAAGGAGAGCGACCAGAACATTAGCAAGGTCTTTGGCCGTGGAAACTGCCGTTCTGGTGTTGGAAACACCGTGATGACCCATTCTTCGTCTTTGGTTAATTTCCCCATCCATCCAAGCCGCTGCAAGTGGGCGTTCGCCTTTCGCAAATCACCGTGGATGTCGTCGTCTTTGCTTCGCACCGACCACGAAGGCCAACGGCCACCTGTTTCGCCAAGAACCACGACATACGATGACAACGCCGAGGCGAGGAGATCGTGTTGTGACCAGGCCTTTTTTTGATGAGGAAGGCCTGTTTGGACCGGTTGTTCGTCGTCCATCAACCGTTCCCCCTATCAACTCGGTACGACCCATCCTCCATGAATCCCTCGTTGGAGAGGCACGTTGGACAACTTCACTTGTTCTTGAATCGCTTGAGACGGAAGGTCTCTTCACGCTCCATTTCTTCAAGGCGGAGTTGGATGAACACCTTGGCTTCCTCAAGTTCTGGAATGACCTTGAACTCGAGCGCGTTCACACGGCGTTTCGTGGCTTCGATTTCAGCAAGAAGGCGCTTCAGCGTGGCCTCCATTTCCGAGGCGGTCACGATTTTCTCGATGAGTTCGCTGAAGGAATCGCTGGCCTCGTCGATGTAGGGTGACGAGCCGATGAAACCGATGCCACGCTCTGCGAAGGTCGATTTGAGGTTGGTACCGCTCACACTTGGAACGACGACACCCATGATGTTTCGTCGCTCAACTTCAACCTCTGGATGGGCTGAGTTGGCGATGGCGGCTGCACGAACCGCCAAGCCACCCTCAATGGCGTTGGCCAAATCGATGCGGGTCTTCGCCAATCGGTATGCTTCCGTGAGGTCTCGCTTTGCTTCAATCATTTCAGAAAGCAGCGTTCGGAATTCATGAAAAAGACCGTCACGCTTCATTTTGAGCAATTTGTAACCGTTTTTGGTCTGCTTGATGCGACCCTTCAACTTGATGAGTTCGCTGCGGGTTGGTTTGATGTCCAATGCCATGCTTTCTCACCTCCTTGATGGTCAAATCTTGCTGCCGTTCTCACTTGCGGTTGTCGGGGTGGTACTTTCCGATGAGTTCCTCATCGAGACGAACGAGGTACTTCGTGTCAATGTTGGCCATCAATTGCCAGCAAAGATCGAGAGTTTCGTCAATGGTGCGGTCTTCATCACGGGATTGGCGAAGGAACTTGTCCTCAAAAACGCCAGAGAAGTCCAAGAGTTGCTTGTCACGCTCGTTCAATGCATCTTCACCGACAATGGCAACCAATCCTCGCAATTCTCGACCTTGCGCATAGGCAGCGTACATTTGGTCGCTGACCTTCTTGTGGTCGTCACGGGTGGTTTTCTCACCGATACAGGAACCCATCAGTCGAGAGAGCGATGGCAAGACGTTGATCGGCGGGTAGATACCCTGCTGGTGCAATTCACGGCTGATCACAATCTGACCTTCGGTAATGTAACCGGACAAATCGGGAATCGGGTGCGTAATATCGTCACCGGGCATGGTCAAGATGGGGAACTGCGTAATGGAGCCTTTCTTCCCCTTGACGATACCTGCACGCTCGTAGAGCATGGCCAAGTCGGTGTACATGTAACCGGGGTAACCACGGCGACCAGGCACTTCTTCACGGGCAGCACCAATTTGACGAAGAGCGTCACAGTAGTTGGTCATGTCCGTGTAAATGACGAGCACGTGGTAGTCCTTCTCAAAGGCGAGGTATTCGGCAGCGGTCAAGGCCAGACGAGGCGTAATGATTCGCTCAACAGCCGGGTCGTCGGCCAAGTTGACGAACAACACAGCGTTTTCGAGTGCACCGGTTCGCTCCAAGTCAGTACGGAAGAAGTTGTATTCTTCAGCCGTGATACCCATGGCGCAGAACACAACGATGAACTCTTCATCAGAATCCTTGAGTTTTGCTTGTCGAGCGATTTGCAGTGCAATGTCGTTGTGTGGCAATCCCGAAGCTGAGAAAATGGGCAACTTTTGTCCACGAACGAGGGTGGTACAGCAGTCGATGGCCGAAATTCCCGTTTGAATGAAATCGTGGGGAGATTGTCGGCTGTACGGGTTGATGGCCGCACCGATGATGTCGGCCTTCTCGTCTGCCACGATCTCTGGACCGCCGTCACGAGGTCGTCCTGCACCGTCGAGGATGCGTCCAACCAAGTCGGTGCTGACGGGCAACTTGAACACGTCACCCATGAAGGTCACACCGGTTTCTCGGTTGATCTTGGCTGTTCCTTCGAACACCTGAACGATGACAAGGTCGTCGGAGGTGTCGAGAACCTGGCCGTTCTTGATGTCACCATTCGCCAACCGGAGGGTCACGATTTCACCAAAAGCCACGGGTTCGGTTTTGTTCAAAAAGACCAGAGGGCCTTTGACGTCAGTAATGGTTCTGTATTCTTTTCCAGTCATGTTCATCCTCTCCTCAGTTGGCCTCCACAGCGTTGCCGATCTGTTCATTCATCTCCTTCACCATGGCTTCGATACGGTCGATGTAACCCTCCTCGAAGCGAGCACGCATCAAGTTGGAACGGGCTGGGACGTTGACCACATCGTTGAGCAGGGCGCCGTCGGCCATGGCGGCCTTGGCAGCGTCTTGGAACGAAAGAATGGCCTTGGCCATTTCGTATTGCAATTTGATGTCGCAGTAGGCGTCGACGGGGTCAAAGCCGTTCTGTTGCAGGAAGAACTCACGAATCATACGTGCAACTTCAAGGGTCAACTGCTGGTCGACAGGCAGGGCGTCGGAACCGACGAGTTGCACGATTTCTTGAAGCTCGGCTTCGACTTGAAGCAAACCGCTGATCTGCGTTCGAATTTCGGGGAAATCTTGTGCGATGTTGTCACGGAACCACTGGTCCAAACTCTGCGGGTAGAGCGAGTAGGAGTTCAGCCAGTTGATGGCAGGGAAGTGACGCTGTCGGGCAAGACCTGCGTCAAGTCCCCAGAACACCTTCACGATACGGAGGGTACCTTGCGACACAGGTTCGGAAATGTCACCACCGGGCGGAGACACAGCACCGATGACGGTCACAGAGCCGTCGTCGCCGTGAAGGGTTTCAACACGGCCAGCACGCTCGTAGAATTCAGCAATTCGAGACGAAAGGTAGGCAGGATAACCTTCCTCACCGGGCATTTCTTCCAAACGGGATGAAATCTCACGCATGGCTTCTGCCCATCGCGAGGTCGAGTCGGCCATGAGGGCCACGTCGTATCCCATGTCACGGAAGTACTCGGCGATGGTGATTCCCGTGTACACCGATGCCTCACGAGCAGCCACAGGCATGTTCGATGTGTTGGCGATCATGACCGTTCGGTTCATCAACGGCTTTCCGGTGTTCGGGTCGATCAAGTGAGGGAACTCGTCCAACACTTCGGTCATCTCGTTGCCACGCTCGCCACAGCCGATGTAAACCACAAGCTGAGCGTCGGAGTACTTGGCAAGAGATTGCTGCGTAACCGTCTTTCCGGACCCGAACGGACCTGGAATACCGGCTGCACCGCCCTTGGCGAGGGGGAACAAGAAGTCCAGAATGCGCATTCCGGTCACGAGCGGGGTGTCGGGGGCATACTTCTGGGTGTAGGGGCGAGGTGAGCGGACCGGCCACTTCTGCATCATTTGCAGTTCGGTGCCGTCTTCGAGCACACAAACGGTTTGTGTGACGTTGAAATCACCGGATTCGATGGACTTGACCTTGCCGCCCTTACCGGGTGGAACCATGATCTTGTGAACGATGGTCTCGGTTTCTTGGACGTGGCCGATAACTTGGCCGCTCGCCACTTCATCGCCCTTGGCGACTTGAGGCTCAAACGTCCAGGTCTTTTCCATGTCAAACGCATCGGCATCGACACCACGGGTGATGAACACACCCATGACTTCCTCAAGGGAAGCAAGAGGTCGCTGGATACCGTCGTAAATCTGGGTCAGGAGGCCGGGGCCCAAGGAAACGGACAGCGTCTCTTCGGTGTTCAACACGGGTTCGCCGGGCCGAATACCCGAGGTGTCTTCGTACACCTGGATAACAGCCTTGTCGCCGTGCAGTTCAATCACTTCACCCATCAAACCTTCATGGCCAACACGCACAACGTCATACATTGCAGCGTTCATGCCCGTGGCGGTTACGACAGGTCCCGAAATTCGGTAAATCACTCCTTCATTGCTCATTTTTTCTTCCTCCTGTTTTTTTGGTTGGAACATCACTTCCACAAATCGACTCCTATGGCCTTGCGAATGGTCTCTCGCAGGGTGGTGTCTTCCTCCGTACCGATACCAAGAACGGTGGGGGAGACGGACGCCGACAACTGGTCTCGCAGTCGGTCGGGCAACGTGGCCATCACGGCGGAGTCGACCACCATGATACCAACGGATTTGTTGTTGAGTAGGCTACGAAGGGTGGAGTGCAAATCCTCCTCTCCTTCGGGGTTGTAAAGGTCGGACAGGCCAGCAAGCTGGAAGCCCAGTGTAAAGGCGGGTGAACCAACGACTGCAATCTCCATCATCTCACCTCAGAGCACGTGTGCCTCCAAAATTTCGGGAGACAGGCCCGCCAAACGGCCGCGAACAATCAATCGCAAGTCCATGACTTCCTGAACTTTCATCGCTACGTAATGGATGATGGGAAGGGCTGATACTGGATGGAGGTAGCTCATCCGTTGCATCATTTCGTACTCCCTTGCTTTCATCCAGGTGATGACGGCGTCAAGGCTTCGGCCGGCTTCGGCCTCCGCCAGCACGGTTTCAAACCCTGCCATGTCGAATTTGTCACCGGCTCGAAGCAGGTCCATCATGCCGTTTCGGCCGCTGGTGGCAATCGTTGAGAATGCACGCTTTGGAATCAAGCGGCCGCCGGGGATCAAGAGCGACACAAGTTGCTCGTTGCTGATGCCGACAGCACTGGCCTCGAGAATGTTGACGATGTTCTTGTGGTCGATTTCCGCACCGAACAACCGTGAAAGGAAACGGGCTGGGGCGCCTTTTGACTGAAGCAACGCTCTCTGAGCGGCGGCGTAGTAGTGCCGGTCCAACGCATCCTCATACTCCGAGAGCGTCCCGTTTTCTGGGACACGGGCGAGGGCTGAACCGAACGACTTTCTTCGCATCAGGGCTGCAGCCGACTTCATGTCGTCACAACTCTCCACGACCTTCAACCACGGCGTGTTGACGTCATTGAGTTCGGGAAGAATGGAATTCCCCACTTCCTCAACCGAGACCTCGTTGTGGATGGCGCGAAGCACCGCCTTGGCGTTTTGGTACTCAAAGCGAGAGGTGTAAATTTCAATCAGCGGACGAATCGTGGCGTTGGCCATGTTCACAATCTCGGTCAATTCTGCCTCGAGGTTGTGCGTCAGAGCCGCTTCCACCAGATCGCCGCCGGACAATTTGCCTGCGTACAAATCGATTTCATTGCGGTAGCCGATGTCTCCAACGGCCACGGTCAATTGATCCACGGACTGGTTGATGAGTTGTCGCAGACGTGCTCGGTCAGCCAACTTTTGTCGTCGTGCCTTGGCACGTGAGACGACATAGGGGGTGTTGCCGAGCATCATCGTATCACCTTCTTCATCCAAACAGCGTTTCGTTCACAGCGGAGAGTTGACTTGACCAAGCCCGGTCGAGCATGTTGTCGAATCGCATGTCAAACGACACCGAACCGTCCTCAGCTTCGAGAATGAAACCGCCGAGGCCATCCACGCTTTCGCCGACCTTGCGGTCGCCGGCTTCTTTGGAAATGGCTGCTCGGTCGATTTCGACCGGTCGAATCACGAACTTGCCTTTGGCCAGCTTCTTGGAGTCCGCCAGCAAGGACTTGAGCAACGCCGCTCGACCCTTCATACCGGGGTCGCCAATGTGTTGGCGTGCAGCATCCAACGTCGCATCGAGCACTTTTCGACGAGCGATCAGGACGTCCTTTTGGTTGGACTGCCGTGCGCTCGCCACGGTCTCTCGAGCGATTTGCTCGGCTTCTTTTTCAGCACGCTGTTGAGCTTCTTCACGAAGCGCGCCGGCTTTGGCTTCTGCGTCGGCCAAGAGTTTCTTGGCTTCGGCCTTGGCCTCCGCAATCAGCGCTTTTGCTTCCTCTTCAGCAGCAGCAGCGATGTCGTTCGCAAGTGTTTCTAGGGTCATGGTCTTGTCTCCTTTGTTCGTTCAAGTGGGCAGAGCCCAACGGGAATGGTTTCTGACTTCAGCCCAAGAAGAGCGGAAGGGCACCGAGAATCACGATGGATTCTGGGAGAGCGGTGAAGATCAAAGCGACAC
>JBMZJQ010000025.1:0-23768 GCA_049617635.1 Candidatus Poseidonia sp.
CCTGAACCTGCCATCATCTCACCTCAGTTCTTCAGGACGTTCACGTCGTCCAGCGTAATCGATTCGTGTTGCCCGTACATCGCCAGGAAGATGGCCAAGCCAATGGCCACCTCGCTGGCTGCGATGGCGATGGCGAAGATGGTGTAGACCCATCCCGTCGTGTCGCCGTGGTGGACGGCTGCCGCAGCGAACTGCATGTTGGCAGCGTTGAGCATCAATTCAATGCACATCAAGACAATGATGGCGTTCTTTCGGGTGAACGCACCGGCAAGGCCGATCACGAACAAGAGGGCGGAAAGACCGGAAACCCATGCCGGATCGATCATTCTTCTTCACCTCCGAACTCCCAGAGCAAGTTTTCCATTCGCTCGTCACGAACCAGGTAGGCAGCACCCATCATGGCCATGGCCATCAAAAGACCGAGCACGAGAAGCCCAAAGCCCCAATCGTGGAGCAGGGCATCAGCAAGGCCTGAGGTGGTTGGTTGGTCGTCGCTGGGGTTGTCCCAAACGCCCTCGGCGTTGACGGCAGCCACGAGGATGAACCCGAGAGCGAGCAAACCCAACCGGGTGAACAGCGAGATGAACTTCATTCGAAGTCCTCCTCGAGAATTTGCCGACGGGTCAGCATGATACCGAACAGCACCACCAACCCGACACTCGCCAAGTAGACGAGAATTTGAATGGCTGCAAGGAATTCAGCCCCCAAGAGGATGAAGATGCCCGAGACGGCCATGAAACAGAAGATGAGCGAGAGCATGGAGTGGGCCACACGCTGCGCAAAGATGAGGCCGAGGGCCCCTCCGAGCGTAATGGCTGCGAACAGGAAGAACACGCCGGTTTCTGCAGCGCTGGCAACGTCCATCTCAAGCATCCCCCTGTGCCGCTTCCTTGGCCGCCTTCTTTGCGCGCTTGTCGCGTTCCTTGGAGGCTCGCTTGGCCAACTCGGCGTCAACGGCTTCCTGGTGAACACCGGGCAGGACACGGGTGCGAGAAGCGTCAAACCACAAGTCTTGGCGAGTGAATCCGGACATACCGTCGTATTCGTTGGTCATGAAGAACGAGGTGAAGCCACACGCTTCCATGCAGAGGCCACAGAACATGCAGCGGCCAAGATCGATGCGGCCGGAGACGATTTGGTCGTCGGCGGGGTAGAGCTCGCTGGTCGACACCACGGCTTCCTCGCCGGAATCGTTCCATCGCACGGTCGCAGAATCGCCAGACAGGTCCAAGACTTCGGCAAAGCGCCATTCCTCGGGCGGAGCGGTGTGGGCCGTAACGTGGTTGAAGGTGTCAAGCGTCTCCAAGACTTCTGGCACTTCAACGGCGGCGTACTTGCCGACTTCAAGTTCAACACCAAAACCTGCATTCTCGCCTTTTGCATTGTCGAGGACGTCGACACGAAGTTCCGTCGTCATGTGAAGACAGTCGTTGGGGCAGATGTTGACACACATCTTACAGGCGGTACACGTTTCCCAAATGACACCGATACGACCGTTGTAATTGCCGGGGACAAAGAGCCAGGGCTCCATGTCCTCCAACCGTTCGTACGGGTATTGGACGGTCTGTGGCTTCCACAGGGTCGGCTTGAGGTCAGAGGTGACGCGGTCGGGGGCGAATTCTTGACGAGAGATGTCGTTCATTTCAGCGGATGAAGAAGCGCGTGCTCGGCTTCCGTCGTCAAGGAACTCGGGGTGGGTCGTGTTGTGGTAAGCCCCCAGTCGCTTTCCGAAGCGCTTGCCGATGAACGGGAAGGTTCGTAGAGCCGTGATCAAGGTGATCTTGAACGGGTACCAAAACAGGTTTCTGAAATTCGGTTGTGCGTGTGGATGCATTGGCATGGTCTTCACCTCACTCCTGCCCCGGGGTGACCGTTCCCGCAGGCTTGTCTGTATGGACATGGAACATACGTTCCTGATTGACTGACTTGTCCTCATCGTTGAGGTAGACCCAGAACACACCGAGCCAGAACAACGTGGTCAAGATGGGGACAAGGTAGGGGATACCGAACGCATCCCAAGCCATGCCGCCTGCCACGTCGTTTTGCGCCGACATACCCTCAGGGTCGAAGAGGTACAATCGGTAGACGAGGGCGAGCACCACTTGCAACACCGCAAGCGGGAGCAGCATGCGCCAGCCAAACTCGAGAATCTGGTCCGTTCGGATACGAGCAAGCGCAAAGCGAGCCCACACGAACACGATGAGGAAGACCAACCACGACTTGACCAGCGTCATGATGGCGCCGGGGATCAGCAGGTAGGCTTCACCGACCACTGGGATGGAACCAATGGTGCCTTGGAAGGGCAAGTGCCAGCCGCCGAGGAAGAAGTGGGTGAAGAGGAAACACGCAGCGTAGGTGCGAATGTATTCGGCCATGAAGAGCATACCAAATCGCATACCGCCGTATTCGGTCCACCAACCTTCGACCAGTTCGGCCTCAGCCTCGGGCATGTCGAACGGAACACGCTCGACTTCGGCGATCATGGTGATGAGGAACAAGGCTGCGCCAAGCGGCATGAGGAAGATGTTCCACGCTCCTGCGGAGTGCTGGAAGTGAATGCTGTCAACGATGTTGAACGTGCCCGAGAGAATGGCCACCGACAGCAGCGTCAAGAGCAAGGGAATCTCGTATGCCGTCAGTTGGGCAGCCGAGCGAATCCCACCGATGAGGGTGTATTTGTTGTTGGACGACCAGCCGGCGAAGAACACCCCGATGGGCGCAATTCCGAAGATGGCGATGGCGTAGAGAATGGACAGGTCAGGGTTCGTGGCGTAGATGCCGCTTGAAAGTGGAATCATCCCCAAAATCAACAGCGTGGAGGACACGATGAGGAAAGGTGACACCTCAAAGATGAGGCGGTCGGCCCGTTGTGGCACCATGTGTTCCTTGACGAGGAACTTCATGCCGTCGGCGACGTTCTGGAAGAACCCGGGAAGAATGGTTTTGCCCATCCACGACCGGTTGTTGACGCGATCGACGGTGGCGAACTTCTCGTCACGGTTACCGAAGTTCTTGTTCAACCACTTGTTCACAGCGCCGATGGGTTTGCCGAGACCAAACGGAAGCATGTTCCACCATTCACCGGCGGTGACCCCGTTTTCGCCAACCCAGAGCGAGCGAAGCGCTGTGGTGGCGCCGTAGCGGTCTTGCATACGAGCGACCGCTTTTCGCTCAATCCAGAGGATGGCGAATTGAGAGAAGAACAGCAGGAGGAAGACGACGTTCACCAGGGCGAACGTGGCGACGCCAAAGGAGATCGCACCTGCACTCTCGTCGAGTGGCGTGCCTTCGAGCACGCTCATGATGCCGGAGCGGAGCACGCCGTCCTTGCTGAGGAAAAAGCCAACCAAATCGTACCTGTCGTCCATGGTCTCACCTCAACGGTCGGTCTCCCCGATGCATGGGTCGAAACTGCCCATGATGGCCGGAATATCGGCCACCTTGTAGCCAATCATCGTCTTGGCCACGTAAGGAATGGTGATGAACATCGGCGAGCGGATGGAAAGACGGTAGGGGTTCTTTCCTCGACCGTCGCCACCGCCTTGGATGTAGAACTGCGACGCCCCTCGGGTGCATTCATAGTGCGAAAAGCCCGTGGCACCCTCTGGAGCTCGGGTGGGCGCCTTGGCAAGAATCATCTCGTCGCCGTTGGCGTAGTTGGTGTTCTTGCCACCTGGAATCTTCTCGATGGCATCGAGGATCATGCGGCACGACTGGCGCATCTCTTCCATGCGAACTCGGTAGCGGTCGTAGCAGTCGGCACCTTTCACGGACGTGGGCTTCTCAACGGCCGGTTCCCAGTCCACTTGGTCGTAGACCGAATACGGGTGAGCCCAGCGAACGTCGTAATTCACACCGGCTGCGCGGATGTTGGGTCCGGACACACCGGCGTTGACCATGTCTTCCGCCTTGGCGTAGCCGACGCCCTGCAGACGAACGAGCCAGATGGTCGATTCGTCGAGCATCATCTCGTACTCGTCAATGCGGTGCTCAAACAACTTGACTTTGGCGATGAGGCGGTCGGCAAACCCGACAGGAATGTCGCGCTTCACACCGCCAACACGGGGGTAGTTGTAGTGCATTCGAGAGCCGCCCAATTCCTGAAGGAGGTCGAGGAACATCTCGCGGTCTCGCATGCACCAGGTCATCAGGGTCAAACTGCCAATATCGGGCCCGTAAGCGCCCAACCACATCAAGTGGGAGGCAAGGCGTTGACATTCTGCAGCGATGAGACGAATGTATTCTGCACGCTCGGGCACCTCAACTTCGAGCAAATCCTCAGCGGCATAGATGTAGGAATTGGCCCACGTCATGGCGCTCACGTAGCAGAGCCGGTCACAATACGGGGTGATTTGCGTGAAGTCACGTGCTTCGGCAATCTTCTCGACACCGCGATGAATGTAGCCGAGTTCGGCCTCGGTATCGACAACGGTTTCACCGTCAACCTTCACACGAAGCGTCCACAGACCGTGCGTCATCGGGTGCTGGGGTCCCATGGTAATCCACATTTGTGCCATCGTATCACCTCACTTTACGCGACCCTCGTCGGTTGGTTTTCGACCGAAGCCCTGAGCGTCGTCGTACATTTCGTTGAAGTCGTGGTAGCGAATCTTGTGTTGCTTCTGAAGCGGGTGGAAACCTTCGGGACTGTCGTGGGGGTTGAGCACCCGGTGCATGTTTTCGTGGCCCTCAAACTGGATGCCAACAAGGTCCCAGGTTTCTTTCTCGTTCCAATCGGCACCAACCCACACGCTCTGCACGCTGGGGACGCTGGGGGATTCGGTTTGTGGAAGGGTGATCAGCACCTCAAACTCCAACGGGATATCATCGCCTCGAAGGGTTTCTGCAACGTGGACGGTGTTGGTGTGCGGGGCCTGGTCGGTCACGGGTTGGCGCATCAAGTGATAGGCCACTTCCCAACCTCGGTCTGCTCCGCCTTCGGGGAAGTGGGTGCCGGTCACCATCGAGCAGTAGTTCACGCCGACGTCGAATCGGAGAAACTTTGCGACGGCCGTCCAATGCTGGGGCGGGACAGTCATGCGAACAAACGCCATCTTGTGGGCGTTGGCGTGGTGCTCCACCGTTGCGGCCACGTCGGAGCCGGAGAAGCGGTCTGCCACTTGTTGAACCGCAGCCTCCGCAGCCATGTCGCTTTGCTCGTTGGTGACGCGCATGCCCATGGTCAGTCCTCCCCGACGATGATCGGCTTGTCGCCCTTGCGGCCGCTGCTTGGGGCAGCACCGATACGAATGATCTTCTCGCGAAGCAGTCCAAAGCCGTCGATGAGGGCTTCAGGGCGAGGTGGGCATCCGGGGATGTAGACGTCCACAGGAATGACGGTGTCCACGCCTTCGAGGATGTTGTAGGATTGGAAGTACGGCCCGCCCGAGATAGCGCACTCGCCCATGGCGATGCAGTACTTGGGCTCGGGCATTTGCTCCCAAAGACGAACGACTTTGTCGGCGAATTTCTTGGTGATAGGGCCGTTCACGAGCAACACGTCGGACTGACGTGGTGATGAACGGAACAGCACACCGAATCGGTCGCCGTCAAATCGCGGTGTGGCAGCAGCCGCCATTTCAATGGCGCAGCACTTGATGCCCAAGTGGAGTGTGAACAACGACTTGCGGCCGGCCCAGTTGAAGTAGCGACCAGCGAGAACGCTCAGGAACTGCTTGATTCGGGTGGCCTTGAGAGCTTCGTCCGTGACATCGCCCACCATCTCAACGAGGGCGCGACTGTTGAATGCAGCGTAGTTTTCGTCTTGTCCTGCCATGGTTCATCACCTCAGATGTAAATGCGACCTCGCTTACGGAACACGTACCACACGCCCAGCGACATGGTGGCGAAGAAGATGCCCAGCGTCACCAAAGCATCGGTGGCCTTGGCCACGGCGGCTTCTCGGTCAACCACGCCCTCGGCGGTGGCGTCGGAAGCGACCATGCCGCCCAAAACGAGGAACATGAACGCCACATCAAACACAAGGAAGATGATGGCGTACCAGTAGTACTGGAAGTGGAATTGAATCATGGCCTCGCCAACGGGCTCGCTGCCGCACTCAAAGGTGGTCAATCGGCGAGGGTAGAGGCTGTGGTCTCGCTCGTAGCCCTCCAAAAGGTAAGAGCGGGTGATGTGGGGGCGAGCAGGATCGACCTTCGGTCGAACCAACCAGGTGATAATGAAGTTCGTCAGGGGCATGATGATGCCGACGATGGTCAAGAAACCAATGGAGAGATAGGCACTAGGCACCGATTCGAGTCCTGACATGGATACACCCACAGAGAACGCATACGCTCTCTGCTTGTTGCGACTTGAGGCCCCTCAATAAGCGTTGTCAAGAGGCTTCAAGCAACAGGGGGCAGAACGAGGGGGTTCACAGCCTCGCAGGGTCACGATTGCACCGCGAAATGAACGGCTGGAAACCTTCCTCACTTGCGACGGCCGATGGCCACCAGAAGCAGCAGCACAACGAGGAGAGCCCCACCGGCTTGAGCCAGCGTGGTTGAAGAAAGGCCGAGCACGCCTTCTGCGGGCATGCCTTGAGCGGCAAATTCGATGTTCTGACGGTCGAGCACACCCGTCTCGGTGGGCTCAGCTGATACCGTGAATTTGTACAGATCTTCCATTTCAGCCCCGTAGGGTGCTCGGATGGTGACGTTGACGTAGAGGCGCTCGCCTTCGTCCACCATGCACACCAAGTCGCTGTTTTCGGTCTGACAATCGAGGTTGTCGCTGTCGAGCAACACCGACCAGCCACGAAGGTTCTCGGACGCAAAGACCCGAATTTCGGTCCGCACGTTGCCCGTGTTAAGGATGGAAATTTCCTTCACCGCAGCCTTTTGCCCGTAAACGATGTCAAGCTCTTGCCGAACGCCTTCCTCAACGAAGGTGATTTCGTGGATGATGCTGACTTCAAGCGACACCGTCACCAACCCGCTTCGGTCGGCGGCGTTGGAAACGCTGGTGACGAGAATTTCGAGGACGCCTCCCTGCCCGGTTTGCGCCCCTGGGTTGACCCGAAGCGTGAGTTCGATGTAGACCTCGTAGGGCTGGGCTCGGTAGTCCTCAAAGGTCAAACCGAGATCGAGCATCTTCATTTCAGCCGCATCTTGATCGCTCAGCAAGTAGGGTTGGCCGCTGGATTCCATGACGTAGGTGGCGTTGGTGATGTCCCAAATCCCGTACCCTTTGGGCACGGCCAACTCGCCCGTTACCGGAAGACCGTAGGCGGTCATGGAACGGGTGGCGATGCCTTCCAAACCACCGAGGGTGAACACCGCATCGTCGTTGCCGTCGCCCGTGTTTCGAACCCACATGCCGATGGTTTTCTCACCGCTCGGTGGAAGAACGACCGAGGCCGATGTGGCCGTATCGGTGTTCTCGAGACGAAGGTCCATGGAGAATTCTCGGTCGGAAAGGATGGCGAGGAACTCGCCTTGACGCTGGTTGTCAGGAATACCGTCGTTGTCACGGTCCTGGCTGTTGGGGTCGTCCTTGTTGCGGATGCGAACCGTGATGCGGGAGTTTTCGAGTTCTTCCTCGCCATCAATGCTGACCACCAAGTAGACGCGTGTGGTGGTTTGCGGTTCGATGTCGATTTCCGTGAACGGCATGCCGTCGACGGTTTCAAACGAGGTTCCCCACGCAGGGCTGGCGGTCTGCGAAACGACGGACACGCCGATGGTGTCTCGGACGTTGCCTTGGTTTTCCAAATCGATGGGGAAGCGAACTTCGGTGCCAGAACGTCCCGTTTGGTCGGTGGCGGGCGTGTCGATTTCAAAACCGTGAACGGCCGCTACCGTCACCTTCAGCACCACGGAGTCGTAGGCCGCACCGCCGCTTGAAGGCAGGACGCTGAAGGTCAACTCGACCTCTTCAGTGGCCAGTGCATTGGTTGGGACGCGCACCGTCAAATCGACGGTGACCGACTTCTCGTTGCCGTGCCTTGAACCGACCGAAACGGCGGTCTGTTCCAACTGCACGGCCCATCCGGTGGGCGCAATGGAGGAAGCGATGCGCAGGTTGTCTTGGCCGTTGCCTTGGTTGGTGACGGTCAATGTGGTGGATTTGTTGCTGCCCGGTTCGATGTTGGACAACAGCGAGGTCGCCACCGAAATGCTGGCCCCTCGAGACTGGCCGACGATGATGCGTAGGTCGGCTTGGCAGTCTTCCTTAATGGGCCCTGTTGCGCTCTCTTTGCCGACGATGGTCACGACGGTTTCCGAACCAGCGGTGACCGAATCATCAGGGCTGATGAGGAAA
The DNA here is from genome assembly GCA_049617635.1 of Candidatus Poseidonia sp. GTDB lineage: Archaea > Thermoplasmatota > Poseidoniia > Poseidoniales > Poseidoniaceae > Poseidonia. Next base: position 8,263 of record JBMZJQ010000025.1, read on the forward strand.
TCAAACTCGCGCTCACCGTTCCCGTCGTCGTAGGGAAGGTTGCCCGAGGAGGCACCGTCAACGCTGACCCATTGCGAGGCTTTTGGACCTGCACCGGCCGCATGGACGATCCAGTTGGCGTTGCCAGTGTTGGCGTAGGTGGCGGTGATGGTGACCGTCGCCCCTGGGTTCACGCTGACCGAGGTCTTGCTCAGGGCGACCGTGCATTCTTTGAGTTCGGGAACGGTCAAACTGAAATCTTCGACGTCTTTGGCTTCTTGAGCAGGGTCGTTGGCCACGACGCCTTCGATTTCCCAACAGTATTTGTCGGCGGATTGCCCGTCAGGGACTTCCACCGTGACGGTGACGGTTTCGGATTCTTCCTCGTCAACTTGGACGGTGGTTTCGCTCAGTGTTACCGTCAATTCGGAAGCCGAGCCGCAGCCGGGGCCGGTGCCTTCCGTCACGGCGAGGTTGATGGTTTCGTTACTGCGTCCGGTGTTTTCCACCGTGACCACGTAGTCCACCTCGCTCTGGCCCTGCCAGTTCTTGTCTCGCTGACTTTCTGCAATGATGAGGTCCACGCCAAACAGAGCGCTGCCGGAGCCGTCTCCAGCGGTGGTGGTCACTTCGACGGTTTCCTGCGTGGGTGGGTCGGCGACATCGGGTGGCGTGACCTGTTCGTTGATGTTGGCCGTCACCGTGGTTTTGCAACTGCCTTCTGCGGTTTGGGTCAAGGTCACGTTCAACGTGGTTTCCTCAACTTGACCGGCGTCGATGGGGCCGGTGAATTGCGTGATGGTTGAAGCGTACCCCCCGCAGTCGCCACCGGCCTCTTCGGCGGTGGCCAACTGGACGGTGATCGGGTTGTCGCCGTTGTTGCGTAGACGGATGGTGTATTCTCCACCTTCTCCCGGATTGACCTCAAGGGCTGTTGGGATGGCAGTGAGTTGAACCGAGATGGCTCGGCCACCGTCGGCGGAAGCGACGGGAGCGACAAGCGGGAGCAGGGCCGTGCACATCAACGCCACCAACAGCAGCGCCTTTCGCTGAGCACCGTTCGCGGTCGCACCATGCTCCATGCCTTGCGCTCAGCGTTCTCCTATCAAAACCCTGTGCCTGAATTGCGTCAAATTCTGGTACTCGTCAAGCCTGAACGAAGCGGTCCGCAGGAGCACTGCAATTCACACACACCTCGAGCTCGTTCGCGTTGCATCCAGTTGATCCGTCCCCGTGGTATCGGGCGCCACATGAGGGGCATCCGATCATGGCGGTGGTAATGGGGGCACGGCACGTCCAGCACATCGGTGGTGGGTTGGCTGACGCCGGTTGCACAGGTGCAGGGGCGGCTTGAACCACCGGTGCGGGGACTTGGGCGGGTTGAACAGCGAGGGGCTGGAAGGGGGCGGCAGGCTTGGCCACGGTTGCACCTTCCTCACGGGAGCGCATCGCTTGTATCCCCAGAGCGAGGAAGGCCATCAGCAAGATGGCCCCGAACATGGACAGCGCAACGGTGGTGCTCAATCCTGCGCTGCTGCTGGTGCCTACCGGTTCGCCAGTGGCGGTGACGGTGATGGAATACGTGGCATCGGTGGCGGTGCTCTCAGCCAACCCCAAACCAAGCGTTGCGCTTCCGGGCGAATCGGCTCGGACAAGAAGCCGAACGAAGGCGTCCTGACCGTCATCGAGCGCCACGATGTCCGACCCGTCAACAACCACCGTCCAGGTGTCCGGGGTGTCGATCACCAATTGTCGCTGCAGGGGTACGTTTCCGGTGTTGACGATTTGAACCGTGATGGAGCGCTCTTCCCCGGTGATGAACGAGGGAACAGCCCCTACATCCCAACGGACTTGTTCGTTGGCGGCCACCAAGAGGCCGACCGTGGTTGACAACTCCACGCCGCCATCGCTGAGCACCAGGGTGAAGGATGGTTCGGACATGGGCGCCATGTTGGCGGCGATCAGCACCGTGCAGACCACGGGTGATACATCGTTTTGGCCGACGGGTTGAACCGGCGTGCAGTCGCCAAACAAGCCGGAGTCTGTCTGGAGGCTTGCGCTTGGCGACCATTCGGTCTCGGCACCGTTGCTCAGCAACCACGTGAAGGTCATGGATTCGCCCGATGGATGCGAGCCTGCGCCTTGGGGCGAGCCATACGAGGTGCCGTCTGCCAGTTCCAACCCGACAAAGGTCAGCGAAGGTTCGGGCAACACCTCGACGTTCAACACCCCTTCCCAGGTGAAGCGGGTCGAACCGTTGTCGAGGTTGAGCACTATGTCACCGGAACGAGCGTTGCTGCCTGCCTCGAGCGTGAACAGCAAATTTTTGCTGGTGGCCCAAGGCAAATCGATGGGGGTGAGGGCGGACGTGACCGACCAGCCGGTGGGGAGCGAAAACGAGGGCGTAAGACGCATGTCGACGTTGCCTTTGTGCTCAAGGGAATAGCGCAAGGTCAGGGTCGAATCGGGGCGTTGAACACCGATGGAGGACTCGATGTTGACAAACATTTCTCGCACGGTAAGGACTTGAATAGGAATCTCGAACAGCGTCAACTCTTGCTGTTCGGTTTGGCTGACGGCGGTGAGTTTCACAATCCGTTCGGCCCCGGCTGCAGTCATCACTTGTGGAGGCGTAAAGGTGAGGCCCACTGCACGGTAGGCTTCGCTGTTGATCAAGCCGGTTGAACCGGACGTTGCCCCAGCTTCGCTACCCAAATTGGTGAAACCGGCTTGCCACCCGGCAGGCGCCTCCAAGAACAGGTCGTAGCCGATGGGGGCGTTCCCGTTGTTGTAAAATCGCACCGTGATGTTGGTCGGTTCGGATGGATGAACGGGGACGATTTCGTAATCAAATTCCAACGCCGCTTCGGGTAAATCGGGAACTTCGAGGTCCAGATTTAACGGATAACTGACGCCGTTGTCCACATCAAGGCCAAGCAAATCGATTCGGTAGGTGCCGGGGTTGGGTGGAGAGGGATGAACCAAGGTGACGGTGATGTACTCGGAGGCTTGTCCGTCCATGGTGAAATTGGAGTCGGTGCTTCCGATGTACCACGGCATGGTTTGGCCGGATTGCAAGTGGGTGACTTGGCCGGTTTGCATGGAGGCGTTGGTGGGAATCAGCGCCGTGTTTGTGAGGGAAACATTCCACGATGTCGTGGTGATTTCGCTTGATTGCAGAGTTTTGGTCGGCGTAGCCGTTTCCAATTTCACACCCGGCGCCGTCACGTTGACTTGAACGTCCAGGCGATTGTTGTCTTCACGAATTTCCTCCATCGTGTCATCGGGGTCGATGATGAAAGAAAGGGTGGTTGACCCCGAGGATTGCGGTGTCCACGACCACATCAGCACTTTGCTCGAACCTGCGCCGAGCTCGATGGAGCGTCGGGAGATTTCGGTGCCGTCCACTTCGAAGGCAATGGGGAACATGTCGGCCTTGACGTTTCCAAAATTGAAGAAGGAGGTCGTCAACTGCACCGGGTCGTCCACTTGTGGAATGCCAACGTCCATGGCAAAGTCTTCGGGCACCACCTTGGGGTCCGGGCGAAGGTCGTTGACGCCATGGCCCAACACGGCGATGGCATAGGGCTGGGTTTTCGCCCCGCTGTGCTGGGCATCCTTGACCTTGACCGTCCAGGTTCCCATGGCAGCCGCGTCGATCAACACCACCTCGAGGTTGTTGACATTGTCCCGACTGCCGCCTGTGGCCGAACGGCCGTTGGCGAAATCGTTGCCAAGGTACACCGTTCCATCCGGTGCCGTGACTTCCAAGTCCAAGTCGTTGACCAGTTGAGCGGTCGAAAAGCGGGAACCCCGCTCGTCGGACCACGTCAGCACCACCTTGAACAGCCCCGAGGCTTGTGTGACGTTGAAGGAATAGGACTTGCTGTTGCCGGTGCCCGACATCACGGAACGGTCGTCGACCCAGATGCCCTGCCCGCTGGAAGGGGCAAGGGTGTTGCGCAAATTGACCCTGCCCCATCCCTCGTCGTTGTTGGGGATGTCCCTGCTGCCCATGTCTTGAGCACCCAGCACCATGAGCGCCTTGACCAAGGCACCTTGGGGAGAAGGACGCTGTGCGATTTCAATCAGGTACTCCCGAATCATCACAGCAGCGCCGGCGGCGTTGGGCGTGGCCATCGACGTGCCCGTGTATTCCAGATAGTAGGTGTTGGACCAGGTTGAGCCGCTGGTGTCCGTCGCCTCTTGGGCACGACAGGAGCGCACGTATCCGCCAGGTGCCACCAAATCGGGTTTGATGCGGCCGTCTTCGGTGGGCCCTCTTGACGAGCCGCCCATCATCACGTCCGGCGAGCCGCTGTACCGGTTCTTGTGGTTGCCAACGGCGATGACGTTCTTGGCCGTGGCTGGGGGTGAGACGGTGCTGCTTCCCGGTCCGTCGTTGCCTGCGGCGAAGAGAATGGTCAACCCCTCAACACCGTTGTAGTAGCGGTCGTAGTGGTTGGCTCGGGAGTCAACGTCCTCGGTTTCGGAGTTGTACTTTGACTGCTGGCTGGCAGCGGACGAGCCCCACGAGTTGGTGTGGGTACGTGCACCTGCGTTGTACGCCGTGTTGAGCAAATTGTTGAGGGAGGGCGACTGGAAGTTGCCGGTGTTGTCGTTTTCCATGGCTTGGAAATACAATTCAGCCGCCTGAGCCACGCCACCGTAGCCGCCGCGGAAACCGTCACCAAGCACCGTGCAGGAGACGTGGGTACCGTGGCCAGAGTGCTTGTCGGCGGTGCTGCCGTCACCGATGACATCGTAGGAACCGACGACTCGGGTGCCAAAATCGCCGTGGTCTTCGTCAAGACCGGCATCCGCCACCGCCACAATTTGACCTGAACCGTCCAAGTCGGTGGTGAAGTAGGTGGCCATGGTGTTGGTTTGCATGTGGCTTCGGGACTGGTCGTTGAACGCCGCAAAGGCAGGATCGGCTCGCAACTGCATCAGCGAAGGTTGCATCAAGACCTGTTCCAAGGGTACGTTGCGCAGCGTTCCTTCGTAACGGCCATCGTCCCAGGCACGGGACTCCACCATGGCTTGCCGGGCCACGTCGCCCAAGGATTGGGTGAGGCGGCCATCGTTCTCGTCGACCAAATCGACGGTTTCGATGGGGCCGAGGTCGTCGCGCCAACCATCGATGCGAAGCAACATCTCTTGCAACACCGATTCACCCTCGGTCAAGAGCACCAAATCGAGCAAGGGGCCGTCCACCAACATGCCGATAGGAACGGCGTGGCTTGCCAGTAGGGCAGGGTGGGCTTCCGCTTGCTGAAGGGCCAGCGGCGTGCCCTGAATCAGCAGGCCGGAGGGAGCGATGTACTCGCGAACCGCCAGTCCGTCAACGGTTGCCAATTCTTGGCGAACATCCTGAAGGCGAAGGTCGTTGGATACGAGCACCAACAACAGGTCGAGACGGGGCTCGAGCAGCGATGAGGGAACGGGACGGGCCAACTGCAAGCCGTTGCTGTCAAAGGTGCCGAACGGGCCGATGGCAAGCGCGTCCCTGTGTTCGTTCACAAGGCGGTCGTCAAGCACCCCTTCGGCGTCAAAGTAAACGCCTTCTTTGACGTCAAATTGAACCCATTCTGGTGAAAGCGATAGCGGTTCTGTGCCCCGTTCACCATCGTCATGGAACAGCGAACTGCTCGTTGAAAGGACGAGCAGTACCACGAAGACAACGGCAGAGGTTCGTTGCGCTGCCCCTGCCATAAAATCGCCTCCAGTTGCCGTCCTATATCGCTTCGGTATCGAGCCTTTGTTCACCGTCAATTGATCGGCCACACGTGCCGGTCTGCTTTGTCGGTGAAGATTTCTTGCGACCACTCGCCGACGTCGTGCGTCCAAGAGGCTTGGCGCAACTGGCCGGTGTAATCCCTGTACTCGATGTTGATGGTGAGGGTGTATTCACCCCATATGGTGTAGCCGATGACCATCATTTCCAACTCATCTCCAGAGATGGAGGAGTGGGCGTTCATTTCGTTGACCTCAAGGGACATCGTTTCGATGAGTTCGCCTTCCAAGGTGTGGAATTCAATGTCGAGGACAACATCGGTGATGGACCGGCTGCCGTCGTTGTGAAGTTCCGTCATCACCAGATGACCGCCCCGCTGCATGTAGTGCGTCTCCACCGTAACGGAATCTCGAGGGAGCAACCAGTACCAGCCGCTCAGTGTCATCGTGATCAGCAAGAACAGCACGGCCCCTGCCATCGCCACGCGCGTTGGCGTGACTTCACGGGAAAGGGCGGTCAAGAGTTTCGCTGCTTCCTGAGCAGCCTCCCATGCTTCGAGGTCGTCGCCCTCGGGAGGGCTTCCCCCTTGGCGCAAGGCTTCTGCAGACGGTCCAGCCATGGTCTCACCCGAATATGAACGCCAACCCACTGGCAATGGCAGAACTGATGGGGTCGACCACCATGATGTGCCGTGTTTCCACAAATTCACCGGTCAGCGAACCGACCAGCGAGAGGTCGGTGACGATGCCGTTAACCCCCAACGAAGAGGCGGTTGGGATGATGCCCGTGAACTGAGCATCCAGTAACACACCTCGTCCTTCAAACTTGAAATCACCAAAGAGAGGGAATTCATACCCCGGCTCGATGTACACCTCAGCGCTCGCCACCAATCGCCCGTCGGTGATATCGTCGATCACGATGAGCGGGTATTGGCCCGGTCCAGAATAAATGTGAATGGTGGCACCCTTGAGGTTCTGGCCGACCACCTCCACCCGTTCGATGGTCACACCGGGGGCAGCGGGAACATCGGTTTGCCTGACATACACCCGTTTCACGCCAACGCCTGACGAATCCACCCGCATCCCGTAATCGTCGGTCAGTTCGAGCACGAAGCGGGTCGGAAGGTCCTCAGCGAGCATCAGCACGTCGCCCTTTGAATCGATGGCGCGACCGCTGGCCTCCAGGTACAGGTCCATGTCGTCGGTGTTGGAGGAATAATCCAGCGTTCGCATGCCTTGGAAGGCAGTTTGTTTTCGGATGTCGAACCGCGTGTCGGGTTCGGTGGCCAGGTGCATTTCACCGGGCAGGTCGCGCATGAAGGCGGTGGAGGGCCACCAGAAACCGTCGATGTAGCGAAGTTGCTGCAGCATCAGCGAATCGGCAGAATGCCCGTTGATGCGGTGCTCTTCGGGGACCACCAAATCAAGGATCAGCACGTCACCGATAACGGCGGACACGTCCGTCGATTGAGGGATGCCCACGACAAGGGCTTCGACCCGGGTCAAGGCTTGGTGGTCGATGAGAATCGCATGAGCGGATTTGAGACGAACGCCGGCGTCGTAGTGCATGTCAACCGAAACCCGAGGGACGGTGAGGTTCTCTTGCGTGGAGAACAAGGCGTTGATTTCGACGTTGCGGGGCATGGTGGTATCCAAACCATCGATGAAGAGTTCGATGTCTTGACCTTCCAACCCGTTGGCAACGATGGTGAGTTGAGGGTACATGGGTTGCCACTGCGACATGCTGAGGTCAATTTCGTAGGTTGGCACACCGCCGAGCATCCGGAAATCGTAGACCAGTTCAATCGTCCCTGCGGGCAACGATGGAAGCCACGCTCGCAGGTGCCAGGAGCGACGGTCCTGGAGCGTGATGCCCTGGTCTTCGAGCAAGGTCAGGTTCACGCCTGCTATTTCCTCCGCAAACACCCGTCCGTCCTCCATCGCCAACACAAGCGGTTCTGCGGCGGTGATGTTGGCGGCGTTCAGCACCGAAAGGGCTTGGGGCCGTTCGCTCTCATCGATTTGACCGTCAGCCAACAGCGTGGCCATGATCTCCCGACTGGTCAGCGTAAACGTGGGCATTCGCGAAAGGTTGGTGGCAAAGCGGGTTTGCTCAACCGCCTCCATACCGATGCCGTGCATCCACGCTGGCTCAGCATTGAGGTTGGACCCCTTCCTCAGGTCAACGGTCATGTTGAACGCCTCTCCCGTAAACAAGTCCAATCCGAGGTTCAAATCCTCGTTACCACCCATTTCACCGCCAACGTCAACGGTCAGGCTGTGAACGAAATCGTTGACCACGCGCCCGAAGTCAACGATGTCACCGAGGAAGAACGACAGGGCTTCAATGCCCTCTTCCTCGCCAAATGTTGGAAGTTCCAACCCATCCGAATCCACTTCAGAAGGAAGGGTGAGCGAAATGTTGGCGGGAAGCGGGTCAAAGTACACCTTGCCGTTCAAGCCCTTGAAGGGGTCCTCGTAGGTTGATTCGTCTTCGAACGAGACGCTAAACGGAGAAGAGGTGGAGCGAACGAGGGCCACTTGGGAGTTGCCCTCAGGCCCTGATGCTCCGGGCACCAGGGGGCTGAGCCGTTGAATGGAGGTGATGTCGGACAGCTGTACGCTCAGACTGGCTTGGGCCGTGTCTTCGTCCACCCAGAAGCGAACGTGGTCACCGTCCATCGTCAACGGCGTGGTGGCGTTGGTCATTTGGACTTGCAAACTGTCCATGGGCGCATCGGCGATGTAGCCAACGGTGTCGCCAAGCACCAGCGTGAAGGCTTCGGGAAGGCCGGTGAGACGAATCGCGTTGCGCTGGTCACCGGACTGGCCACCGTAGGTGATGGTGCCGATGGGTTCGCTGGCTTCATACTGCAGCGATTCGGCTTCCTGCAAGATGTTGAAATCGCCCGGTCGGTTGGAGACGGTGGTGGATTGCTTGACCGCCGAGTCCAAATCTCCGTCATCGTGCTTGATGTGGCCAATGAGCAAGGAGCCGCTGGGCGTGCCTTCGAGCTGCATGTCTCGAATTTCGTTGATGGGGTCGAAGGCGTGGCGGACATGGGTGATGCCGCCGATTCGCATGCTCATGGCGACCGGCACCAGAGGATCGACCGGGCCAAGGCGCCCATCAACCACCTCGATGTTGGTGTCTTCAGACAGAAGGATGTGATCCATTTCGGGCAACCAGGGCTGCGGACTGCTGGCGAGGGCAAACAGAAGTTGTTCGATCTCCATCGGTTCCCGGTTGCTGTTTGGAAGGCTCTTCTTGACCTGGTTGTAACACCGAATGTCAATTTCCCCGCCCGTTGAGCCAGCGGTTCCGACCACCGCCGTGGGCAGGCCGTTGAGAATGGTCCCGATATCAAGCACCACCTCGATGATGGTCAGCAGCGCGTTGTCCAAGAGTTGGGCAATGGTGTTGAGGTTGGGGTTGTCGTAGTTGATTCGACTCACCCCTGTCGAGGAAATGAGGAAACTTCCCTGAATCACAATCACGCGGGGAAGGTTCTCCATCTCCACAACCATCGATGAAGAATCACCGGAGTAGCCGGCTCGTTTGAAGGTTGAAACGTAGCTAAACCGGTCAATGGATTCCGTTCCGGCGATTAAAAACAGCGTGTTGGGCGGTTGAGCAGGGTTCACCGGCAGCGTCGGGTCGTTGACGTTCTGAGTGCCGTCCCCTGAGAAATTCTTGATGGCGATGATCAGCGAAAGCCGGTCAGGAATCTCACCGGGTAAATTGGCTGAGCCCGGCGCCTCGCCGATGGTGGTGAAAATGGCGGCGATTTCGTCATCGTGCATCGTGCCCGACGGTAGGCCGCGAATCCACAGGCGCGAATCGGTGATGTTGCCGAAGGGGCTGTCGCCTTCGGGAACCTCCGAGCGGTCCTCGTAGTAGTGAATGTACACGTCGGAACCGACGTCCGAATAGACCTCAACGGTGTCAAAGGTGTTCTCGCCGTAGTTGTCGTTGCGCAACGTGATGTCAACTTCGCTTGGAATCAGGGTGCTGCCCTCTTCGGGATGGAAACCGACATCCAAGTAGGCCACTTCAAGCACGGGAATGGACGAATCTTGCTGGACCTCTCCGAAGTGAACGTAGCCCACGCCGATACCGATGCCGCACTTGTGCTCCCGGCTTTCGGCCGTTGAATCGGTCGCCGGGTCGTAGTTGAACGTCTCGCTGCAGTCCGTTTGTTGAGAGCCTCCCGGCGCGTTGGGATTGGAAAGACGCACGGCATACGGTGCCGTCACACCCGTCAACGCCAAATCACTCGAGTTGACGTTGCCGCCCAACAGGGCAAAGGCCAACTGCGCAGCGCTGGTGAAGGTGCCGCTGATGTCAAAGGAGATGCGCTCAATGCCGACGCCCAAGGTCACGTCTGCAGGAGGTTGGGTGAACCGGGTGTCAATCACCACAGCGTAGGATTCAGAGTTGGACAAGGTGATGTCAAACGCCAACCCCTTCATCAGCGACACTTCGAGATGTTCGAGTTCATCCCACAGCGGGTCGTTGATGTTCAAGGCGTTGACCGCCCACTGGAAGGTGGGTCGAACCCACAGTTCGGTCGGCACGGGAATCAAACCACCACCCAATTCAATGCCCCATCCTTCACCTTGTGTGGTCAAGCCGCGCAGGGTGAGCGCCACGGAGAGGTCATCGGTACCATCGCCATCGATGTCAACGTAGTTTTCGAAAAGAACCAGGTTGGTTCCCACCAACAGTTCACCCGTGAAGGTACCCGAATCCCATGCTTCGTAGGACGGCCCGTTGTTACGAGAGGAGAAGTTGACGTAGATGGCGTAGGTGTTGATGCCAACGCCCAACAAGTTGTCGAGTCCGAGATTTTCCACCGAAAACAGGGTCTGCCACAGGTTGTAGGGCCAAGCCTCGGGATGGGTGGAGACATCGATGAGGAATTCGTAAGGCCGAGGATGGTCGATTTCAAGCGGCGTGGTGTCACGCAGTTCCACCTGGTCGAGGTAACTCTCAGCGTCAGCGAGAGCATCGCCGGGGCGGACTTCTCGCTTGGAGGCGTCAAGAAGAGCGAACGAGGATTGTGCCCCCTGCAGGGCGATGAGCGACTCACCTTCCGCTGCACGATCGGCCAACGTCGCAGCATACGCATCCAACACACCGAAGTCGTCTCGAGCAACAGAAGCGTTGCCTGAAACCGGTTGCATCATGGACAGGAGCATGATGCTCACGAGCACCACGGCCAAGCGACCACGACGCCGTGGCTGCGGGAGCCCTGCACGAAGGACGCGTAGCGCGGGCTCATCCATGGCAAAACCACACGGCTCCTCCTTTGAGAAGCATTCGCCTTTGTGCGTAAACAAGCGGGGGTTTACGGGGTACGGTTTCTTTTCACGCGCCGAGTCGAACGTGTTGGTCAACACCGCAGCCAGGACAGCCCACCAGTGCCTCGTTCAATCCGGCCGGCATGTCGATCTCAAACACGGCTTGGCAAGCCGAACAGGTGTGGCGGACCAAGGCGGGTGCGGGGGCAGGAGGTGGCGTTGGGCTGGCAGCCGATGCTGCTGGCGTCGGCTCGGGACCGGCTGTCGGTAGCGCAACGCCGCCACCGGTCGGGGGCGGAGCAGTCGAGGCGGGGAGGGCAACGCCTGCAGCGCTGCTCGGGATGGAAACGCCGCCGGAGCCCTCAGGCATGGAAACTCCCGCAGTCGGAGCCGGTTCAGTCACTGTTTCTTGGACCTCCTCCTCCTCGTCCATCAAGGCGCTCAACGCATCCATTTGGGGAGAAGAAGCAGCGACCACGCCCATGCCACCGTCATCGGAGAGCAGCGCCGCTGCTTCTGCTGCCGCCTGACTACTGGCTTGAGACATCGGCACAGAAGCATAGGCGGGAGGAGCAAAGGCTGTGGTTTGATCAACGCTTTCGGTCGCTCCATAAATCGAATCGAACTCCGCTTGCTTCGCCATCGCCTCTCGTTCGGCTTGCGGTCGTACCTCGCCCTGGTCGAGACCAGCATAGGCTTCAGCCTTGGCCAACAAGGGGAAGCGGGTTTTCTGCGCCACCAGCGCCATGTGGGCTTTGGCCTCCTCAACGCTCAGGTCGCGGTTGAGCAGCATGTCCAACGCAAGGCGGCGTTGATAGAACCTGAATCCAAACAACCCTGCTCCAACCAACAAGAGCACGACGAGGAGACCACCCAGCATCATGGCAGGGGAGGAGGTTGCGCTGGCATCGGCAGAAACGGTCACGGAAAACGCGAAGGAATCGGAGTTGTTCGAGCCGTCAAACACCGTGACCACGATGTCCTGCTGGCCGGTGCGGTCAAAGGCGATGGTCGGGCTCAATCCTGTTCGGTCAGGGTCGTCCTTCGGGTCGCCGTTTCCGTCGGTGTCTATGGTGGGTTGAAGGTCCCAGTGGACACGGAGCGAAGACGCTGTGTCGTAGTTGTCGTTGACCACCACGGTGAATGAAAGACGGTCGCCTTGGGTTGCCGTGGTGGGGAAGGTCGTGCCGTTGACGGGCGAAACCGATGGAATCGACGGGTCGATGCTGCGAATCGTGGCGCTGGACGTCCCCGTGTTGCCGCTCGGGTCGGTCACGGTCAGCACGATGGAGTGATCGCCCACCTCGTCCCACGTGAACGACAAGGTGGTGTTGGTCCCTGCCTCCTCGCCGTCGACGACCCATGAGCAACCGGCCACCGCATCGTCATCGCTGCTCGATGCACAGTTGAGCGTGACCGGCGTGTTCACATCAACGCGCCATCCGCCGGACACTGGAACGGCGTTGGTCTGAATTTTTGCCACCGGGTCTTCCGTGTCAACCACGGTGAGTTGGTGCGTTGTCGAGGCCACTTCGCCTGAAGGTGCGGTCATCTGAACGGTGATCGTCTTGACGCCAATGGCGTCCCACGAGGTCGTGAGGGAGAGCCCCGTTGCGTCAACATCGTTGGTGTCGTTGCCGTCCCCGTTGCTGTCGACGTTGGCATCGAGGTCCCACGAAAAGGTGCCTTGTTGCCCCAAACGATTGGGGGTGAGGGAGGCATCCAAGCGGACCGATTCGCCAATGGACACCGTGCCGGATTGGTCGTCATTGACCACCGGCGTCAACGGGGGTGCAAGTTCCAAACGAACGGTCATCCGAAGGTCTTGCGAACCGTTTCCACCGCCCAGCGGGGTATCGGTGTTGTCCACCACCAAAAGCAATTCTTCACCCTCGAGCGAGGACGGAACCTGCCAGGTCAGGGAACGGGGCGACTCAACGGCTTGGAGGTCGCCTCCGTCGATGTATTGCACCCCAACGGCCTGTGCGACATAGCGGTCGTGCATGGTTCTGGTTTGGAGGTACACGTCGCCGACGGATTCCAAATCCCAAGCCGAAACCACGACGATGGTGCCTGCATCCAAGCGAAGGTCGTCGCCCGAGAGGAGGACTTCGTACCCGCCTGTATCCACGCCGACCAGGTTGTTGAAAGGCGTCCAATAGGCCTGATTCACCGCCGTGACGCTGGCGGAAACGGTGCTTCGAGCCCCACCCTGATCGCCTTGGCCTGCATCACCGTCGTGGGCCTGATTGTCCAAGACCATGTACCATTGCTTGGCCGAAATGGAGGGGGGGACCTTCCAGTGGAATTCAAACGCCCCGAGAGCCGATTCGGTGCTGGCAGGTTGGGCCATGGACGCTCGGTAGGATTGCCCCAATTCGTAGGGTTGCAAGCCGTTTTCGTCAAAGAACAACAGGTCGATGGCGTCGTCGACCACGATGATGTTCATCGCGTACACGTCGCCCGGCTGCAGGGTGCCCAACGCCACGATGACGCACACATCGCCATCGATGTCCATGGTCGGTTGGAGGTTTTGGGCGGACATCGTGATGCAATCGGGTGCAGCGCGGCCTGCATCAGCCAGTGCACCCATCGGTGCCACCATGAGGGCGGTCACGGCAAGCAGCACAGCGAGCCAGCGCATACCCACGGTATTGGTGGAGTTCATTTCAACGATTGGGTGGGATGCTCACTCGGCTCCAGCCCTGTTCGCTCCATTCAAGGTGGGCAAGCAACCCGGCATCGCTGAGTTTCAACCGGTCGTTGTCGTTGAGCGCCACCAACGGCAACCCGTCCGCCACCGTCATGGCTTCACCCTTGACCTCATCGCTGTCCTTGATGCGGTTGCTGTAATGGGTCAAGGCGAGGTACCTGGCGTTGATGGCGCGAGCTGATTGAACCGCGCCCACCGTGGTGGAATGAAGATGCTCGTGGGCTTTGTCCTGCTGTTCGTTGAGGAAGGTCGCTTCGTGAATGAGCAGGGTGGGCGCCAACCCTGCCGGCCATGTGGCTGGACTGGAGGCCGTGTCGCCCGAGATCAACACGCTGACGGGGGGGAGATCGGGGCCCCTGAACCACACCGACTCGAGCAGGTTGCCGTCGCTGCCTCGAACGTCTTCACCTTGAGCCAGTCGCGCTCGCTGCTTGGTCGTCAACCCCAATTCATCGGCTCGCTCACGGTCAAACGTCCCGGGCGTGGGGCCTTGTTCCAGTAACCAACCGCACGACGGTACGGTGTGGGTCGTCGCGTGAGCGACAAGGGTTGTTCGTTTCCAGCGATGGGGTTGCGGCATCGCCTCCAAGACGGAAACGACAGAGGTTTCGGGGTTGATTTCAACCCAATGGTCCGCCTGAACATCCCCCAAGACCCACCGGACGGGGAATCCGAGACCGGCTGCACCGAGCGAGAACCACATCACGAATTGACGGGCAAGGTCAGCCGGTGGAACATCGTCTGGGAACGGGGTACCTTCAATCAACGCGTTGATGGCGGTCATCGAGGTCGGTGCTATGACGAGCAACGGCGTTTGCCGATTCTCCAAGCCCATCGATTGCAGCCACGGAAGGGTGCCCCACGTGTGGTCGAGGTGGCCGTGGGTGAACGCCAGCACGTCCACGTTGCTGGGCTTGAGCGAATCCCCCTTGCCGTGCGCTTTGAGACGACGACGCTGACGGGCAAACCGTGTTTGAAAGCCCTCGCCGCAATCCACGACCGCAATACCGTCGGGGCCCTTGACCAAACTGCCACTCACGGCCCGCTCAGGCGTTGGCCGAGCAGAGGCCGTTCCCAACACGTGCACGTCAAACGCCATGGGAGCACCTCAGGATTGAATGGGGATCGGCGTCGGTGGGAACCAACGCAAGAGCACGATTTCGTCAATGGCGCGAATCCAGCGCCAGGGAACAGCCAGAGGAATGGAGCCTTCCACCAAATCTTCGGGTGTTTCACGCACGAACAGGTGGGTGCATTGAAGGCCGTCTGCATCGATCACGGCGTCGTAGACGACGCCAAGTTTACGTCCGTTGGGCAGGTAAACATCGAGACCCGCCCAATTGGACATGACCTCGGTTCCAACGACCATGGAGGTGTGGGGTGCATGACCCTCAATAAAACAACGCCTCTTTCACCGAAAAAACAGCGTTGTTGAACGCTGATAGGTTGGCGTCACTTGCCACGGTTGAGGTTGGCACGGAGGGAAGGTCGCAGCTTCTCAGCGCCCTTGCCCTTGTTGTGCAGACCACGACCGCGCTTGCCAGCGGAGGTCTTGCCACGGTAGGCACGTCCTCGGTGGGAGGTCTTGCCGTTGGCTCGAGAGAAGACACCCAACTGCTTGTCGTTGACGATGGCAGGGTGGTGCGTGTCGATGAGGATGACCTCGTAGTACTTGTGCTTGCCATCTTGGCCGACCCAGTAGGAGTTGAGGACCTCGAGGTTGGGGAAGTGGCGGTTGACACGCTCTTCGGCGATGCGCTGCGTGTTCTTGGCC
>JBMZJQ010000026.1:0-23470 GCA_049617635.1 Candidatus Poseidonia sp.
CCTCCATGGCTTACGCTGGAGTTTGAGGAAGTTGACGAGGGCACATGAAGGTTCTCGCAACCTTCGATGTTTGAGCCGTCTTTCGTGGCAGATCGTCGAACTTATCCTTGCAACGAGTATTCCTTGATGGCGTAGCGCAGCATGAGGGCCAACACCACCGTACCCGTGAGCAGGTACAACAGGTTCAAGAAACCCCGCCCACTCTCTATAGAGCCGTTTGCTGAGATATCAATGCTCCATTGAACCGGTTGGCCCAGTTCGTCGGTACCGTGAACGTGGACATGGCTTGCGATAGCACCCACTGCACTTGGCTCGACGGGCATCGCTCGTCCGAGCACATGGGTTTGCAGTTCACCGTCTTCCAGCGACCAAAGGACGGTTGAGCCGAGTTGGCCGAACAACCAAACGGTTCCTTCTGCATCCTCAACCAGTGCCGTGCTTCGCACACCCAAGGTTTCAATGTCGTCGGGCCCTCGAACCAAGAGGCTCTCTTCGGTTCCACCGACAACCACACCATCTCCAGTAACGGCAAGTCCGTGAAACACGCCGCCAGCATAGGTTCTCACCGTTTCAAGTTCAGGTGTTGCTTCACTGCCGTCCCACACAATCCAACCCAACACCGGTCGAGCCTGCGGTGTTGCCGGACTTGAACCATCGGCGCCCGCCGTACTGATGTGCGTGCCCAAGGCAAGCCAACGATCGTTCCCAACCGCCTCAATGCCGTGCCATTGCACGCCCGAGGAGGTCGACATCGGGTGTGTGGGTTGCATGCCATCCACGCCGCGAACCGAGGTTTTGGCACCTTCTTGTGTGAGCAATATACGGTGGACGGTTTCGCCGTTCTTCATCTCCGCCGCGTCCAAGATGCCAAACTCGCCGTTGGTCGTTGGGTAGACGTACGTGACCATCTCGTTGCCCCGAAGTCCAATCACCTCGTTGTTGGCCACAGAAAACAGGACTTCACCGTCGGGCATCGATTTGAGAAACTTCACGTCCGCTGCTTTGTCCTCGGTGGCGGGCGTGTAAATGGGCGTCACCGTACCGTGGTACGTGTCTTCCGTGTACAATTCGTAGCCCGCCTGAGGGGAATAGACCAAGGCGGTGTAGGCATTTGAAGAGGGGCCATAGACGATCTCAGTGACCAATCCACCTTGGTGAGCCGCTTGAACATCGACTTCTCGAGCACCGACGAAATGCTCGGTGGCGCCGATGGCGAGTGCACCGAGGATGATGAAGGCCAAGAACACGCCAATGGAAATCCACTGATGCTCCGATTCCTCTTCAAGGAACCTACGCCAGCCCCCTGCCATGATGGTGGGTGGCGCATGCGCAACATGAACACTTTGCTTGCCGACGGTGGCTTGACGCCGCTCAACCGGTGAACGATGCATGCGGAGATATCATAAAGGGAGCATCGGTCGCAGGGTTGCTTGGAGGGAGACCTATGGCACGAAAACCCGCAGTGATGTACCGCCGCTTGAAAGGCCCAGCCTACACCCGACGCAAGTACATCGGTGGTGTGCCCAACAACCGTATCCACCAGTTCCACGTCGGCAACCGAAGGGCTGCTGAGACGGGAGGCTTCCCTGTCGTGCTCGAGTTGCGCGCCGATAACGACGTGCAAATCCGACACACTGCTCTTGAAGCAGCCCGTGTGGTGTCCAACTCCACCATCCGTAAGCAAGCCGGTCCCCAGGGCTACGCACTTCGCGTCCACACCTTCCCGCATCACGTTCTCCGTGAGAACAAGCAGGCCACCGGTGCCGGTGCTGACCGTGTCTCGCAAGGTATGCGCTGCGCTTTCGGAAAGAACGTCGGAACCGCTGCCCGCGTCAGGCGAGGTCAGCGAGTCCTGTCCATTCAAGTTCATCCACAACACTACCTCACCGCTCGAGATGCTCTTCGCAAGGCGAGCATGAAGTTCCCCACCCCGTGCACCATCCGCCTCATCAGTGGACACGAGCACCTGAAGGGACTCATTTGAGGCTACCAAGACCCTTCACAACCGTCGGGTTCTGCCTGCCGGTTGGTAGGTGAAACAAAATAGAACAGACGAGAGGCTCGGACAGGTGATGACATGCGTGTTGCCGTTCTGAAGGAAGACAATTGTCAACCGAAGAAGTGCAACGATGAATGCCATGACTATTGCCCACCGGTTCGCAACGGGCAAGAATGCATCATTATGGACGAACGTACCGGCAAACCTCACATTTCTGAAAGCCTCTGCATCGGTTGTGGAATTTGCATCAACAAGTGCCCCCACGATGCGTTGATCATTGAAAATCTACCCAGCGAACTGGAAACCGATATGATTCATCGTTACTCCATGAACGGCTTCCGCCTCTTTCGATTGCCCACGCCATCCAAGGAGAGCGTCGTTGGTATCTTGGGGCCGAACGGCATGGGGAAATCGACCGCTATCAGTGCGCTTTCGGGTCGGATGATTCCAAATTTGGGCGATTGGCTCAACCAAGAACCGGTCTGGGATGAGGTCATCGATTCGCTTCCCAAAGGGGAACTTCGAGATTTTTTCATCGCCGTTCAGAAAGGGGACATCAAGGTGGCGGTGAAGCCACAAAACGTGGACCGTTTGCCAAAACGTGTCCAGGGGACCGTTCACGATTTGCTCAGCCGCGTCGACGAACGTTCCATGTTGACTGAAATGACCGAGGCCTTGGGTATCGATCACCTGTTGGAGCGAGAAGTCCAGCAATTGTCGGGAGGTGAACTTCAACGCATGGCTATTTGTGCCACGATTCTCAGGGACGTTGACGTCTACTTCTTCGACGAACCCTCCTCTTACCTCGATATTCACGAACGGTTGCGTATTGTCCGCATCATTCAGGAACTCTCAGCTACGAAGCGTGTCATCGTCATCGAACACGACCTCGCTGTGCTCGACGTGTTGGCCGACCTTGTCCACATCGTGTACGGAAAGAAAGGAGCGTTCGGCATCTTCACACCTGCCCGTTCGACTCGACAAGCCATCAATTCCTACCTCGATGGCTTCCTGCCCGAAGAGAACGTTCGAATTCGGGACAAACCCATCAAGTTCCTTCGCCACCAGGACCGGTCGGCTGAAATTGGCACCCCCGTGGTGAGTTGGGGCGAGTTGAGCAAGCAATTGGGCTCCTTTACCTTGAAGGCCGGCGAGGGAGCTGTGCATCGGTCCGAGGTCGTCGGTGTGGTGGGTGCCAACGGAACCGGGAAATCCACCATGATCAAGATCCTTGCAGGCGAACACGAGTACGACGAAGGCTGGGTCACGGCGGATGCGACAATTTCGTACAAACCACAACACATCGATGTTGATATCGATGGTTCCGTCCAACTCTGGCTCGACAGTGAACTTGGCCCAAGATGGCGCAGCGGCGAGTTCCATGTGAACGTCATCAAAGCCTTGGGCATCGACCAATTGCTTCCAAAACGCGTGAAGAAGTTGTCTGGTGGTGAACGCCAGGCGGTTTCCATTGCCTTGTGCTTGGGAAGAGATGCAGATTTGTACCTGCTTGACGAACCTTCGGCTCATTTGGATGCCAATGCTCGAATGGAGGCAGCCAAAGCCATTCGTCGCACGATGGAAGCGAACGAGAAATCGGCTTTTGTCATCGACCACGACGTCTATTTCATCGATATCGTTTCGGACTCCTTGCTCGTGTTTGAAGGTGAAGGTGGCGTCCACGGTCATGCAACCGGACCGTTCAACCTGCGCAAAGGAATGAACCAATTTTTGGCCGGTGTGGACGTGACCTTCCGCCGAGATCATGATTCACGGCGTCCCCGTATCAACAAAGGCGAAAGCCGAAAAGACCGAGAACAACGCAGCAGTGGTGACTATTATTCCTATGACGCTTGACACCGACCCGGAGAAGAGGGAACTGGAGGCTCGTCAATGCCTGTAGGCTTGCCTCCTCGAGGTGGCCCGATGGGGCGTTCACGAGGGCGTTTATCCGCCAGTGCCCTAACGACCTTTTTGCGCTGTCCACGCCAATGGTTGTTGAACTATCAAGGCGGTATGCAGGGGCCAACTCGCCCGTCGCAAATTCTCGGCATCGTTCTCGAAGAGGCGTTCTGTGAACTGCTCATGCACCATCCTCCTGCGGACATTGAAAGCATTGAGGAACTTCGGTCATGGGCCTTAGAACCCCTGTCTCACCTGGCGGAAAAAGCGATGTTGGAAGGCAAGAACACGTGGGAAAACAGCCTGTGGAAGGTGGAGGATGCCGCATGGGATACACTCGGTATCGATGTGTTTGTTCAACGCCTGGAGGGCGGACTGGAGATGTATCTGAGCGAAGTCCAAGCCTGTTTTGATGCGGGAGGTGGGCCGTGGTTGGATGCGCTTCGAAATGGCGAGGAGCCGTTTGAAGTTCCTGCACCGAGGTGGTCGGCTACGCCCGTGTTCCCGCTTCCCGAAAAGGTCCCAGATGTTGAGTTGCGCCGTTGGCCGCTCCATGCGCCGCCGGAATGGAGGCCTGCCGGAGAACCTCTACGATGGAACGAGGCTTGGGAATGCGCTCGTCCGTGGTTCAAAGACCCACGAGTGCATCAACCACAGCGTCTCTATCATCCGGACGGATGGGCGTCGGGAGAGCTTGATTTGGTGCTCCGTTGGGACGGTGCCGTTCGCGTGGTTGACATCAAATCTGGGACCTCCGATTCGGTGTTCGCATCCTCCCTTGAACACCAACTTCGCTTCTACGCTTGGCTTTGGTGGGCGACCCACGACCAAGCCACCGCTGTGGGGATGGAGGGGTGGTATCTTCAGAATGCTCAGCGGGTGGCGTACGATGTGCCCACGCGAGAAGAACTCGAACATCTCACGATCACCTACGGCGAGGTTCACCATCAAATGCAAACCATGGCCGAAGGCGTCTTGGTCTTCCCCGAAGGTCCGGAAGATGCCTGCGATGGTTCAGCAGCAGGATGCAACTGGTGTTCGGTTTCGCGCGATGAAAACGGCGATTGGAACGCACCGGATTATCTTCAATGGGTCACTTCTGTTCCCAAAGTAAGCACTCGCTCACCATATCAAACGCTTGAATCCATTCAGGGTCGAGTCGCTGTGAAAGGACGGCTTACGGGCGTGTGGGGTCCGATGCCAAACCACTTCGGGGAGCCGGTCTTGGGTGCCGTGTTGGTTGTTGGATCCCAACACATCACCGTCGAGGAAAGCGAACCCGGCGCGTTCCAACAATTGCACGATTACAACGAACGCGACATCGTTCTGCTGGATGCACTTCCCGGTGTTTGGCGTGACCAGCCAAGGTTGTATCTTGATGCCCGTTCCTCGGTGTTGCCTACAAACGAGGAAGAGAAGATTCCAGAGGGCACGGTCTTCACCCGTCTCGGGTTGTTGCGAACGAGGGCCAACGTCATCGGTCACGTGTTGTCCATTGGCCAACGGTCTGGCGTCCGAGTGGATGGAAAACCTTGGACCATGCTTTCCTTGATGTTGTGGGACGGTGACGCCGTTGCCGAGGTCGTAGCCTTTGGTTCGAGCATCAATCAACGGCTCCTCGAATTAAGGCCGGGGGCACCTCTTGCGATGACCGGCGTTGAAATCGGCTGGCGTTCAGGCGTGTTGCAATTGCGCATTGACAACCGTAAAACTCGGATTGAAGGGTCGCTTCAACGGTGACCATCCCCTCCTTTGTGAGCCTTGAAAAGGGGTGAATTGTGTCCAACCCACATGCCCGTTCGAGCAGCAGACCCAGCCGCCGACAACGTGGGCCAGTACAACCGCCTTTCTGCCAGTCAGGCCAATCAATTCCGAGCCTGCCCACGCCGATGGTTCTACGAGAAGGTCTATCGCTTCAAGATGGAGCAAATTCCGGTGCTCTATGTCGGTCGTGCGGTTGAAGAAGCGTTGTGCAGGGTGTTGATGGATTCCCCGAGTCTGGTGATGGCCAATGCACCGGCCGACGTTTTGGGCCCAAGCCCCTATTCCGACGACGGTGTTCCTGAAGACCCAAACGAACGGACGTGGCCTGCCCAACGTTTGCTGCCCCTCCAGCCGCATGAGCGTCCACAGACCATTGACGATCTCGAACAGTGGGTCATCGGTCGCTGCAGAGCGCATTTTCCCGGAGCGATGAGCAGGGCCAAAGCGGAATGGGAAAAAGACGAACGGCGTTCGGGGAGTTGGGACGAAGTGGACGAGGATGTTTGCTATGAGATGCTTGCGAACGGGGCCATGTTCCATATCAACGAAGTTGAACGTTGCTTTGAGGAAAATGGGGGGCCCAACGCGGAAGCATGGCGACGGGGCAAGCGAGGTACCTGGCCTGCACCCGATGGCTTTCCTCATGTCGATTTTGCTGGCGAGCATCCATTTGCGGGTTCAGGCGACATCACATGTGCAGAGGCATGGGAACTCGCACGACCGTGGTTTGTGGACCCGGATGCTCCAAAATTTACCATGAACGCTGTTCATCCTGACCATTGGTTCCAAGGCGAATACGACTTGGTCTACCGCTGGACTGGACGACCTCGAATTGTTGACATCAAAGCGAGTGTCGGTGCAGGGGATCGTTCAGGCGATTACGTTGACCAAATGCGAGCTTATGCCATGTTGTGGTACGTGACACATCAGCGCCAAGAAGAAGTCGCGGAGTTGGACATTTGGTACCTCGGCCATCCAAGTGTGAAATCCATTCCCGTGCCGAACAAAGACGAGATCGCTCAAATTGAAGAGGAGATGGAAGCGATGTGGAAACGGTTGCGTGAAAGCACGCCGAGTATCGGCGATTGCCCTCCAGAGCCGCTTCCT
Source organism: Candidatus Poseidonia sp. (assembly GCA_049617635.1). Taxonomy (GTDB): domain Archaea; phylum Thermoplasmatota; class Poseidoniia; order Poseidoniales; family Poseidoniaceae; genus Poseidonia. The sequence continues at coordinate 6,773 of JBMZJQ010000026.1, forward strand.
ATGCGAGGTTACCATCCCGGCGGACAGCCAACCGACCCACCTGAAACGGTTCGATGTGAGCGTTGCGACTGGCGAGCGGTGTGTCCGGGAGGGGATGCCTCAGGCGAACCTACGGTTCCTTCGATGTACCAACTCCCCGGTGCCAGTCAACGAACGCCGCTTCAGTCCTTGAGTTCGTTAAATCCACGGATCACGACCCGGGGCACGCTGTTCGATGTCGGGTATGAATCAGAAAAACGTGCTCGAACGATGACCCTCAAGCAAGGAACGAACACGGCCTTCGTTCAGGTGGTGGCGACGGAGCACAGCGAAGGTGGGCCCACCGTTGATGTTGAGCTCGTCCGAGGCAAGGCGGTTTTGGTCGTCGACGCAGTGTTTACCGTCAACTGGAAAGGCGAGATTGTTCTCAAGATGGACCCGTTTACACGGTTGGTTGAAGACACCGACCCGAGCATCGTCACCAGCGATTTGTTTGACGTGCAAGCGAAACACAACGTGGCAGGGGTCGTGGTCTACACCTACGAAAAAAGCGGTGTTGGAAAAGGAGGCCATCGATGGTCACGTCGAGGCATGATGGTCATGGACGGCACAGGAGCGATGAAAATCGAAGGCTGGGCGGACGATTGGAACCCACAATATGAGATGGTGGAAGCCGGCGATACCGTGGTTGTGGCGAACCTTGGCCTCGATGCTTGGGCAAAGGAAGTCAAGGGTGAATACACCCGAAATTCACGGCTGCACATTGCCGAGCGCGTTGACCGTTCAACCGCCTGAGGAAATCGTGGTGACCCGCAATGTCACGCTATCGTTCAACGACGTTGAATGGGGCAAAACGGTTCCTTCATGGCTGACGATGACCATGGACGGCAAAAGGCCTGCGTTGAGGAGGGCTTCGCGAACCGTTGAGCCGGGGGACACCTCTGCCGTGTGCTCGTGCTCCCCGTCAGAAAACCGTACTTCCATGGCACATCCATGAAACATCATGCTTATGACCGTCGCGCAGAAGCGCCATGGCAGAGCCGAGGTCGCATAGCCCGGTATTGCGGTGGATTCGAAATCCACTGTCCCTTGGACGCGGGGGTTCAAATCCCTCTCTCGGCGCTCTCACACCCGTTGCATCACATATAGAACGCATCATGGGAGGCCGTCATCTCGCCGACGAGGTCTTCTCTCACCTTTGGAGCCATGGCGTTCAATTTCTCCATGAGCCATTCGTCTCCCTTCGTTGGTACATTCAGGCCGTAGTTGAACCACTGATTCAAGTGCTCAACCATTCGCTTCGAGCCCAACACATCACCGCTTGAGCCGACCGTTGTACCGATGATGCACGCCCCGTTGATCTCGTAAAGAGGGGCCATGGATGCCAACAACGAACCCAAGCCGATGGCGCCGTCTTTTGGTTCGTCCCTTCGAACGTCAACGCCCATGGCCTCCATATCGATTCGATAGGAGGCAGAACTGGCGACGGCAAAGGTCTCTTTTCGTTCCGCCTCAGCCCTCATGCCGGCCAAAACAAGCAGGGTTTCAACGCCGTGTTCCCTGAAGAACGACAACACTTCTCTCGCTGCTTGAGATTGCAACGCAGATTCATTCGGCTGTGTTTTTCCTGTCAACGAGAGGACCGGCGAACCTGACGCCGTGTGACTGAGGCACAACGAAAGGTGCGGTGGTGAAAGCAACCCATCTTCATCCAGGTCGGCATGAGGGGGAAGGCCGATGACGTGAAGCCGGGCAACTTCCGCGGTTTCGTTCAAGTCCCTGATCGACTCTACGGCGACTTTCCCAAGGTTTCCAACACCTGGAAACGCCACAACGACGGTGGCGGAGGCTGGAAGAGAGGTGCACCCGTTTCTCCACTCTACCTGTAGGGTCATGAAGGTCAAAACCCGACGACACGCGTTATAATGTTTGATGCAGAATCAACGGTGTTGGGTTGAGTTTCACGACCTCTCTTCGGTCACGGCTTACTCCTCTTCTTGAACAGCATCCCGCATGGCCTCAACCGATGGCAATGTGGGAAGCGAAGAAGACCATGCGGGGTCTTCAACCTTGTTCATTTTGCGTCGCATTGATGCCCGGTGGTCTTCAGGTGACCACTTCAACGGTGCAGCGGCCTGAGCGACACCGCCGCACGCCGGGCAAGTGGTGTTCAGGGAGAACGCTTGGCAGGATTGACATTGTTGCATGCGTTGACGAGCCATGCGATCACTCCCGAGTGGTTTTGGCTTCACCGCCAGCCTTCGCCATGTGGTCAAGAACGACCTTCGTGGCCTGCTCCCACATGCTTTCAGCGACTTTGAAGTCGGGTGCCCGTAATTCCAGACGGTAGTTTGGGGCTCCATCATAGAAGCACTTGACATCGATTTCTTCGGCCTCGTTGGTCAGTGCTTCTGCAGCTTCCAACGCCTGTTGAATGACGACGATACCGTTGCTATCGTTGATGCTCAAGGTCAACGTGCCTCGTACCTCAACAAATGGCGGGATGATGTTTTCCACAGCGAGTTCAACAAAATGCGCCAACCAGTCTCCTTCGAAGCCGGCGTTCTCAAGCGCCCCTTCCTGCATGGCCGCTTCTTCAAACGCCGCGTACAAGGTGCCAAACGCATCGGTCAACTCGCCTTCCCGTTCGCTGATGTCCTCTTCGCTCCAGCCGACCTTCTCGGCGAGCACCTTGACCAATTGGTGGGCGCGCTGCTCGTTTTTCCACTCCTGGAGACGGTCTCTTCGTCGCTCCTCAGAGACCGATTTGAGTGACAATTCGAGTGAAGTTCCGTCTCTCCGGGTGCGCATCACCTTGCAGATGACTCGTTGTCCTTCACGGACAAAGGCACGGATGTTCTTGACCCAACCCGAAGCGATTTCGCCAATGAAAATGAAACCTTCCGTCCCGGGATATTCATCCAAGTCCACGTAGGCGCCGTTCTGTTTCACGTTGGTGATGGTCGCAACGACGAGTTCCCCTTCCTCAGGAGACGAAATGGTGTCGGTGGACATGGAGGCTCAGCCTCCTCATCCCAGCGTTTCAACGACGGTGCAGCCGACGAGTTCTGCTTTACCACCGGCAGGCTTGGTCAGCGTGGCGCTGCACACGTCGCAAGCAATGGTGGTGGTGGCTCGTGAGAAGATGGTGGATTCGTTACCGCAGTCTCGGCAACTGACTTTCAAAAATTCGCTGGCCATGGTGTTCACCTCATCGGTCGATCAATTCGAATTTCTTTGCACGCTTGCAAGGGGCATAATGCGCCTTGCCGGTTTCTGTGCAACGGTAGAGAATGTTCACCCGCTTGGTTGGCTTTTCGCGTCCATCGGGTTTTGGACGAGGGAAACCACGGTAACCCGCCATCACACGGCGGAACCGGCGTTGACCCCAGCGAAGCTCAGAGGCTCGCTTTTTCTTCACTCGCTCAACGGTGTGGAGCGTGTGCTTTCCAGCCGAGGGGCTGTATCGCTTGACTTGGCGTGGTCTCTTTACCATAGGTACACCTCAGCGTTCAGCCCACAGAGGTGGGGTATTTATGCCCTCCGCAACCCGATTTGACGGTCTTCGGAGGACTGCGAATACATTCAAGGGATTCTCTATAAATCTCTCCGCCCTGCCTTCACCATGGAAGAAGCGACGCAAGCCTTCGTTTTCTTCTGGCTCGCTGGCCTGCTGCTCTTGGTCGGACTCCTTCTCAGCTTCTTTTCAAAGGCAGCCACCCAACGGCTGACTGGAAAAATCCTCGTCGCTGTCGGTTTTCTTTCCTTGATTGCCACGCCGTGGACCATCCCCTCTTCACCTTCGAGTGCGTTTGGCCATTTCCTCGGTAGCATCGTGGGCCCCTGCGTCTTGCTTGGTGTTGGTTTCTACCAAATCGCCTTCTCGGGTCATGTGCCGGTCGGACGGCTTTCTGAGACCGACCGTCGTCTTGGATTCGTGATGGTCATCGTTGGTGTTCTTTGGCTTGAATCGATGCATTGGTGGGTGATGACGCCCACCTATCCCGACGACGTCAACCGCTACTGGATGATCTTCTGGCCGACCATGCTGCTGTTCGGTTTTGCCAGCGCCTCCGCCGGCTATGTCCTCGTGGATGTGGTTGGACATCAACGTCAGCGGGAGCGACGCTTGATGTTGGCTCTCGGGACCTTTCTGTTGACGCTGATGACCTTCGGGGTGCTCATGGATGCCCCGAACGTGTCAAGCGAAGCGTTCACGCTGGAACTCATGCTCGCCGGCGCTGATTTGTTCGGTGTGCTGGTTGGTGCTGCAGGAGCAGTGTTGTTGTTTGCCGTTGTTTTGGCGATTTACGAAAAGCAACAACCCGTGCCAAAGCGACTGCCGGCGCCAACCTCCGAACAACTTCATCAAGCAGCCGAAATCATCGCACGACACACCTCTGGAGGTGAGGATGAATGAGCAATCCATCGCCAACCAACGGTTTGGCCAAGGTGTTTTTCGCGTTTACCGTGCCTGCATTGGTGGTGGTACTCACCGTTTGGCTCTCAACTTCGGTGCCTGTGGAAGACGCTTTGGTTCGGTTTGCCAACGCCATGCTCACCTCCTTTACGCTGGTTTCCTTCATGCTCATGGTCACGTTGATTTCCTATGGCGACGCTCGGAAACGACCTGTAGCGCCCCTCTTTGGCATGCTGTTGGTGGTTGGTGTCGGCGTGATGCTCACCCTCTTCTTCCTCTCGCAAGGTGATCTGTTGATGGAAGACAACGGCTCGGTTCGGGCCCAGGCACTCTCGAACATCATTCGCTTTGGCACCACCTCCGTGGCGATGCTTGCGAGCACCCTGCTGGTGGGCGGTGTTTTGTTTGCCTCGTTGTTAAACAGACCAACGCCTCCTGTATTCACCGAAGAAGAGTGAACTTCGTGGTACAGGGCCCTTGCCGTTGATTTCATAAGGGGGAGGTCGGTGGGCAGGTCGTTCAGGTGAGCGCATGTCCAAAGGTACACCATCCATGGGTCGTCGTCAAAAGACCACGCACATCCGTTGCCGAAGGTGTGGACGCAACGCTTACCACAAGCAAAAGTCGGTCTGTGCGTCGTGTGGTTACGGCGAGACCTCCCGCATGCGCAAATTCAACTGGTCCAAGAAAACCCACCGTCCCAAGGCCTGAACGTCTTGAAACGCAACGATAAGAAGCGTTCACGCACACGTTGCAATGAGGCAGACGCATGTGTGGCATCCTCGGTATTGTTGGCCGACAAGGAGTTCACATCAATCAACTGCTTTACGACGGCCTCACCGTCCTTCAACACCGTGGTCAAGATGCCGCTGGTATTTTGACGGACACCGAAGGGAACTTCCGACTTCGAAAATCGAACGGCTTGGTCTCCGATGTCTTCTACAAGCGCCACATGCTTCGCCTCGAAGGCAACGTCGGCATTGGCCACGTGCGATACCCCACAGCAGGGTCCTCCTCCCGAGCAGAAGCCCAGCCGTTTTACGTCAATTCACCTTACGGCATTGCTTTGGCCCACAATGGGAACCTCACGAACGCCGACGAACTCGCCGTCTACCTCCGCGACGAGTGCATGAGGCACATCAACACCTCAAGCGACTCTGAATTGTTGCTGAACGTGTTGGCGGTCGAGTTGGGCCAACGGTCCCGAGCGCTTCACATCGAAGGGACCCCTCACATCAACATCGAGACCATTTTTGGTGCAGTGGAAGCGGTCAACAGCCGGGTACGAGGTGGTTATGCATGTGTTTCCGTCATCTCCGGCTACGGTTTGCTCGCCTTCCGAGACCCCAACGGCATCCGCCCGTTGATCTTTGGTAAGCGAAGCTCCGAGGATGGCGACGAGTACATCGTCGCCAGCGAATCGGTGGCCATCACGGCTCTCGGTTTCCAGATCATTCGTGATATTGCACCGGGCGAAGCGGTGTTCATCAGCACCTCAGGGCACATGTTCACACGGTCGTGTGCCGAGGAGACGGGCTATACGCCTTGTATTTTCGAGCACGTCTACTTCGCTCGTCCAGATTCCGTCATCGATGGCATGTCCGTGTATCAGTCGCGTTTGAACCAAGGGCGACGTCTTGCTGAACGCCTGATGGAGCAATGGCCCGACCACGACATCGATGTGGTGATTCCCATTCCGGATTCCGGCCGTATTGCCGCTCTTCAGATGGCGAAAACCTTGAACCTCCCGTACCGGGAAGGTTTCGTCAAAAACCGCTATGTTGGACGAACATTCATCATGCCCGGACAAGCGCTGCGGGAGAAATCCGTGCGGCGAAAACTCAACGCGATTGAACACGAGTTTAGGGGCAAGAATGTTCTGCTCGTGGACGATTCCATCGTTCGTGGCACGACCAGCGCACAGATCATCGAGATGGCCCGGGATGTCGGCGCTTCAAAGGTGTATTTTGCCTCCGCTGCGCCTCCCGTTCGTCACCCCAATGTCTACGGTATCGACATGCCAGCTGTTAACGAGTTCATCGCCAACGGCCGAACGGTCGAGGAAATCAACGACGTGATCGGTAGCGACCGCTTGTTTTACCAAACGCTTGAGGACCTCGAGGAGGTGACGTTGCAAGCGACTTCCGATGTCGCTGCCTTCGATTCAAGTTGTTTCAACGGTCAATACGTGACCGGCGACATCGACTCGGCTTACCTTCAAGCGCTCGACGACCGCCGAAACGATGCCGCCAAGAACCGCTCGGATGAAGAGGACGCTGTCCTTGACATTCACAACGACGAAGAAAACTGAAGATGTCGTGTTGGCTCAATCTGAGCGAGTTCTTTTGAACACGGCCACCTTACCCGAAGCATGGTCTTGACCCGTGTCGTCGACGTCCTGGTCAGGCCAGAGGGAAAGGTGCATCATTTGGCGCTGGAGCCCCACCGTTCATCCGTGGCTTGGGTGGAAGGTCTCAAGCAGGTGTTTGTTGGCGATGTGAACGAGGCTGCATCGGTTGAAGTGACGCAACGCATCGATCATCCTCAACGCATCAATCTCTTGCAGTTCCATCACGGACGTCTCTTGGTGGGCGACGATTTGGACGGCCTGACCGTTTACAGTCGTGACGGTTCCGTCGCCCAATCGTTTGAGGTGGATGGGGGGTTGCAATGCCTTGAACGCCACGAAGATGCCCTGGTTGGGATTTCTGGCATGGGGCATCTGGTCGCACTCAACAGCGATGGAAGCGTGGACGATTTGTCAACGATGCACGGACTCGAGGATTGCATTCATTTGGCCGTCCACGGTTCGCGTCTCTTCGTTGCCACCCAATCGGGCGACGTGGTCGCCTTTCACCACCGAGAAGTCGTTTGGAAGCGCCCGTCTCGCGGGGACATTGGTGAGCGAATCACCGGTCTGGGTACGACCCGGGAAGGGAGCCTCTTTCTCACTCGTGAAGGCCACGCATTGGTGGGTGGGGACGAAGAAGCCATTGAATTCGAATTTTGGGTGAACGATGTTTTGGAGAAGCGAGAAGACTTACGTATGCGAATGCTTACTTCCTGCACATCTCGCCAAGGGGCCATCATTGGGTGCGATGATGGGAGCGTGTTCAGGTTGGACGAACGCGGGGATTTGGAACCGTTGATGTCCACCAACCACCCGATTTTTTGCTGCCTTGAACACCAGGACCACGTTCTCGCCGCCTCGTGGTTTTACATCCACGGAACGAACGGTGACGATGTCTGGAAAGTCGAACACCAGGGCATGCCGTCGAAGATGGTCCTGCATCCCGAAAACGGTCTCGTGTTGTTTGCGGGTGACGACCAAAACGACTACACCTCGCCCGAGCCGATCGGCGTCATCGACTTGAACCAGCCCGCAATGGAGATGGATGAGGCTGAACTCTCGTTGTGGTTTGACGTGTCAACGTCCAGTCCACCTCCGACCGCAGAAGCGTTGTATGCAGATACCGATGATGTTCTCGAACACCTCACAGAGGATGAGCGTGCATCCTACGGTGGCCAAACCACCGCCCATGATGCTCACGACCGCCTTCTTGCAGCCATGGGCGAACCCGGAGAACCCCTCGTCTCCGAGCCGATCGGTGCCGGGGATGAAACGGATGCTGACCTCTTGATGGAGGCTCTTCAGGGCGTGGGGGAACTCACCATGGAACAGGCCGACGACCTGCTTGATGCTCTTCAGGCAGCGGTGGAGGATGTGCATCGGCCGCAAGCCGTCGCTGGCGAGGACCAGCGGGTGTTGGCAGACGATGACGGCACGGCCATCGTTCATCTTGACGGGCGAGGAACCCATGATCCGCACGGCCTGGTTGTGCGTTCCTCATGGCACAACGAACGGGGAGAAGAGTTGGTGGCGAATCTTCAATTGAAACTCAAGTTGCCGCTTGGCCTTCACCGGTTTGAGTTGAGGGTGGTGGACCGGGACGGTTCGTGGACCACCGATAGCCTCACGGTGGATGTTGTTTCATCCTCAACCTCATGAAGGACAGGCCGCTGCCAAGGGTCATGGGCGTACGAAATCCATGGATTGAGCACTTCTTTGTGGGCCCATTGCAAATGCGTTGTTCGGTCATCACCGACCCTGCTACCGGCGACACCCTCATCGTCGACGGTGGCGATGAGCCTCAGCGCATCATCGATTGGATCGATGGGTTCGAAGGGACCGGGCCAAATTGGACCACGGGGCCAACGAATGCAGAAGAGGCAGAAGGTCTGCCACAACGGCGAGTGGTAGCATTGGTCAACACGCATGCGCATTTTGACCACAGTGGATTCATCCCCGCCCTACGAGAGCACTACGGTGTGGAGTGGTATCTCCACCCGGACGATAATTTCCTCCAGACCTTGGCACAAGCATCAGGGCGACGCTATGGGCTCACGCTTCCAGAGCCTGCGGTTGCCGACCGGGCCTTTGAAGCCGGCCAAACTTACGTGTTTGGTAGTCTTGAACTGCATGTTCTGCACACGCCGGGGCACACCTTGGGTGGTTGCTGTTTGCTGCTCACAGTTGAGGGGGGGCCCGACCATGTGTTCGTTGGAGATACACTGTTTGCTGGCTCTGTGGGTCGAACGGATATCGAGAATTCTGGTGGGGATTTTGATCTCCTTGCTCAATCCATCCACACGCAATTATGGCCTCTGGATGAACAAACGGTGGTCCATCCGGGGCACGGTCCACTGACGACCATCGGTCATGAGCGACGAACCAACCCCTTCGTTGGTGAAGCAGCAGGTCCTGGAGGATCCTACGGCTTCGGGAAATACGCTTGATCATCCCATCATGGACTTCAAGCTCGCATGCAACACCGGGAGGGCTTCTTCCCACGTGGCGACGATGCCGTAGTCAGCGTGCTGGAAAATCGGGGCGTCAGCATCCTTGTTGATGGCGACGATGTACTTCGAAGAACGCATGCCAGCGAGGTGCTGAATGGCACCGGAAATCCCTACAGCGATGTACAAGTTGGGGTTCACGGTCTTGCCGGTCTGCCCCACCTGCATGGCGTGGGGGATGGCTTCCCATGTATCGACAGCCGCACGGGAGGCGCCCACAGCGGCTCCGATGGTGTCGGCGATGGCTTCGAGATGAACGAAATTGTCAGGTGAACCCATGCCACGGCCACCTGAAATGATGATGTTGGCTTCGGCGACATCGAGACGTTGGGACGCACGTGCCATGAATTCAACGACCGAGGTGGCCACATCGCCGGTGGTATCGATCACGGAGGCTTCGCTGGCTCCACCGGTGGCGGCGGGAAAGACATTGGAGCGAACCGAAATCACCGCAGGACCGGAAAGCGAAACGGTTTGCATGGCTTTTCCGGAATACACGGGGGACGTCACGTTGTTGCCTTCGATGGCCACGGCATCCTGCACAACGGCCAGGTTGCGGCGTGCAGCAATGCGGGCTGCGAGGTCTTTGGATTGAGGGCTGGCGCCCATGATGAGGGTGCCGTGAGGCGAAACGGCGTCGAGCGCTGCCGCCCAGCCTTGAGCGTCGTAGTGGGCGAAGGCGTCGGATTTGGCAGCGATGATGGAGCCGGCGCCCATGTTGGCTGCTCCGCTGGCTTGGGAGGCGTCCGTGCACGGGACGACCACGGTGGGTGCATCTCCAAACGTCATGGCTGCTGAGATCAGTTCCGCTGTGCTAGCGTGGACGGCGTTGTTGCTCATTTCTGCAATTACAATGGTCTGTGTCATTTCTTCACCTCAGAGTACGTTGGCTTCGTCACGAAGCAGGTTGGCAACCTCGGCCGCAGCATCGCCGCCCTGGTAGGTTTTTCCAGCAGGTTTGGCGGGAGGGAGCGATTGACCTACGACGGTAATGGTCGAGGAAGGAACCTCTATAGAACGAACATCAACGGTCGCTTTCTTTGCCTGCATGATGCCCTTGACGTTGGGTTTTCGGACTTTGAAATCCCCTTTGTCGCAGGAGATCACGGCCGGAAGGGGAACATTGAGTTTGGCGTTTCCACCACCGCTCGGGCTCACCACGGAGAGTCCACCGGCGAAGTCAGCCCCGATGATGTTGGAGGCTGATGCCCAGCCAAGGCGTTCAGCAAGGCCGGGTCCCGTAGAGCCAGCGCCGGTGTCAGCAGCGGATTTACCGCAGTACACCACTTCGCCGTTCAGGTCGGCAACCGCTGAGGCCAACACGGCTTGGAGGGCGTTTGAATCCAAGTCGCCCTCTGCGTCGATACGGACGATGTGATCAACACCGATGGCTTTGGCGTCCTTGAGGATTTTTTCTGCTCCTGCTCCGCCAACGGTCAGCGCCGTCACTTCACCGCCAGCGGCCTCTTTGTGTTGCATGGCGGTCTCAACCGCAAATTCGTCGTACGGACTCATGACCATTTTCACAGAAGAAAGGTCAACGCGGCCCCCGTTGACGACGATTTTGGCGTTGGTGTCGGGAACTTGTTTGACGAGGACAATGATGTTCGGCATAAGGTGACGCTCCAGTTCTAACGAGAACGACCGAGACGCGATTCAAGAACCTTGTCACTTCACCTCATGGCGGGTCGCTTCGAAGGAGAAAATTCTCGGTTGCTGAGGGTAGCCTTATGAACCGTCCCGACACGGGGAAAACTCCATGTCGCCGCCAAATGAAGTTGACCTTGACCCCCAAGAGAAAGACATCCTCCGCGAATGGAGGGAATTGTTGGTTGAACACTACACTGAGGATATCAAACGCTTGAAAGGAAACCCTGCTCTGGTCCACGGTTTTGAGATTGAGCACGCCCTCATGGACCGCTCCGAGACCCTTCGTCGAGAGTTCCACCTTTCCCCCACACGCACGTTGAGCTTAGGCACTCGGGTGCTTCAGGAGCAGTTTGAACAACACACGGTTCGGATGCGCCCTGTCATCCGCGTGGTGGGTCTTTCGGACAATTACCTCCGCCAAGTGGACGACCTTCGGATGCGAGACCGTAATCAGGTCGTTTGTGTCGATGTTCACATCAGCGATGTCTCACCGCCCTACGGCTGGTTGTGTTTGGCAGTCTACCAGTGTATCGACTGCTCTCATCAGGTCCATCTTTTCCAACGAAGAGGAAGGGAGCGAGAGAGCCCGACGTTTTGCGAACCCTGCCTCGATCGAATGATTGAGCGGATGGGGGATGATGACGCACCGTTTCCACCGTTCCCAAGGCGTGGGCGGTTCAAGATGCTGGTTGAGGATTGCAAATACGAAGACGTGCAAGATATTCGGATGAATCAGGTGGTCTACAACGACGAGCACTACATCCTCAACACGTCCTCCAAGCATCCGCTGATCGGCACCATGGCCGATGACTTGGTCGGGGAAATCGGGCAGGTCAAGTACGCCAGAATCAACGGCATCGTGCGGGTGCAACCGGTTCCTGACCGCAACTTTGCGAAGGATACTCGGCGCATCTTGAGTTTGGATGTCTTGAGCGTGGAACCCTTGCCACTCAAGGAATGAGGCTCAGCCTTGGGTCAAGGCGGTGACCTTTTCCAACCATTCGGGATGCTGCTCAAAGTGGTCATGCACGGCCATCAGGCCTTTTGCGATGCCATCGGCAACGCCGAATTTTGCATCGAGCGGGTGGAGGGTCCCGTCCATGACTGCGCCGCGAAACGCATCGAGCGAAGTCCATGTTGACGGCTCACCAAAACGAGGGTCAGGGGTGACCACGATCTCCCCGAATTCTGCAAGCACGATGTGTTCGGCGAGTTCGTACACCGGTGAATTTGGATCCTCGGGTGAGATGTAGGCTTTCTTCATCTTCTTTCGAACCTCCTCCTGCGTGTCGTGGACGAGCAACGCACCCTTCGGGTCGGATTTGGACATTTTATGGTCGAAGGATTCCATCCTGGCACCCGATGCTTTCAGCGAGGAAATGATCGGTGTGTGCAGGCATGTTGCTTTGAGCCAGCCGTACTTTGAGGCTACGTCTCGCATGAACATGTGCGCTTTTCGCTGGTCCATGCCGCCGATGGCGACATCGATGTTCATCTCAAAAATGTCCGATGCTTGCATGGCCGGGTAGTAGAACTTTGAGAGGTCGTGGTCAGATGATGCCTCATCTCGGCCCATGATGGTGAAGGTTTTGCGAACCATGGCGAGGGTAGCGCCCTTCGAACAACGAAGCACTCTGGCCCAGTATTCGCTGGATTCCATGACCGTTGAGGCCCACACGAATCGCAATTGCCCTGGGCCTTCTCCTTCGTCAGGATGGCCGAGCAAGGCACGAAACGTCTCTTCCATGTAGTGGGCCGTTGTCTGGATGGCGTCCATGTCGCCGTTGAATTTGTCGTTGACCCAAGCGTGCCAGTCAGCGAGGAAAATCATCACGTTGGCGTTGGCGTCAAGCATTCGCTTGCACTGCAATGCCAGCACTTTCCAGCCGATGTGGGCTTTGCCACTTGGCTCGAAGCCGACGTAGCAGCGAATCACGTCGTCGCCTCCGTGGCTTTCTTGCCCGTTCAACACGCCCACGAGGTGTTCAACACCGACCACTTCCTGAACATGGCCAACCATGTCCATGAGTCGGTCTTTGTCATCCCCACCCAAGGCATCGTACCCTTCGGTTGCTGCAAGCAACGCATGAAGGTCTTGGGTGTCGCTCATGGCCTGCCCCTCAGAACATGTCGTTGAGTTTCTTCACCTTGGATTCCGAAGGGAGGTTGCCCTCTTCGATGGTGGTTTCGAGTTCAACAATCAGCGCATTCGCTGCGTCGATGGTGCTTTGGTCGAGATTGCTCATCATCTCCATGGATTTGTGGGCCATTTTGATGGCAGATTTTGCTTTCGAGATCTTCTTGGCATCTTCTTTGGCCTTGTCACCACGTTGCTTGGCGTTGTAGCCGGTCGCTTCGTCAAGGAAGGCCGACCAGCGCTTTCGGGACTCCATCGCTTTCTCGGGTCCTCCCTCGCTGTCCAAGAACGCAGCCAAATCTCCGCCTTTGAGTTGTTCGACATCAACAGCGAGTTTTCCTGCGTCGTCAAAGGAGCCTTCCACACGGGTTAGAAGACCGAAGGAGCCCTGAAAAGTCCCCTCACCGCTCACGTTGATGTTCTCGAAATATTTCGTGGCCAGTTTTGCCAACCCTGCGTTTCCACCCATGGTTTTGATGAGGCCTCGTTTGACAGCAAATCGCTCCATGGATGCGGCAGCGGTCGCGGTCTCATAAGGCTCACCGTCGGCAAGCCATGAATGGAGCCGTTCACAGGGGAGGGGTTTTCATGGGAGGGAGGGTCGGCGAACCATGCGAACCCGGACCCTGCTGGCCGTGGTCCTTGTGGCGTTGTTCGCCACACCGACGGCGATGGCTTCGGAATTTGTGACCCGCATTGACATGACCGATGCGGGCGCGCTTGGTGATGTCGACCTGGGTATCAAAACCGGGGCTGTTTCGCCGGACGGGCAGGACGTGCTGGTGGCAGGAATGAACGGTTTTGCTCGTCTGCTCTCGGCCGACGAAGCCGACAACAGAGAAATGGATCTTGAATTGGTCACCGGTCGAAACAGCACCATCCACGACGTCGCTTGGCATCCGAGAGGGAACACCGCTTTGTTGGTGGGCGAGGAAGGCTTCGCCATGCGGTACGATACCTACGACCACAGCGTGACCTATGTGAACGGAACGTTCTCGGTGTTGGGTTACGACCTCAGCGCCGTCGTCTGGAGGCCATCCGGTGACTTCGCCTATGTTGCAGCAACCGACGGCTCGGTGTGGAAATTTGCAGAACATACCGGATTTGAGCGGCTGGAAAACCTCGGTGTGAGTCAGGTGACCGATTTGGATTGCCACCGCAACTACAACGTTTGCTTCATTGCCTCGCTTGATGAAGGCTTGGCGGTGATTGATGGTGACCACTCGGTCACCTGGATCAGTCAAACGGCCGGGCAAACTTGGGTCGGTGTTGATTGCTCAAGCCCAACGCTCAACGAATGCGTTGGGTTTGCCAGCGGATTGGCAAGCAACGTGATTCGCATCAACACCATCAACCCTGAGCTCTCTTCGGTCGAAGGTCTTCCGCTACGGGTTGAACTTCCGACGGGGGAGCACATCGGCGTGTCCAGAGGCCATGACGGCACGGCGCTGGTCCATTTGGCTCCACTCGGATTGATTCGCCACGACGCCTTGGCCAACACGGTCTACTCGGTACTCATGCCCGAGGACGCCGCCGCATGGGACGAAGTCATCGGGGGTCGTGCTCTTGCAGTGGTCTGGGAAACCAGTCTTCACCGTGGGTACTTCATCACCGAATACGGGAACATCGTTTCGTTCATGCCGGCGACGGAAGAGATTGAAACCGGCATCATGGACGTGTTGGTTCTCGGTGCGGTGGCCATTTCAGTTCCCGGCGTTATTCTCGGCCTCATTTACATGAACAGCCCCTTCCTCCAGCGAAAATACCACGAATGGCGCTTCGGGAAGAAGAAACGAAGGTAACGTTCACTTCACGGTCAAAGGGTTATGTTGATGAAGCACCCGCGTGGCAGTTGAAATGAGGGAACCGCATGGAACCGTTCGAAGGCCTCGATTTTTACGACGTTGACAGCCTCCTGACCGAGGAGGAAATCATGATTCGGGACATGGTCCGTGAGTGGGTCGATGAAGCCGTGATTCCCAAGATTGAACAAGCGTGTGAGGAAGGCGTCTTTCTCGATGAATGGCGCGTGGCGCTTGGTGAAATGGGCGTCCTTGGCGCCCCTCTCAAGGGATATGGATGCCCGGGGCTATCGTACGTTGCCTACGGCTTGATTTGCCAGGAACTGGAGCGAGGTGACAGTGGGTTGCGTTCCTTTGCCTCCGTTCAAGGCTCCTTGGCCATGTACCCTATCTGGGATTTTGGTACCGAAGAGCAAAAGGAAACCTATCTGCCAAAGATGGCGTCCGGTGAATGGATTGGTTGCTTCGGGTTGACCGAACCCGATTACGGCTCCAACCCCGGCGACATGGTGACCAAGGCTGAGGACAAGGGCGACCACTACCTGTTGAACGGCGCCAAAATGTGGATCACCAACGGAACCATCGCTGATGTGGCCGTGGTCTGGGCAAAGTTGGACGGCGTGATTCGTGGCTTCATCGTCGAAAAAGGAGACGAGGGCTTCAGTGCACCCGAAATGAAGGGCAAGCATTCGCTCAAGGCCAGCGTGACCAGCGAACTGGTGTTCCAAGACTGCAAGATTCCCAAAGACCGCCTGCTCCCGGGCGTGAAAGGATTGCGCGGTCCCTTCTCATGCTTGAACAACGCTCGCTACGGTATCTCGTGGGGCGCGCTTGGTGCCGCCATGGCGTGCTTCCACAGCGCCAAAACCTACGCCCTTTCTCGCATTCAGTTTGACCACCCCATCGCATCGTACCAACTCGTTCAAAACAAACTTGCATGGATGCTCCGTGAAATCACCAAAGGCCAACTTCTCGCCTACCACCTCGGCAAGAAGAAAGACGATGGGACCTGGTTCCCCGAGCAAATTTCACTCGCCAAGATGAACAACGTTGACATCGCGCTTGAAATCGCTCGCGTAGCCCGTGACATTCACGGGGCGAACGGTATTTTGGACGAGTACCCTGTGATGCGTCACATGGCCAACTTGGAGTCGGTGAAAACCTACGAAGGCACACACGACATCCACAATCTGATTCTCGGACGGTACATCACCGGCATTCAGGCGTTCACTCGAAACGCCTGAGAAGGGGAAAAGGACTTTCCTTAACCGTAGAATTCATCCAAAATATCGTCCAAGTTCTGCCAAATAACGTAGACAAGATCCGTTTCTGGTGAATACGGGTAACGTGATTCGTTCACTTCGGATTCCATAATCTGAATGTCAATGCCGTAATAACCGAGAAATCCAAGGATGTCGTTAAGATCCTCTTCTGAATAGATTTCCACACCACTCTCGCTCATCAGCGCGAGAAATTCGTCAAGAATAACAACAAAAACATGGTCGCATTCAACATCCTGCATTTCTTCGAGCAATTCTTGGGTGAATTCTCGATATCCGCTCAACACTTCTGGTTCAGGTGCCTTTTCTCTTAGTTGCTCAAGGAGACTCTTTCCCTTTGTTTCATGTTGTTCCATGAGAGTGGAGAGGGATTGTGGAATCGGATTTGAATCCTGAACGGGCGGACTCAAATTTACTCATCGATGGGATGACCCCCTCAGCAAATCGAGGGGCTTCAGACGGCGGGAAGCAGGCCAACCCGAGCGAGTGCGCCCCAGACGGGGTCGAGGAAGGCAGGGAGGAATCGATGACGCAGGTACACGGCTGCAGCGAGTGAGATTTTTTGCACCTTGT
>JBMZJQ010000027.1:0-22717 GCA_049617635.1 Candidatus Poseidonia sp.
CCTTGACATGGCAAAGATCGAGAGTTCGATTCTCTCCGAGCCCACCACTGAAATTCATCTATCTACCATTGGGATGTATTCCAATGTTGGTGCTTTCTGAAAAAGATATACTCAATCTTCATCTGTAATCTCTTCCGGGTCTGGTAGAGATTTTTTTTCCAGGTGGATAGGTGGTTCATCTGCATCATCAAAGGTAAAATCAGTTGAGCCACCATCCCATGAACGAACATCATCGGTTTCTTCAAATTGTTCATCGGGAATTTCTGCCCCGGGACCCAAGGAGTAAATGCTCGGGTCCACGGCTTCAACTTCAACATCCAGGTCGCGATTCGGTGGTGGCGCCTCTCGTTCTTCCATGATTGAACCGGCGTGGAATGTGCCGCATTCAGGGCATCGGTAAATCCCTTTTTTGTCAACGCACCCGCATGCCGGGCATACGGCCATGCCGTTAAACGCCGTTAGTGGATCGACTTCATCCATGTGCTCACTCGAGGAACATGTCGTCTTGATAGCCCGTTACGAGGTCGCCTGTACCGTCCTCTTCGATGGTCACTGTCCCCTCTTCATCGTCAAATTCAAGGATGGTTCCAAACACTTCTTCATCGTCGAGTACCAGGCCAATGTGGGAGCCAACATCAATGGTGTCCTCACCATCTTCGTCGTCATCATCTTCAACGTCTTCGGCATCTTTCACTTCGTTCTCAACATCATCGTCGTCGTGATCGTCTTCCTCGGGCTCAGCCTCCGCCCCCTCATCCTCGTCCGCGGCATGTGCTTCGGCAGCTTCGGCTTTGTCATCGGTGAATTCTTTCATCGCTTTTACACGAGCCCGCCAAGCCGGTGCTTTCACGAGGTGCAAGAACAACGAACCAGCGATGCCAACGATGGAGATGAGCAACAACACGATACCGTCCCAGTAGAATCCTTTGGGCATTGAAGATGCGCCCTCTGCTCCTGCGAGAGGCGTGAGCGAGTTCTTACACCCGCCATTTTGGAATTCGTTGTCGCATGGGTACACGGTGACACCATCGACCAATTCCATGCTCGAAGGAGGGACGATGCCGTTGTCCATCGCCTGGTAAACCACGTTACCTCCGGAGCCATCAACGGGGCCAACCATCGCATTGACCAACACCAAGATGATCAACAATCCAAACCCAACATGAACGATAGGCCAAACACTGTCGTTCCAGGTCTTGGACATCATTCGCTTTTGCCAGATTGTGGGGAATTCTTTCTCTGGCGCATGTGTTTCGACTGCCTCATCATGGTCCTCGAGTGTTTCGAGAGAACCAATGAATTCTGTAACGTCAATCATACCGTCTCCATCACCATCAACGCCTTCCATGATAGAATCTACGTCAACGTCTTCGAGAACGTCACCGTATTTTTCGGTCAGCGATTTTGCGAGTTCGTCAAGGGAAATCAAGCCGTTTCCATCTACGTCCAATTCGTTAAACATCCGTTGTGCTGAAATTTCATGCTCATCCATCATATCGGCAAGGGCTTGGAGTGGATGGACTTCAGGCTCAGTGGGTTCCTCTTCCAAATCAAAGTCTTCGTCCTCAATGCCATCATCCTCGGGCTCGCTCACCTCGTAGTCTTCCTCAGCAGCGTCTTCCTCTGTCTCATCAAGTGATTCGGTGGATTCAGCGACAACATCCTCCGCCTCTTCTGAATCGATTTCGTCAAGAGGTTCATCGTCTTCATCAACATCATCAACGATTTCTTCTGCGGATTCTTCAACTTCTTCACCAGCAGATTCCGCTTCTTCAGTTGCATCTTGCTCATTCCATGCTTGTGCGGCGGCTTCCAATTCTTCCTTCTTGAGATAGGAGTTATCATCATCGTTGTGATTCGCAGCGAATGCGATGAATGCTTCTTTTTCAGATGCATCAATGCCATGGGATTTCATGACTTGTGAGAGGACATTCTCGCTGTAAGCGAGACCACTTTCTTCTTCATTCGGTGCTTCTTCCACATTGACTTCGGAAGTATAAGCGCCTGAATCGCCTTCCGACTCGCCCATGAGGATGCTTTCAAATTCATCCAAATCGATGACACCGTTACCATCCGCATCAATTTCAGCGACCAGACGCTCAACCTGCGAGGGTGGAAGATCTGCAAGGTTGAGTCCCAACAAGCCTGCTTTCAGCTCGGAGGAATCAATGGTCCCATCTGAATTTTCATCAAATTTATCAAACAATTTACGGATATTGATGCCGGTTGAATGGACCCATGAACGGAGAATATCAACGACGTCATCAGCGACAAACACGACGCCACATTCAGGGCACCGAGTGGAATCCAATGGAACCAATTGCTGACATGCGCCACACTCGCCGAGCGCCTCTTCGGACACGCCCGAAAACTGTGTGTTGCACTCAGGGCATTGTTCAGAATCAAGGGGAATCACGGTTCGACATGCACCACATTCTGCCATCGGCACGCTGTCTTTTTCTTCATCACTCATGCGTCCACCAATTTTAGGCAGAGCGTGGGACAATATAATGCTTGATGGAAAACACTCCCCCGGGGATTAATTCCATAGGGCGCCCACGCCCACGGTGTTGTGGGGAGGCATCATGGTCGGACTGTACACAACGGAGTTGGTTGAACCTAATCTCCTTTACAGCGCCGTTCAAGACCATGTGACAGGCACGCATGCGCATCTTCATTGTTACAGTCGACTCCCACTGCGCCAACTTTTGCGTCATGTTTCGGCACAAAATGCAACAGCATGGTGGATTTCTGAACATCCTTCGGCGCAATCGGTTCAACCGTCCAGGGATGTGATTCTCAATCACATCCTGTCCCAACCCGTAAAAGAGCACGATGTTGTGCTCATAGAGTCATTGGAATGGTTGGTCGCCCGTAACGGTGAAGATGCTATTTTGGAATTGATCCAACAATTGGATACCGAATCGAAAACCCACGGCTATTCAATTCTGTTCCCGGTGGACCCCCTCTCCCTGAGTCAACGGTTTTGGAAGCGACTGCGAGCCATCGCCCCAGCGTACGACGTACTCAACGAACTACACGTATCAGAAGCTCATCATGATGATCTTCCCGTTCAAGAAAATGACGACATCAACGAGGTTGATGTGACAGATGAAATGCCCGATATTATCCATCTGGTCAGCATTCCACGGCACGGTTTCAATCACACCATCCTCGCACGTCGAATGCTTCAATGGAAGCGAATGGGATTCGACCTCGCCGAACTCGAACCTGCCATGACGATGCAAGACCTTGACCATGCACACGAACTGTACAAGTCAACAGAACACACTGTCACGCAGGCCATTGATGCTTTGCGTTATCTCATCGCTCAACAATCGCGACTGACTGTCACCGAACGTGAACGCACCCATTATCGTTTGATGAATCTCATCGACATTGACGAAACAGTAAGAGAACTCGAACATCTTGTGTCATTGCGGTAAGCGCCCGCACTCTGCCTGTAGGCGAGCCGCCCAACCGCCGTCAAGCAATTCACGAGCAATACGCTGCAATTCGGTGGACGTTGTACGGTCGCCTGCGAGCGGCGGGCTGATGCTGCGCACCATGCGCCGAAACGCCTCAACATGATCAGAAGAAGAAAGGGTGGCGTGCTCGAGAGCCTCGCAAGCAATCAAGGCCTCACAAGCCAGCACTTCGGCAAGCCGCTGGACGCCCTGATAGAGATTCCAGGCGGCGGTGGCACCCATGCTCACGTGGTCTTCCTGCCCAGCTGAAGTGCTGGTTGAAAAGGCGCTACGAGGCATGGTCTGGCCGTGCAGTTCCGCAAGCGAGGAACCTGCAACATATTGGACGATCATGAGGCCCGATTCCAACCCCGAGTCTTTTGCCAAAAAGGCCGGAAGGCCACTTTTTGCCGGATCGAGGATTTGATCCATCCGACGTTCTGAGATTGAGCCCAATTCAAACAAAGCCAAACTCATAGCGTCGCAGACCGTTGCTACGATTTCTCCGTGAAAATTTCCTTGCGACATCACTTCGTGTGGCCCTGGGTTGTCTGGTTCGGGGAAAATCAAAGGGTTGTCCGTTGCGCTGTTTAATTCAATATCGAGCATCTCCGTGAGTCGATGAAAGGATTCGATGACCGCACCATGGACTTGTGGCGCGCAACGGAACGAGTAGGGGTCTTGGACACGATCGCAGTCCTTGTGCCCTTCCATGATGGCTGATTGTGAAAGAACAATGCGCAGACGCTCCGCAACAAGACGTTGGCCTGGATGTGGTCTCGCTTCATGTATCTGCGGATTAAACGGCGTCAAGCTGCACGAACGCGCATCCATTGATGCCCCGAGAATGACGTCAGCGAGCAGCAGCAAGGATTTGAGCTGTTGTTGCGCAAGGAGTGCAAATGCAGTCATTTGACTCGTACCATTGATGAGTGAAAGACCATCCTTTGCAGTCAATTTGACCGGGACCAAACCCCTCTCAAACAACACATCTCGAGTTGGTTGAACGACGCCATCGACCCATACTTCTCCTTCACCCATCAACGCCAAAGCAAGATGCGATAGTGGTGCTAGATCTCCACTTGCACCAAGGCTTCCAATTCTTGGAACGACAGGATGGATACCCTCGTTGAGGTAGGTGACCAACTGACGGATGCAATCCTGATGGATTCCTGAGTGCCCTTTGCAGAGTGAATTCAACCGAACGGCCATCATGGCTCGTACATCCCTCACACTCATCGGTTCACCCAATGCCGTCGCGTGCGAACGAATGAGATTGATTTGGAGATCTTCAATATCCTCCTGTGAAATTCGTTCAGCAACCAAGGCGCCAAATCCTGTGTTGATGCCATACACCGTTTCTCCTGTGGCTACGATGCGTTCAACGACAGCGCGTGCGGCATCGATACGCGGCCAAGCATCGTCCGACACAGAAACCTTGGCTCGTTGCTCTGAAACCATCAATACTTCTTGCAGGCTGAGCGTTCGCCCATCGAATTGGACAACGCGTTCGTCCGTCAATTCAAACTCTCCTTGATGTTCTGTATGGTGTCGGGTCTTACGTGATAGGGTATGGTCACATTGAGTCGGGGGTCGGCGTTCATGGCTCGTTTGATCGCCGCCTCTGCACCCTGATTGCGCGCCCATGCCCTTCGTGCGACACCGTTGTTGACATCCCAATGGAGCATTGATTCCAATCTTCGTTGAGCATCAGCACTCCCGTCAAGAAGCATCCCAAATCCACCGTTGATGACTTCCCCCCATCCCACGCCACCGCCGTTGTGTAAACTGACCCATGTGGCGCCGCGAAACGCATCACCGATAGCGTTGTGAACAGCCATATCGGCCGTGAATGCAGAACCGTCACGAATGTTTGCTGTTTCCCTGTACGGGCTGTCTGTTCCAGAGACGTCGTGGTGGTCACGGCCAAGGACCACTGGGCCAATCCGGCCTTCTGCTATGGCTTGGTTCATGGCGAGAGCGATTTGTCTCCGCCCCACATCGTCGGCGTAGAGGATTCGAGCCTGGCTCCCAACGACCATTTGATTTTGACCGGCCTGTTCAATCCAACGGAGGTTGTCACCGATTTGTTGCTTGATCTCCTGTGGCGCATCAACCATCATATCCTGAAGCACGGTTCGAGCGATGTCATCAGTGATGGCAAGATCGTCCGCCTTTCCACTCGTGCAGACCCATCGATACGGGCCAAACCCGAGGTCAAAACACATGGGCCCCATGATATCCTCTACATAGGAGGGATAGCGGAAGCGACCGTTTTCACCCATCACATCAGCACCAACCCTGGACGCCTCGAGCAAAAATGCATTGCCGTAATCCCAGAAATACATGCCTCGCTCGCTCATTGTATTGATCGCTTGCGCATGCCTGCGAAGCGTTTCTTGGACTTCACGTTTGAATTGTTCAGGCTCCTCAGAGAGCATCTTTGCACTTTCTTCGTAGGTTCGGTCTGCAGGGAAATATCCACCTTGGTAGGGGTTGTGGAGACTGGTTTGGTCACTTCCTAAATCAACACGTACGTTCCGCTCAATACACCGCTCCCACAATTCGACAATGTTACCAATGTAGCCGACAGAAATTGGCTTCCCTTCTTCGGCAGCATTAACCATCAAATCGATGGCTTGGTCGAGGTCATCCGTGACATCGGTGAGCCAACCTTGTTCGTGGCGTTTCTTTGCTGCATGACCGTTCGTTTCAGCGATGATGGAGGCCGCTCCAGCAATGGTGGCTGCTTTTGCTTGTGCCCCAGACATCCCGCCAAGACCACTGGTAACGAACGTCACGCCGGACAGGTTAGCCTCTTCACCCAAACCAAGATGGAGGCGGGCAGCGTTGAGGAGTGTGATGGTGGTGCCGTGGACGATGCCTTGGGGCCCGATGTACATGTAGGAGCCGGCCGTCATTTGCCCGTATTGTGTGACGCCGAGCGCATTCATTCGTTCATAATCATCTTGCGATGAGTAATTCGGAATCACCATGCCGTTGGTGACCACAACACGGGGTGCTTCGGCGTGAGATGGAAACAATCCAAGCGGGTGCCCCGAGTACATGACCAAGGTCTGCTCGTCCGTCATTTCCGCCAAATAGCGCATGACAAGTCGATATTGGGCCCAATTTTGGAACACCGAACCATTTCCGCCATACGTGATCAACTCGTGCGGAAACTGCGCAACTTGTGGGTCAAGGTTGTTATGAATCATCAGCATGATGGCGGCAGCCTGTTTGGACTGTGCGGGATAAGCGTCCAGAGGATAGGATTTCATAGGGAAGGTTGTTGGTCGAAAACGCCTCATGATGATGCGTCCAAAGGTATTGAGTTCCTCCACAAACTCTGGAATCAACGTCTCGTGGTGCTTCGGAGGGTGGTATCTTAATGCATTTTGAAGCGCAAGCACCTTCTCATCTTTTGAAAGAATTTGTCGTCTGTTGGGGGCGTGGTCTACGGTAGGATCAACGCCTGGATGGGGGGGCAACTCAGAAGGCATACCCTCGAGAATGGAGGCTCGCATGGCATCAACCTCGCCCTCCATGCCTTCGTGTCAAGTATGGATGTCCTTGAGCCTTGTTCTCAATTTGGCGTATGTCAGCCCGTGCATAGTATCAAAAACGGCGGCGGCGACCCAATGACCGAACAACCCGGAGGTGTTGGACATGGATGAATCGTCTGTCAACATCAACGGCAGCAACACCACCCGTGAGTTCAACATCGTTCTCGGTGCGACGTTGGCTGTTTCACTGGTGTTTTTGTTCATCTCTGCAGTGTTCGGAGAAGCACTCGTAGATTTGTTGGTCGACGACGATGACCGGTCGGGCGTGCGTGTGCCCGTGTGGGAGCGTTACACCATGCCGTACCAAACAGACGGCGATTTCGGCGTCGCTCTCGAAGTTGGTCCCTACGAAATCTTGCCAACGGAAAACGAATGGAACTCTACCCATCATTTTGTTGAATACACCTTGCCACTCGAAGAAGGAGGTGCTGCCCCCAACGGCCTCATCAGTTTGGCCGTATGGCGGCCAAACGTCCCTGAGGGTGTCAAAGTCCCCGTCATTGCCGAAAGTGGACCCTACTTCCAAGAGGCAAGTGTGAGTACGCCCTCCATCGAAGTTCCAGGTTCATGGCTGGGCCAGATGTTCATTGACCAAATTTTGCCCCACGGCTACGCCTTCGCTCAAATATCTGTTTCCGGCACGGGCCGTTCCAACCACTGTATGGATCTGATGGGCAATGCAGAACAACTCGGTAACGACGCGGCTGTTCGTTGGTTAGCAGAGCAAGCATGGTCCAACGGAGCGGTGGCCTTGATTGGGAAATCCTATGACGGAAGCACGCCATGGCAAGCGGCCATGTTTGGCTCTGAGCATGATTATCTCAAGACCATTGTTCCAATTTCGGGTCTGATTGGCGTCAAGGAACTGATGTGGAAAAATGGTTCCTCCGAAGCGCGGGCCCCCATCATGCACAACGGCGTCTATGGTTCGTATGGCATTGATGGTGATGAAGAAGACTACCAGAATTTGTGCCCGGACTACATTATCGGGCCCGGGACCGGTGTTGGCGCATGGGCGTGGGGTGGTGAAGCAGCCGGTGAGTATTGGGCTGAACGTTATTTCCTCGACCGGGTCATTGAGAATTACAAGGGCAGCGTGTACTTGATTCAAGGCATGCATGACTGGAACGTCGACCCACACATGGCCGTTCCAACCATCAATACCCTCATCGATGCCGGCATTGAAGCTCGCGGATTGTTCGGTCAGTGGGATCACGATTATCCCGACCGCCCCGTCCAACTCGACGATCGTTCAGATCTTGGCGGGCGAGGTGGAGAAGCGTTTCCAGAAATGATACGGTTTGACTGGATGCAAGACATGTTGGAATGGTTTGATTATTATCTCAAGGGCATTGGACCTCAACCTGGCCAGTGGATTGAAATCCAATCAAATCAAGGCTCTTGGCGCCTTGAAACGCGTTATCCCCCAAGCGACGCTGTTGAAATCACCTATGATTTGGGTGGATCGCTCACCTTGGCTTCAGGGTCAACCACGGTGTTGCCCGATGCCTCATCCGGACCGGTGTATGAAACCGAACCGCTGGATGAACCACTCTACATCGCAGGCATGCCTCGTTTGCACGTCGACGTGACAACGGCAACCGTTGGTGGACAGCTCTATGCGCTTCTGGAGGATTGTGACGCGCAAAACAATTGCATTCATTTGGGCCACGCCATCATGGATTTACGCTACCATGCTGGAGGCGAAGACGTACAAACATGGACGCCAGTCGCACAGACCATCAATGCAAAAATGGAATTCTTTGCCATGGATGCAGAAGTTGAGGCCGGCCGAATCCTCCGCCTCAGTTTGTCCTCCACAGGTGAAGACTACCTCCCTGCAAGCACATCTTCGATTGTGTTCATCCAAGAAGGCGAAGGGTCAACGTTGCAGTTGGACACCTTCAACCCCGACGACCGCAGGTACTTCACTCCACCCGTTTGTACCCACGAACGTTGTTTGCAAACTCAAGAATGAGGCAACACCTCTTCGGTTGGTTTCCAAACGGAAAACACCAGGCCGGACAACACCAACACGCTTGCGAACAACAGCATACCCTGTTGAATGGTAAGGGTGGTTGACTCCATCAAATAACCAGCCACGGTGGTGGAGCAGGAAAAGGCCACGGAGAGGATCAACATATCTGTAGAGAACACTCGCCCACGTACCTCATCCTCAACCCATTGCTGCATCAAAATGGTCGATAAGACCCAATTTGCTCCGCTTGCTGAATGGGCGAAGATGACCAAAACAACGGTCAACCACAAATTGATGGGAAGCGAGAGTGCAACAAGGATGTAGAAGAAGCCGGAGAGAGCGACCAACTGACCGATCAAAGCGGGCCATCGCTCTTCGTTTTTGAACAGTGTACGAGCGAGGATAGGGCCTAGGCCCGTACCCACTCCCCGAGCGAAAAAGAACAGCCCGAAGCCGAAGGCTGCTCCAAAGCCTTGCACGTCTGCACCCAACAACACGAGAAAGACGCCCGCCAAACCTCCACCTGCAATGTTCCACGATGCTTTCGCAAACACAATGCGGAACAGAGCGGGTTGCCGACGAATACGCAACCATCCGCGTTTGATGTTTCCAAACGCCGTCGACACCCACGGGCCCTTCATTGATTCATCGATGGTTTGAGGGAGATGGAGATTGATCAAGAACAAGGTGCCGACCAAGAAGGTCACAGAGTCCGTGATGAAGGCGGCGTCGGTGCCCCACTGTGAAACCACAACACCTCCTAACATGGCGCCGATGCACAGCGCTGTTGACCAGGAAGCAGCGTCCAACGCATTGGCCGTTGCCAAATCCTCAGGGTCAACAACATTCGGTAGAGCCGCACGCTCTGCGGTCATGTAGACCCCGTGGAGCACCATCATCAGCCCGGACAGTGCAATCATCCACACGATATCATCAGCGCTGTCAACGAACAAGAAACACAGAGCGAGAACGCTTTGTGCGAGGTTGGACACGATCATCAACCATTTCCGATTGAATCGATCGGCCATAAGGCCAATGATGGGTTGCAAAATGGCAAAACCCGCCATTCGAACGGTGAATAACAGGCCGAGGAGAAACTCGCTGCCCGTGTATTCCAAAATCAAAAAGAACAACGCAATGGTGTTGAACCATTCGCCGAGCATGGAAATGACGGCGGCAATCCAGAGTTTGCGGAAATCTCGATTCTCGCGAACGAGCGCCACATAGCCGCGCGAAGCCATCACTCTTCCTCCTCGCCACGGTTAGGCTCGGAGTTCGAAAGTGTGCAGACAATCCATTTTGAAGTCGGCGTGTTGGATATCTCGGCGGTGGAGTGTAACGGAACCAATGCATTTGCTTCAGGGAAATAGGCGGCAAGGTTACCTCGCGGAATATCGTAGGGCACCACCAACCATCGTTGTGATGTCCTACGCTCATCATTGAAATGACTGGTAATGTCAACGGGGTGCCGTGTCTTCCAACCCCGCTCCACCATGTCTTCAGCATTCATCATCAACACCCGGCGGTGGCCGTGAATGCCTCGGTACCGGTCGTGCAGGCCGTAGATGGTGGTGTTGTATTGGTCGTGACTTCGCAAGGTCATCAAGACGTATTGATTTGATTGTACGGCCATATCGGGCAAGGCATGGACGGTAAAGTGGGCCTTTCCATCAGCCGTGTTAAAGCGCTGTTCATCCCTGGGGGGATTGGGGAGTGCAAATCCAGATGGCGTTCGTACGCGTTCGTTGTAATCGTCAAACCCGTTGAGACTTTGTTCCATTAAATCCCGAATTCGGTCATAATTTTCGGCCAAGGAAGTCCATTCCAATGCGGAATTCCCCAATGTTTTTTCAGCAAGATGAGCGACAATCCAAGGCTCGCTTCGCAAATGTTCTGATGCAGGTGCTAAGTTCCCCGTGGAACGGTGCACCACGCCCATTGAATTCTCAACAGAGACGAATTGTGCGCCTGAGGGTTGTAAGTCGCGTTCGGTTCGCCCGAGACAGGGCAAGATCAATGCTTCCTTCCCTGTCACCAAGTGAGATCGATTCAGTTTGGTTGAAACTTGGACGGTCAAACCAACGTTGGCAAGTGCTTTTGCTGTGACATCGGTATCTGGGGTAGCGGACATGAAATTCCCACCCAAGCAAAAGAACACATCGACCTTCCCGTCGAGCATGGCTTGGATCGCATTCACCACATCGTAGCCATGCTCTCTCGGGAGTTCGAAACCCAACCCATTCTCCATGGTTGAAAGAAAGGCTTCGCTCGGTGCTTCCCAAATGCCCACCGTGCGATCACCTTGTACATTGGAGTGTCCGCGGACGGGGCAAAAACCAGCACCGGGTCGGCCAACATGTCCGTTCATGAGGAGGAGATTCACCACCTCTTGTATGACGGCAACACCGTTGCGATGTTGCGTGAGGCCCATCGCCCAACAAGCGATGGTTGCCTTCGAAGATGCCAACATGGCGCCGGCTTGTTCAATCTCTTGCTGCGTGAGGCCCGAGTCTCGTTCAATGTCCTCCCACTGAATCGACAAATTGGATTCAATCATGGCGTCAAATCCAGAGGTTTTGTCGTTGATGAAGGTCATGTCCAGGGCATCGTGTGCCATTTGGGTTTTGATAAGGCCCTTCATCAGTGCCGCATCCCCTCCGATGTTGACCTGAAGGTGGAGGTCGGCTAACGTGGTGCTTCTCAAATCGCCCTTCATGTAATCCTGGGGGTGTTTAAACGAAGACAAACCTGCCTCGGGCAAAGGATTCACGTGAATGATGGATGCCCCCGCCCGTTTTGCATCTCGCAACGCCGTGAGCATCCGAGGGTGGTTCGTGCCCGGATTTTGACCAATCACCAATATCACGTCTGCGTGATTAAAGTCTTCGAGTGTAACGGTGCCTTTCCCAATCCCAATGGTTTGACCAAGCCCTTTTCCGCTCGATTCATGGCACATGTTCGAACAATCAGGGAGGTTGTTGGTCCCGTATGCTCGAACAAAGGCTTGGTAGAGGAAGGCAGCCTCGTTACTGGTTCTACCTGACGTGTAGAAGGCCGACCGGTGCGGCGATTCCGTTGCGTTCAATGCCGTTGCTATTTTGGCAAAGGCCTCATTCCAAGATATTGCTTCGTAATGGGATGCGCCTTCTGGCAAGTAGACGGGGTGTGCAATACGTCCTTTTCGGTTCAATTCGTAATCACTGAGTTCGGCGAGCGCTTGAACGCTGTGTTTGGCAAAGAATGAAGGGGTCACGTGCGCTTTCATGGCTTCATCAGCCACCGCTTTCGCACCGTTTTCACAAAATTCGAACGAGGTTCGGTGATCGGGATCCGGCCATGCGCACCCCGGGCAATCAAAACCCTCTTTTTGGTTGACCATGGTCAGGGTTTTGACCGTCTTCACAGCACCCATCTTTGTGATACCGTGGACGGCAGAAGACACCACTGCCGGAATACCCGCGGCTTTTGATTTGGGTTTCTTTATTGATAATCGAGCACGGTCAGGTGGTGTCCGTGCACGGGGGTTCGGTCGCATTGGCATCCCCTCGCCTTGAGCGCGGCGGTGGCCCTTCTCAATCCTTCCCTTGGAAACGCCCCTCAACGGGCCCAATTAGGGTGGCCTTTCCATCTTTCACAAACGTAGCAAGCGTGATGTTGGCTTTCCGAGCCACATCAGCAGCCAGTTGCGATGCGGCACCTATCGATGCAATCACGCCAATGTTCATTCGCGCTGCTTTGGCTACGATGTCCCAACCGCACCGTCCAGAGAGGAGAAGAGCAATTGGTGTTCGCTCGGTGGATGAACGCAAATGATGACCAAGAACCTTGTCCACTGCGTTGTGACGTCCAATATCCTCCTTGACAGTGATGGTATCGTCATCATAGAGCAAACCTGCGGCATGAACGCCGCCAGTTTGTGAAAAAGTGGCCTGTCGGTGGCGCATATCGGAAAAATGCTTCATCAAGGATTCAATTGAAATCAGGCCCCCCGGCTCATCGACACGATGTGCAAGAGATACCAATTCGGGTAACCCATCCAAATCACAAGCTCCACAGGAGGTCGTGACGATTTTTGGACGCCAATTCGGTGTTACCTCGACCGAGGTGATGAGGTTCACTGCGAACCCGTCATCGTTCTGCTCCACCACGACACGAACTAGGTCAGGAGAGGGTTGGAGTTGATATTCCGTGGCCATGTGCCCAATGCAGAGGTCTTTGAGATCCGCGTGTGTTGCCAACAGTGTTGTCACGTGTTGGTCGTTCACCAGTAGATGAACCACGCTTTCATCCGCAAGGTGGTCGGTATCCATGGTGAACCCATCACCGGTCCATCGTTGAACAGCCCGACGATGATACCCTTCCATCTGCATCACTCCTCAAACAACTCGATGTCAAAGAATTCAAATTGTAAAGCAACCAATTCTTCGCTGCTCTTCGCCCCAGCATAGGCTTCAAGCGGTTCGCGGTTCAATTCGAAAAAACGTTGACCCCATCGAAAAGCACCCAAAACCTCCCTTGATTCGTCCTCTCGCCCCATCAAAAACAACACCGCTGCCAGGGCTTCTGCCGTTGTGAGGCGACCTGGTTTTCCCCAATTCACTGGATTGGCCGCGAGCAGCAATGGTAGCATACGTGGCACCAAACGGGTCTGCTTCATGACGCTTTCAACCGAACTTTCGATATGCGCCCAACTGCAATCCAACCCGACCAAAGCCCCTCGCTTTTCGGTCAACAATGCATGGTCTTCTGGCCCAAACACCTTGCCACACAACGGCTCAAGAATGATCCCTTTTTTTGGAAGTGTTCGAAACGTTTTGTGGAGCGTAAGATCACCTCGCTTGCTGGCAAGGACGGCGGTGTTCTTTTTCGGGTCGTCTTGAGCGAGCCAAAGAGCATGGATAGGTATTGAATTCAGTGAATCACCCCAAATCATTGAGGTAATCGCCAAATGTCATTCCACGTGGAGCTCCCGAATTGACGAATCGGGTTTCAGATGGTTCTCGCTCAATCATCAACTGAATATTGAGGACGGTTTCGAATTTTCGAATAACGGCATCCGTTGGACGCTTTCCGGACTCCGCATGTTTGACAACATTGACCGTTTCGGCCATTTTCTTTGCAAGTTGTTGCTGATTCCATCCAAGAGAGGTACGGGCATTGGATATGCGCTTGTTAAAATCCTCTGCGAGTTCTTTGGCCGATCTGGACATGATGTCGTTTTTTCTTCGAGGCGGTGCCGAAGTGTTGAAGGAACGTGCCCGTTGAAGCCCGGGTGCTTCACCTTTTGGAGCGAGGTTCATTTTCTCAACGCATCTTGAACACGCTGAAACTTCTGTTTTTCCTGTTTGGACGCGTCGGACGCCAACTTTGACGGCCCCGCACAATTCACACTCGCCCATACCTGCCTTTTCGCACGACGCTCTTTGAATCTTTTTTACGAACTCTTGGTGCATTTTCTTCCAATTCTTTTTGTATCCTTGGCATGTGGGATTCTTGATTATCATGGGCACGGATGTTGAACGCAACGACAAACCTCTTCCTCAACATGCGGACGATGACCTCCGAGAATTGGAAGAATCTTACGCAGCTCTTCGTGATGAGGCACAACAACTCATCAACGAACGCCAATCGCTTGAAGCAGAAATTCGCGGTCTGCGCAAGAAAATTGACCGTCTTGAAGAAAACGTCAACCTCCTCAAAATGCCGCCATTGATTATTGGACACATACAGGATGTCCTTGACCATGAGCGAGCCATCGTTCGCTCATCAAACGGAACTGTCTTCCAAGTATCACTCAACCAGCGATTGGACCCTGACCGACTCAAACCAGGAACCCGTGTTGCATTGAATCAAGACAGTCTCTCGGTCATTGAAATCCTCCACGAGGCGTGGGATCCCATGGTCAGCGGGGCTGAAATGGTCGAAAAACCAACCATTTCTTATGGTGATGTTGCTGGTTTGGATGAACAAGTTGAATCTGTTCGAGAAGCCATTGAATTACCGTTGACGAAACCTGAATTGTTCGAGAAAGTGGGTATTGTCCCCCCGAAGGGTGTTCTCTTGGTCGGCCCACCCGGTTGTGGCAAGACGCTGCTGGCCAAAGCCGTCGCCAATCACACCGATGCGACCTTTATCCGCATGGTAGGAAGCGAGCTTGCCCAGAAATACATCGGTGAAGGCGGTCGCATGGTTCGGGAATTGTTTTCTCTCGCCAAAGAAAAAGCGCCGAGTGTGATTTTCCTTGATGAAATCGATGCCATTGGCGCAAAGCGGCTCGACGGTTCGACAAGCGGTGACCGAGAAGTGCAGCGAACCTTGATGCAACTTCTGGCGGAGTTGGACGGCTTTGACGCTCTCCACGATGTCAAGATCATCGCCGCAACCAATCGCCCGGATATCCTGGACGATGCATTGTTGCGCCCCGGGCGTTTTGACCGTGTCATCGAAATACCCATTCCTGATGATGCCTCAAGGAAGGCAATTTTGAACGTTCATCTCGATTCAATGAACACAAAAAAGGTCAGCATCGGTCGTATCGTCGAACGAACAAAAGGCTATTCGGGTGCTGAACTAAAGGCAACGTGTGTCGAAGCAGGCATGATCGCTATACGAGACAACCGTTCTGCAGTCACACAGCAAGATATGATGGACGCCGTCGCTCGTTTGGACAAGAAAAGAGGGCAAACCAGCACACTACGGACGCCTGAAGCGCTGTATTCTTGAAGCACCTATCGCCCAACATTGAAAGACCTCATGCAGAGGCAGAATGCATGGTTTCACCACTTGTTGAATGTGTTCCGAACATTTCGGAGGGGAGGGACCATGGTCTGATTGAACAAATTGTCAACGCCGTTCGTGCCGTTGATGGTTGCACGGTGTTGGGCGTTGAACCAGACCACGATTACAACCGAACCGTGATCACGTTTGCTGGCGGCCCAGAAGCCGTTGAACATGGTGCTGTTGCCCTCATCAATGCCAGTATCCAACTGCTGGACATGCGCCAACATTCGGGGGAACATCCTCGTATGGGCGTGGTTGATGTTTGTCCATTTGTTCCATTGCGCGACATCACCATGGAAGCGTGTGCAGACATTGCTCGCTCGGTCGTTGAACGGGTGGCAGCAATTCATGAGGTCCCGCTGTATCTCTATGGCGCAGCAGCGTCTTCGCCCGAACGAACCATGTTATCCGCGTTGCGAAAAGGTGAGTATGAAGGATTGGAATCCCGTTTTTCAGGCGGCGAATCGGTGCACACAGACAGCACGAGAATGCCCGATACAGGAGCAATGAAGTGGAGCGATGTCGTTGCGAAATCAGGGGCAATAACGGTCGGTGCTCGTCCCATTCTTGTGGCATACAATGTGAACGTCAAGGAAACCGATGGCCGTGTGGCCAAAATGATCGGCTCAATCGTGCGAAGCAGTGGCCGTTTGCTCAAATCGGAGGCAGGTGAACGCGTACGCTCTCAGGGAATGTTGCCAAAGGTTCAGGGAATGGGCGTGGTTTTAGAAGAAATGGGAATTTCTCAAGTCTCCATGAACCTGTTGGATGTTGATGCATGCCCCCTCCACCTTGCGTTTCGCACATGCGAGAGCTTAGCAGGAGATCATGGTGTTTCGTTGTGCGGAAGTGAAATCGTAGGTTTGGTCCCATTGGGCGCTATGCTCGCTGCCGGTCGATACTTCCTCCCGGGTGAGCAATCAGATGAAGACCTGGTTCTAGCGGCCATGACGGCGCTGGGATTGAATGCTTTCCACCATTTTGACCCGCACCAGCACATCATTGAGTGGGCATTGGAAGCAGAGGTGAGCGTATGAACTGGATGGACATGAACTTGAAGGATTTTCAATCAGCCCTCGCCTCATCATCACCGACGCCTGGTGGAGGTACTGCGTCGGCCATTGCACTGGGTCAAGCTGCATCGTTGGCCGTGATGGTTTGCGACTTGACACTTGGAAGTGAGCGATGGAAAGACGGATGGGAAATTGCAGAACGCATACAGATGGTCGCCATTCCACTGTTGCATCAATCGGGGGTACTCGCCAACGAAGATAGCGACGCATTCGATGAAGTCATGGCCTGTTTCAAATTGCCAAAATCTGACGAGGTTGAAATCCAATCCCGGAGAACGGCCATCCGGAAGGCAACACTGAAAGCAGCTACCGTTCCATACGAAACGGCTTGTCTGGCTACCGATTTACTCGTGTTGCTCCCCGAACTTGCCGAGAAAGGAAACGCCAATGCGGTTTCCGACGTTGGCGTGGCAGGGCTCCTTGCAAGTGCCGCATCGAAAGGGGCTGTGTTCAACGTGGAAATCAACCTTGATTCGCTCCCCGAAGACATGGGCGTTGATGTTCGAAGTGGCTTGAACGATCTCAAGGAGCGAACAAAAACGGCTTCGAGAGCCGTCATGGAAGCGGTTCGAAACCGTATGTCAAGTTGATGTTCAACGAACCGTTGAGCCGGGCGACACATCGCCGTCGATGGTCACCAATCGGACATTCCCTTCGCCATCGTCAGCAGCCAACATCATGCCCTCAGAGGTGATGCCACGCAAAGGTCGTGGAGCGAGATTTTCGACAAAAACCACCAGTTTGTCTTTCATGTCCTCAGGTTCATAGAACGCTTTCAGGCCCGCGCAGATGGTCCTTTCTTTCTCCGTTCCATCGTCTAATTTGACCACGTAAAGTTTGTCGGCATTGGGGTGATCTTCCACGCTCACAATTTTTCCAACTCGCAAATGAACCTCCATAAACGTCTCAAATTTGAGGTAGGTTACACCTTCAGGTTCTTCAGTCATCTTGCTCTCTCCTTTCTTTTTTCCACCTTTTACGCCGTGGACTGGCGAATGCTCTTCAGAAGGGGCCTCTTCGGCCACACCTTGTTCCACCTCAAGGATGGCATCAAGGTCCAATTGTTCAAACAATGGAGCGGGTTTTTCGGCGGACCACGTGAGTGGTGCGTCCCAATTGACCGATTCCTTCCAGAGAACATGTTCGACTTCACCCGAAGCACCCAGAGCGCTCCAAAGCCGTTGGGCACTCGTGGGCAGGAACGGTTGTGTGGTGATGGATAAAAATCGAGCAATACGCCAACAGAAGGCGAGCGTCGCCAGGCTTTCTTCATGCCCTTCTTGGGGCTCCTTCAAATGTTTCCAAGGAGCAGCAGCTTGCAAAATTTGGTTACCATATTGTGCGACATTGATGATGCTGCGAAGTGCTTCTTTGTACCGGTGGAGTTGAAGTGACTGGGTAATACTGGTCAATGCCTCTTCAAGGTGGCGTTGATGCGTTTCAACGCATGGGTGTTGGTCATGGGGTGCAAACGGTGATTGCCCCGGTGCTGATGGAAGACGTGCCCCCAGGGTGAGCACACGGTGGACAAAATTGCCGTAGGCTGCAATCAACTCGCTGTTGACTTTTTCAACAAAATCAGGCCAGTTGAAATCCGTATCGTGGTTTTCCGGCATGTTCATGCTGAGATAATATCGCA
Organism: Candidatus Poseidonia sp.; assembly: GCA_049617635.1. Classification (GTDB taxonomy): domain Archaea; phylum Thermoplasmatota; class Poseidoniia; order Poseidoniales; family Poseidoniaceae; genus Poseidonia. The sequence continues at coordinate 18,504 of JBMZJQ010000027.1, forward strand.
GCGTGTCAGGGTCGTAACGTTCCAAAAAAGAAGGGAGCCAGACCGCGTGTTTTCGAGATTTCGAGAATTGACCTCCGGCAAGCATCAGGTATTCCATGGCCGGTACATTGGTCTCAAGGGCGTAATCTCCTGGGCCCGGCAATGAACACGTATCAGAGGCATCAAGGCCGTTGTTGACTTGGTTCAGCCCCAGTATGATCGCGGGCCAAATGACTGTATGGAAGGGGATGTTGTCTTTCCCAAGGAAGTAGAGGTGCCTTGGCGACCTACCGTCTTCACCAACAGTCCACCAGCGCTTCCATGCATCTGCACCGTCTGCGTGATCATTGGCGAATCGTTCTGCCCAAATTCTCGCACAGGTGTAGTAGCCTTGAACGGCTTCGAACCACACATACACGCATTTTCCTGACCATGCATCACCGTCCAGTGGAACCTCGATACCCCAGTCCAAATCTCGGGTAACTGCTCTCGGTCGCAGGCCCATGTCGAGCCACTGTTTCGTCATGGCCCGAACATTGGATTTCCAAACTGGATGGCGGTCCTCCGCATGTTGCTCAAGAAGTGACTGAAACAAATCAAGACGGTAAAACAAGTGCTCTGTTTCCCGAATTTCTACTTTGGCAGATGGATTCATTTTTGAGCGTGGGTTGTTCAATTCAACGGCTTCGTACGTTGCACCGCACGCATCACACTGATCCCCCCGCGCACCGGATTCTTGGCATGCTGGGCATGTCCCTTCGACGTATCGGTCGGGCAGAAAGCGGCCACCGCCATCATCGTTGAGTTCGTAGTATTGCTCCATGGTTTTGCGCTCAAAGAACCCAGCGTTGTCGAGAAGGGTGAAGTTTTCCTGAACGAGTTCCTTGTGCCTGGGGTCGCTGGTCCGATTGAAGAGGGCGCCCCCGTATTCAATCCCTCTTGGATCCACCGACATACTCCATTTGCATCCAAGGTCGTGGAGCGCTTTTGCGTTGATGGCGTGGTATTCGTCAACAACGTCTTGTGGCGATACACCTTGTTGCTCAGCTGTGACGGTGATTGGTGTACCGTGCTCATCGGACCCGGAAACCATGAGGACTTTGTTCCCCATGGCTCGTTCAAATCGAAATTGGATGTCGGGGGGCAGGTAACACCCCGCAACATGGCCAAGGTGCAGTGGCCCATTCGCGTAGGGCCAGGCCACACAAACAAGGACATGCTCGCCGCTCAATCAAACCCCTCGCGTTGCCGCTAACCTGCCTCGCTTCTTGAGGTTCACCCATCGTAAGGCAGCAGGGCCCAGATTATCTCATTTGAAGCGTCATTTTGAAGAACCCCACTCGCGTCGCTATGGTTACGCCCATGCGGGTAGGGGTCTTGGACACACCATGGTCATTGACGCATTCAATGCGGTCGTTACCGCACAAGCAACCGGCGAAGGTGACATGAGTCTCCTCATTTTTTACGTCACGTTAGCACTGGGTGTATCCTTCCTGTGTTCCATTCTTGAAGCCGTCGTGCTCTCAACACCCCAAACACATGTCAACATTCTGAAGAACGAAGGCAAACGTACCGCAGGGATGTGGGAACTTCTCAAAGACGATGATTCCGTTCGACCACTTACTGCCATCCTCACGTTAAACACCGTAGCCCACACCATGGGTGCGGCTGGTGTGGGTTCACAGGTTCAACAGATTTGGGGTGTCGAGGTGTTGACGCTCGCTTCTGCTATCCTCACGCTGGCGGTGCTCTTGCTTTCAGAAATTGTCCCGAAAACCCTTGGTGCAGCGTATTGGAAGCGGCTCTCAACGCCCGCGGCTTATTTGTTGACCTGGCTGACAAAAACCATGTTCTTCTTGATTACGCCTATTCAGTTGCTCAAATCTATTCTGCCATCATCAAATCACGCCATGGTCACACGGGACGATGTGGCTGCCATGGCTGATTTGGGTGAGATTGAGGGCGCACTTGAAGAATCAGAAGAGACCATTATTCACAACCTCTTGGGCTTGCGAGAAGCGCTTGTTGATGAAGAGATGACACCTCGTGTTGTCGTTAGTGCATTTGAAATGAACATGACCATCAAGGAAGTCTTGGATTCACATGCCATCTTGAGGTTCTCTCGCATCCCCGTATACCATGAAAACATCGACAACATTCAGGGGTTGGTGATTCGTTCGGAAATCCTCATGGCGGCCAGTCGCGATGAATGGGACCTCACACTCAAAGAGATGATGAAACCCATTTTGACGATCAGTTTGGGTTCAACCATCGAGGCCGCACTGGAAGTGTTTCTCTCGAATAAACAGCAATTCGCTCTGGTCAAGGATGAATTCGGTGGCACCTCCGGCATTCTCACCATGGAAGATGTGATGGAAACATTGCTTGGAAAAGAAATCGTCGACGAACTTGATGAAGTTGAAGACATGCGAGAACTTGCTCGAGAACAGGCGGCTCAATCCGAAGATGAATGAGCCACTGAGTTCAACCACTCATGGATAATTTGGTCGCGTTCAGCGTGTTTGTTCGCACCGGTGTGACGAAGTGAAGTCAAGAGATGCGATGAAAGCAAGTGCGAGCGGCCTCTATCGTTCATGGCGGTCAGCAGGCGTTCGTAATGGTTCATACCCAACCGTTCGTCTGGTGATGCTTGTACAACAAGGGTCGGCTCATCAGGCATGCCCCACCTCGGCGCATCAGCTTCGTCCAGAGAATTGATGCTACGTGGTGCAATGAGCGCATTCACATGCCGCAAGGTGTTGTCCAACACCAACGGTCGCAGAAGATGTGGGATCCGTAGGATGTTGCATGTTTCCTGAAAAATCTCCGTGTAACCTGTCATCGGTGATTCGAACATCCATCCAGAAAAACGATCGCCAAACGTCAATTCGTTGCGTCGTTGGCTTAATCGTAACCCAAGAAATCCGCCCATGCTGTGACCGAAATAGTACACTTGGCCCCCGAACAACCCCTGGTGGTCCTCGGCGAGTTTGTTTGCAACATCGATGAGCAGCGTTGTGCTCTGCTCAGCCGTCCATTTGTTCAGTTTGGATGAGGCGCCATGGTTCGGAAGATCGAGCATCACGACGTTCCAGCCGCGGTTGAGGAAAATGTCAGCTCTTCCCAGCATTCGTTGTGACCCTGAGGTCCACCCGTGACAGAGCCAAACTGTCGGGCCATGAGGATTCAACACCTGATGGTACGTCGAAAGCTGATGTTCACCTGAATGAATCAATTGTGGATTCCATCGCTCATCATCAATGGGGGGTTTGCGGTGTTGTGGTGCTCGAAAAGCCAGTTGAGTGACGCATTCAATGTATGTCCAAAACAAGCCTATGGCAACTATGAGAGTCGCTATGCTGGTTGGAAGCAGGAGCCAACTCGCCATTGCAACGGCACCTGTAGCCAGAGGGAGAATATTGCTTTGCGTTCGCCAACGTGTAAGAATAGCATCCCCTCGATTTTATGAGGTGCTCAATCTTCTTGAGATGTTGTATCGGACTCTTCTGACGATTCGGACTTCTGCTGCTCTTTCTTCGCTTTTCGCTCTTCTTGTCGCTTCAACATTTGGTCGCCGAAATTCCCCATGTTTTCGAGGCGGGCCCAAATACCGGTCGCTTTCTCTTCTTCGCTAGGAATGTACTTCACAAGGTATGCACCGAAGATCAAATCATACAGCCCTTGTCCCATTTCACTGCCGTTTCGAAGGAAGCGGTCAATGAACCAGAGCACCATGAACAAGGCACCAAGAGAGAACATGATAATGGCCGACGTGTTGTCCTCTTCGCTCAGGTTTTGGAATTCAGTTGCGACAAAGATCAGGCCAACCAGCGACAAAAGCCCCGTGGTGTTGGCCATGATGCCGTGCAAAAACAATGGATTCGAACCGTCGCCACGGACGCATTTTGTCCGGGAAACAAACTGTCCAATGTTTCGACTGAATTTCATCGGGATCACGGTGGTGTTGAGCAAGATAATGACAAAGCTCGAGCCAAAGAGAATGGTGGTGATGATGCCCGTGTCTGAAGAGGCGATGAACAGAGCAGCGATCAGAAGGCCGAAGTTGATAGCGAAATTAACCAGCCAAGATATCCGACGGTTCATGTTGGATGCCAATTCATAGTCATCGCCGAGGCCTGCAGGTTTTGCACGGGGAGCCTTGGTCTTTGCAGCCTTTGCCGGCTTGGCTTTTGCAGGTTTCACAGCCTTGGCTGGTGCAGGCTCTGCAGCCTTTG
>JBMZJQ010000028.1:0-22413 GCA_049617635.1 Candidatus Poseidonia sp.
CATCGTAACCGTAATCCAACGGTTCACTGGACACCGCCAGCGTCACCAACACCGGTCCGTCGCTGTTCCACGGGTCGACGGCGTCGTCCGCAGGAAGACTCGAAAGAATCGCACCTCGGAAATCAACCGATTGCAGCCCCAACACGGGGCCCAATTGACCTTGAAGGGGGCCGGTCACCGCGAGGATTTGACCCGTTTGTGCCGGTGATCTTCCCACCGCTGCGCTCTCAAGTTGCCCCATCAAGGCACCCAGCGGGTCGGTGAGGGTGGACCCTGTGTCCATGCGGGCAAGCCAAGCGGCCGGTTCGTTGGGGTTCCATGCCGCAAGGCGTTCAGACGTCACGGGTTCAACTGCAGGGACGTCGCTTGCGGCCTCCGTGAGGTTGGCAAGGGCAGCAGCCAGGCTGTCGTTGTCCGCCATCAGGAGGTCGGTGACAGCCGTTTGCAAAGGCCTGAGCCAGACCTCTGCAGTGGTGTTGTCCTGCAGTGCCATCCACTGCATGGCGTGGCCCGCAGGCCCGTTGTTGGCCTGCGTGCCAAACAAGGGGTAGTGATAGGAGGAGAAGTTCTGGTCGTCCAACATGGCCGCTTCAATCGCAGCGAGGTGTGTCCATGTCGATGCCTCAAACAGGTCACCTTGCTCAATTTCGTCGATCACGCGGATAAAATCGATGTTGGCCCGATACTCCGCTTCAACCTCGTTGAGCAGGTCAACGCTCGGGTCGTCGGGAAAGAACCCGTCTTCGCTGTTATCGAATTGAAGGTGCATGCCTCCGGATGCCAGCACCACCATGGCGAGCAGGATGATTGCAAAGGCTTGCTTGGGTCGCTCAACACTCCAGTCTGTCAGCGTCATGAAAGGATTTGCCATGATTTTTGCACATCTTTCCACCTTATAACCGCCTGTTTCCCATCCACACGCAACAACGAACGGTTGGAGGTGGACTGGCGTCAATCGGCGCAATTCATCAAGGAAAAACCAATTGGAGAATTAAATATTCAATTGGTTTCTTCAAGTTCAAGCAACGCAGCGCCTTGGGTCACTTGGTCGCCTGCAGCGAAGTGAATGGTGGACACGGTTCCATCAGCGGTCGCCACGATACGGTGCTCCATCTTCATCGCTTCAAGCACCATCAGGGGTTCACCTGCCTCAACCTGCTGCCCCGGACTGACCAGCACCTCGAGCACTTTTCCGGGCATGGGAGCGATCAGGCCGCCGCCAACATCGGCGGTCGAGGACCCCGGTTCGATTCGTTCCCAACGGTAGGTTCGTCCGTTCACATGCACCCACCAAACATCGCCCACCTTGGCGGCGTGACCGAGCACGGTGACACCGTTCGCGTCCGTTGCCACGAGCCGGTGACGCTGGTCGAGCACCACACGATGGCCAAGGTACGTCCACGCCTCGCCATCTTTGCTCAAGAGAACCTCAACGGGCCCATCGGCTCCCACAAAGGTGTGTTGCATCAGGGATACCTCCGTTGGAGGGTGGTGAAGGGACTTGGTGCGACCTCGCCGGTCGCCGGTGCGCTGCTCGCTTGCCGTCGGTGCAGGCCCATGGTCTCCGCAGCAGCGGCCAAGAGTAAAGCGACCTCTTCGGTCGTCTCATCGGGCGAAGGTTGCCAGCCGGAGGGCCACTGCTCGTCGATGGTGGTGGTGGTGGTGGTGCCGGCAACAACGTCGGGGGCGTCGCACAATTCTCGTAAAAAACGCAGGTTGGTGGTGGTGCCCAAGACCACAAATTCATCGAGGGCTCGGCGCATCTTTTGCAGCGCTTCTTCTCTGGAGGGCGCCCAGACGATGAGTTTGGCGAGCATGGGGTCGTAATTGGGTGTCACGTCGTCCCCTTCGCGAACGCCGGTATCCAAGCGGATGCCGGGGCCTTCGGGTGCACGGAACACGGCGAGGGGGCCGATGGAAGGGAGGAATCCATTGGCTGGGTCTTCGGCGTAAAGCCGGACTTCGATGGCGTGGCCGCGCATCATGAGGTCCCCGCAGGACATTGGTTCTCCCTGAGCAATCCGCAACTGCTCGCGTACGATGTCCACGCCCGTGACAAGTTCGGTCACCGGGTGCTCAACCTGAATTCGGGTGTTCATTTCGAGAAAGAAGAATTCGCCAGTCGGCGCCAAGAGAAACTCAACGGTACCTGCTCCCTCGTAGTCAACCGCTACGGCGGCAGCGACAGCGGCACGGCCCATGGCTTCACGAAGTTCCGGCGTCATGGTAGGCCCGGGTGCCTCTTCGAACACCTTCTGGTGGCGTCGCTGGACACTGCATTCACGTTCTCCAAGATGGATGGTGCGTCCGTGACGGTCAGCGAGCACCTGGATTTCGACGTGCTTGGAGCCCGCCAGCAAGCGTTCGATGTAGATTCGTCCGTCTCCAAAAGCCGCCACGGCCTCTCTTCGAGCACCAGCGGCCGCCTGCTCGAATTCGCTCGGGTGGTGGACGGCCCGCATCCCTTTTCCGCCCCCACCGCTGGAGGCTTTGAGCAACAGCGGATAGCCGACCCGTTCTGCTGCGGCCTTCAATGCCAGCAGGGCGGCGGCTTCGTCCTCTTCTTCGACCTCCTCGCCGGGAATGACCGGTACGTTGGCGGCTCGCATGGTTTGGCGAGCGGTCATCTTGTCGCCCATGTTTTCGATCGCTTCGGGGGAAGGGCCGATCCAAACGAGCCCGGCTGCCGTCACGGTGCGAGCAAATTCAGCACGCTCGGAAAGGAATCCGAATCCCGGGTGAATCGCGGTGGCTCCAGTTGTTTGGGCTGCTTGGATGATTTGGTCCTGGTCGAGGTAAGTCTCGGCGATGGTCTCACCTTGAAGCATCACCACCTCCGTTGCCAGCTCGGTGAACAAGGTGCCAGCGTCGTTTGATGCACACACGGCCACCGTGTCCAAGCCGGCCTCGGTGCAGGCGCGTAGAATTCGGCACGCGATTTCCCCACGGTTGGCAACCAAGACCTTGATGCGTTTCCCCCCTATGCTTCGTCGTCGGGTTTCCAATTTGGAGGTCGCTTTTCCAAAAACGAGGAAAGCCCTTCTTGCCCTTCGTTTGAGCCGCGCATTCTGCTGGTGAAGTCCAATGTCCACTGGCGCAAGGCTTCGTCGTCTTCCGACCAACGGTCAAAGCCAAGGGTGAGTTCTTTGGCCAAGGTGACCGCCGAAGGCCCGGTGGTCATGACCTCGTCAATGATGTGTTCAACAGCATCATCCAATCCAGTAGTGTCTTCGACAATGCGTTCCACAAATCCGATGCGCAACGCCTCTTCAGCTTCCACCCGGCTCGCTTGCATCGCCAGTCGGCGGAACGTGGCAGAGCCCAAACGACGGTACACGTACGGGCCGATGACCGCCGGCAAAATACCCAACTTGCCCTCGGACAAGGCGATACGGATGTTCGAGGTTGCCACGACATAATCGCTGCATGCAATCAGGCCTGCGCCACCTCCCAGTGCGACACCCTGCACGGCGGCGATGGTGAAGCATGGATGGGCCCACAACCCGTTGAACAAGCGGTCAAGGCGTTCGGAATCGGCACGATTCTCTTCCGGCGTGTTGGCCCCTGCATCGCGCATCATGTTGATGTCAGCCCCTGCACAGAAGTGCTTGCCTTCGCCCTGCAGCACGAGCGTGCGAAGATAGGGGCGGCCTTCGCTGTCGTACAGGGCATCTTGACGGCCTGCACTGCGCTGGGCCGTCCAGTCAAACACGGCGATCAAGTCCTGAATCATGGCGACGTTGAGCGCGTTGAATTTCTCAGGACGGTTGAGCGTGACGGTTGCTCGGGCGCCCACGATCTCAAGCGTGACGTGGGTGGTGGTCGGAGGTTGGTCCATGCTCGTCATTACAAAAACTCCAATTGGGAAATTAAATATTCAATTCAAATATCACATTCTAAAAATACCGTAGCGATGGTCGGGCAGCGGGGCGTTGCGAGCAGCCGCCAAACAGAGCCCCAGGACATCGCGTGTGTCCCGCGGATCGATGATGCCGTCGTCCCACAAACGGGCGGTGGAATAGTACGGGCTGCCCTCGGTTTCGTACTTCTCAAGGATGGGTTTTCGGAAGGCAGCGAGTTCCTCGCCCTCAAGTTCAGGCAACCCTTCTCTGGCCCGCTGGTCCTGCTTGACGGTGGTCAGCACGTCCGCTGCTTGCGGCCCGCCCATCACCGAGATACGGCTGTTTGGCCACATGAACAAGAAGCGAGGGTCGTAGGCTCGACCGCACATTCCGTAATTGCCTGCCCCGTGGGAGCCGCCGACGATGACGGTGAATTTTGGCACGTTCACACACGACACGGCGGTCACGAGTTTGGCGCCGTCCTTGGCGATGCCACCGGCCTCGTAGTCCTTCCCGACCATGAAGCCAGTGATGTTTTGCAAAAACACGAGAGGAATGCCCCGCTGGCCGCAAAGTTCGACGAAGTGAGCACCTTTTTGGCTCGATTCCGAGAACAGAATGCCGTTGTTGGCTACGATGCCGACTTTGTGACCGTGAATATGGGCAAAGCCACAGACGAGGGTGGTGCCGTATCGGGCTTTGAATTCGTGGAAGCGAGAACCGTCCACGATGCGACCGATGAGCTCGCGCACGTCGACCGGTGTTCGATTGTCTTCGGGAATGAGACCCAGCAAATCCTCAACATCGTGCGCAGGGGCTTCGACTTCCTGCATCGCGGCAGGGGCTTTGGAGGACGGCCCGAGATTTTCGACCACGTTGCGCACCATGCGAAGCGCTTCGTCTTCATCTTCAGCGAAATGATCTGCCACGCCCGATTGAGCGGTGTGGACGTCGGCCCCTCCCAACTCTTCAGCAGTGACCTCTTCTCCGGTGGCTGCTTTGACCAAGGGAGGCCCAGCGAGGAAAATCGTACCGTTGCCCTTGACGATGATGGATTCATCGGACATCGCTGGAACATAGGCGCCGCCGGCTGTACAGGAGCCAAGGACAGCGGCGACTTGTGGAATGCCATCGCCCGACATCCGCGCTTGGTTCCTGAAAATGCGTCCGAAATGGCCGATATCGGGAAAAACCTCGTCTTGCATGGGCAAAAACGCACCACCTGAATCCACCAGATAGATGCAAGGAAGGTGGTTTTCGTGAGCAATGGTTTGGGCACGGATGTGCTTTTTCACCGTCATGGGGTAGTAGGAACCTCCCTTCACGGTGGCGTCGTTGGCAACAAAGAGGCATTCCCTTCCGTGCACCATGCCGATGCCGGTGACGATGCCGGCAGAGTGAGCACGTCCGTCGTACAGTTCGAAGGCAGCGAGGGGTGAGAGCTCGAGGAACGCGGTTCCAGGGTCGACGATGCGTTCAATGCGCTCACGAGCAAGATGCTTCCCTCGGGAACGGTGGCGTTCAACATACTTCCCTCCTCCGCCTTGAGAGCAGGTTTCCAAACGCGTTCGGAGTTCATTGATGAGGGCGCTGTTGTGGGCTTTGCGCTGGGCAAACGCAGGGTCGGCACGGTTGACCCTCGTTGGCAGTCTGTCCATGTTCAGCCCTCATTTCACGCCAATGCACGACCGCACTTAATTCCATGGAAGGAGACGGCAGGTCGTCATACGCCGAGCATCAATCGGCCGATGTCTCGAAGGCCGGGTGCAAGTCCGACGATGAGGACGGCCAAGACGATGAGCAATCGGAAATGTTGCTGGCGTTGCTCGACGCGCATTTGCACAAAGAGCCAGACGATGAGGCCGACCAGAGCGCTCTTGACCAACGCGAACAACCAGGCACCTTCACCCCAATCGATGCCCAAGGCATCGTTGATGCTGCCACCGAACTGAATAACGCTGTTGCTCACGGGGTGTTTTTCTCCGTAGCCAAACATGTCGATCCCCACCATGGTGGCAAATCCGTCGCACAGTTGGCCAAAGACCATGCCCAGAACCATCGGGTGAGCCAGAAGGGCTTTGTTGGACAGGAATTCAACCGGATGACTTGCCCATGCCTCCTTTTCTGCCTCCCACTGTTTGATGCCGATGTGGGCTGGCAGCACACCTGCGGTGTACCCCGTCAGTTTGAGTTGCTGAGCATCGTCTCGACCTGCCAAATACATCGCATAGCAGACCAGGGCTGGGAGCCCGAGTACGATCAGCGCTGGCCACAACGTGATGTCGCCGGAGGCTCGCCCGCTCTCTTGAGCCCAGGGCGTTGCGGCGAATTGGAGCCAATGGAAGAGCCCGAGGACCACCGTGCTGCAGGCGAATGCAAACATGCCACGAGCCATGGCCCCCCATCCTCGGGTCCAGTTGAGGGTGGCCCAAAGAACGGCGCAAGCCGCGAGCAAACCGATTCGACCGATGCTGAAGTCGACCGTTTCATGGCCAGCATACGCAGGCTGGTAGAGCAGGTACCAGTGAAGGAAGACGGCACCGAACAGACTTCCTAACAGGAGTGTCTTTTGGTTCTCTTCTGCATCATCCGTCTTCAACCCGTCAAATCGACGTCCCAAACCATGGCTTAATGCAGCAATACCAATGAGCCACGCCGCCAAATGGAGGTGGATGATGGGTGAAATGAACAGGACATCTTGGGTGGAGGCAAAGAAATCAGCATCTTCGAGCACCCTGAGCACGGGGGCGAGGCAGACCCATGCGATGAGGGCCAACGTCATCGGTTCGTCCGTCGGGATGTTCCATTTGCGGAAGAGGGCTTGAAACAGGACAACGCAACCCAACATGCTCAGCGTGTAAATCGCTGTGTTCTGAGGCGTGTAACCCGCATCACCTGCCACGCCTGCATCTTTGACCACAGGGTCCCAAATAATTGGTTTGAGGGTCTCCGTCCACACCGTATCGAAGGCCAAGACGAGGCCTGCCATCACCGTCAATGCAATGCCGAGGGCCACCCAAATGACCACTTTTTCTGAAAGGGAATAGACATCGTCCGGCAGTGGCGCATCGTAGGTGACATCCGGGTTTTCGCCTTCCGTCATCCTCCTCACTCCTCGGCAAGGTCACCCAGCGGGCGCCTCCCTATCGGTTTTCCGTCACTCACTCTTCTTCGGAGAGGCGGGCGATGAGGTCGGCCTTCTTTCCACCAACGGGCAGGCCTGCGGCCTTGCATCGTTCCTTGAGTTCGGCCACCGAGAGCTTGGACAAGTCTTCGCCGTGGTCGTGGTCGTGGTCGTGATCGTGGTCGTGGTCGTCTTCAACGCCGAATCCACGAGGTTCGTGAACTTCAATGAAGGAGACTTTGCCACATTCAACGGCGTCTCGAATGATGGTCACCAATCGGAACTTCATCATGGCAGCGTTGGTATCGAAGAGCATGGTTTGCGGCATGACGATGCTGAGGTCGTCGCCGTCAAAGGACACGCCAAAGTCGCTGTGACCGGTGTTGGATTCGAGCAAAGCAACGACTTGTTCCTCCTTTCCTTCAACGACCTTGACCACCTTGAAGGAATACTTCAGGGTCTTACCGGCCATGGGATGGTTGTAATCGATGCGAGCACGGCCAGCAGCCAAGTACGAGAGTTGACCTTGCCGTCCACCGATGTTCACCGGAGCGCCGATGTAGAGGGCGTTGGGGTCTTGGACCGAACGAATCAATTTGTCAATGCTGATGGTTTCGATTTGCTCGGGGTCCTTTTCGCCGTAGGCTTCAGCAGGTTCAATGACGACTTCGATCTCTTTGTTGGCTTTTGCATCAGCCAGTGCAGCCTCAAAGCCGGGGATGAGGTTGCCCGAGCCGACAACACACACCATGGGGCTGTAAGAGCGGCCTTCTTGGTGCATCTCGTGCTCTTTTGCGACGGCTTCTCGAGTGGTCTCGATCAGATCGCCGCTTTCGCCGTTGTACAACTCATAATCAACGTGGACAATTGTTCCTTCTTCCATAGCCTTGCCTCCAAGGGATGATTCGGCGACCAGCCCCCCCTTCATAATTGCATTGGAGGCGATTATTCTTCCTCGGCCTGCAAGGGCGCCGACTGGACGCCATCCTGTTTCGTTGTTGAAGCGCCCGTCCACATCACCAACGCCATGCCGGCCATCATCGTGCACCAACCCAGCCAGACGGCGTGGGAATGGGGGAGGTTGTAGACGGTGACACGGACGAGTTGAATATCTTCGATGCTGCTTCCTTGCGCCGTGGCCATCAAGCTGCTCGCTTGACTTCCGTCAAAGATGAACACCACATCACCCGTGAGGCGGGTCAAGGTGGCCACTTCGGAACGCGGAACGCCCTGGCTGTCAAAGCGCAGCGTGCCGGGAAGGACTTCGCCGATTTTTTCACCCACCTCGTTGCCGTTCATTTCGTAGACGCTGATTTCAACCCCGATGAAACCGTCACCCACCTCGAGTCCGTCGCTGGTGAGCACCACTTCGGTGAATTCGAAGCCCAGCCCATCGTGGATGATCACTTCGTCCTTGACCAAGGAAATACGATGTGCTGCATCACCTCGTTCGACCAAGACCGTGGTGGAAAGATGACCGAGGATGAGAATCAACAGGCCGAGGTGGACCACGTGGGCGCCCAAAGGAATGCGTTTCCATGTACCCTTTGCCCGCGCGGATTGAACCTGAAGAACCACTTCACGGCCCATCGGAAGAACGGCCAGAAGAAGTGCAGGGAGGGACATCCACACGATGTGGCCTCGGGTGAGGTGTTGCGATACCATCGCACCGGAATCCATGCCAAAGGCGGTGGGTGCAAACACGAAACCAAGGACCGAAATCAGACCTGCACCACCCAACAACATCAGGGTCGTGGTGGCGTCGTCGTTTCGTCGTGTGTAGAGGAAGGAGGCTGCTGCGAGGGCCGTCAAAAACGGAGCCCCATAGAGTTCGTGGGCTTCAAAATTCACGGCATCGATGCTGGAGAGCAACAACACCCATGTTAGCACCAGGTAAAGGCTCACGAGCAGTACACTGGCCCACAGCGCCATGGTTTGCTGCTCTTTGCGACCGGTGAACCTGAAGGCCCCGTTTTCGTCCTCTTGGGGTGCGAGCAACCAGGGCAAAACGAAGATGATGAGGACGAAGGCCGATACCCCCAACGTCAAGGTTTGTGACCAGGCCAGCCCCAACCCGAGCACGACGCCTCCAGCAGCCCACGGCCATGCGCTGAGGGCCGCTGGTGCCCTGTACAGCGGGACGAACAGGACGGCAACGGCGATCGCCACAAACACATCACCGGTCAGTGCGAGCATGACAAAGGGAAACACGAGATCAAGGGGCACGGGCAACCAGCGATGGTAGGCCCACGCCCCTTCAACCACCGCCGCTGTTTCCTCCTTGTGCCACGCAAAGGCGAGGGGAACGAACAGAACGGCGACGAACAAGGCAGCGGGCACCACGTCCCACCCAAGCCCCTCGCCGTTGCTTCCGGTGAATAGCAAGCAACCGAGCAGGGCCGTCCACACGGGCAGCGAGACTCCCCATGCAGCGTTCAAGGTCAAGGGTTGACGGGTTGAAGAGGCGCGCTGGACTGCCAGCCAGCAGCCGAGGAGGGTCAACATCCACACCACGTAGGTCATCACTTCGGTGGCGGCGATGTTGTCTCGTAGCACCATGAGCCGGCCGAAAACATCCGATGGCGGGGTCCCGCTGTCGGAGGTTACGAAGGTGTGAACCGACGACGCCCAAACCCCTCCAGCACGCGTGACCGTGGTGGCAAAGAGAGCGAAAAGGCCTGCTGCAAGTCCAGCACCCACCCAGACCTCCGACCGGACGTGTCCGGGACGGGTTCGAAGATGGACCAACATCACGAGGGCCAACCAGGGTAGAAACGACCCGGTTTCCACAGGGTCCCACGCCCAGTACCCGCCCCAGTCCAGAATCAGGTAGGCCCACAAGCCTCCCAAGCCGATGCCCAGCGTCGCCACCAACAACCCTGGGCGAGCCACCCGAACCATGCGCTCCCCAAGCCCTTCGACACCGTTGGTGTAGGCGGATGAAATGGCGATGGCGGTCAGGTGGAGGCAAAAGGAATACGTCAGGAAAATCAACGGCGGGTGGATGACCATCAGGTCGGTCTGCAGCAAGGGATTGAGGCCTGCACCAACAAAGAAGGCCGGCGTGGCCTTGAACGGCTCCAGGGAGAAGGCCACCAGCAGCAGCGTGAGGCTCATCAGATGCATGCAACGCAATCGCCAGACATGGGATGCGCTCTGCTCGTTCCTCTCCCCGTCGAGTGGACGACGCCACCACCACGCCAGCAGGGCCATCCACCCCAGCCACATCAGCAGCGGGCCTTCACGAGCCGCCCACGTGGCTGCAAATCGGTACTTGAGGGGCAGCGCCTCGCCACCGAAGGCAGCCACGTGCAAGACCGAGGTGTCGTTGACCAAGAAGAGGCCAGCCAACGTCGCAAAGGGCAGCGCAACGATGGCGTGCAAGGTCAACGAGAGGGCGGGGGCCTGTTCGTGCAGGCGGGGCTTCCAAATCAACCACCCCAACGCAAGGAGTGCCAACCACATCGTCAGCCCCCACATGGTGAGTGGGCGGCGGGCGACCCTCATGGGCTTTGCCACAACGCCGTGCGAGAAACAGGCCTACCAGCCGAAAAATTTCGCCCGGGAATACCCGAATGAAAGCAGCACGGCAATCACCCGTTTGGTGAACAACATCGGCTTGCGAACGAGGATTTTCAGACCGATAAACGCCTTGTCCAAAGGGCTCATGTTGCCCAATTCCTTGGGAAGGCATCGGGCCATAGCCGACATTTCTTCATCGGTCAACTCGTAGAGGGCTGTCTTCCCCCTCAGGATCTTGTGATACGGTGGGAAGCGTTTCTTCCATGCCCGCTCATAGGCCATCAAGCGTTGCTTAGAGACGTCGCCCTCGCGAAGTGCCGCCGCTACCGTTTGAGCGGCTTCCCTGCCCGACCAGAGGGCGAGGTGGGTGCCGCCTTCGAACAGTGGTGATGTGAATCCTGCTGCATCACCGACGAGGAGGATGCCGTCGTCGACGGTGGTGGTTCGGGGTCCGGAAATGGGAATGGTGCCTCCAAACGGCCGGATCTTGATGCCATCTTCCCTCCACGGGGGATTGACCGTGGGTTTCTCAGCGAGGTACGTGTCCTGAATGAACGATTCGAGGTATTTGACAGCCCCTTTCTTGTCGGTCGTCACCAAGCCCACGTTGGCTCTTCCGCCTTCTTTTGGAATCATCCAAACATAGCCGTGCGGTGAGTATTTTGGCCAGAGGTAGAAATCGAGGTAACCGTCGTTGGGCACATCGAGCATCTCGTATTGGAACCCAGCGATGACCTCGACATCGCCTCCCATCCCGAGCAATTTGGCTGCTGCGCCCGAGACGCCTGAGGCATCGATGATGGCTCTGCATTCGATGGGAAAGGAATCGCCTCTTCCTTCAAGTTTCCAATTGCTAAATTGATTTTCGCTATTGGAAATTCGTTCCATTTTTGTTACGCGGTGGTGCAAACGGAGTTCAGCTCCTTTTTGGACGGCTTCGTCGGCAAGCCATCGCTCGAAAAGGTGCTTTTCGAGAACGTAACCCTCCTCGGTGAGCAATTTTTCCGTGCCGTCGGGGAAGATGACGCGGATGCCTTTCACGTCGAGGGCCTTCACGTGGTCTGGGAGGGCCAAATCAAGATTCTGAACGGCGAGTTCCGACAGGCATTCGCCGCAATGCACCGGCGTGCCGATTTCAGGATCGGCTTCGAGGATGAGGGTTGAGAGGCCCGCCCGGGCAGCGTGGAGCGCCGCCGAACCGCCGCCGGGGCCAGCGCCAATCACCACCACATCGTACATCCCCAGCCCTCCTTGCTCACGGACGGGTTACGGTAGCCCATGAAGAAAACGGTGACGATGGTTGTCCCTCGGTTTCGGGCATGGAGAAGATACGGAGGTTCAAAGGCGAGAAGCCCCAGGGCGCATTGTGGCATGGAGGACGCTACGGCGCTGGATAGGGCACCTCGACCAACGAGGGGAACTTCTTCGCATCCAACGACCGGTCGATGTGGTGTACGAGGCGGGGGCCATTGCCGACCTTCTGGTCAAAAACGATGGACCAGCGGTGCTGTTTGAACAACCACGGCTTGCCGACGGCACGATTGCCTCCATTCCCCTGTTGATGAACGCCTTTGGTAGCCATGACCGAACGTTGCGGGCCTTGGGTGCGAGCCATGAAACCGAAGTCGGTGACCGCATGGTCGCCATGATGAAGCCCGATATCGGCCTCTACATGCGCAAGCCGTGGAAAGGTCTCCCGTTGCTTCGTGATGCGTTGGCGATGCCTCCCAAGAAGGTCCGAAAGGGCAAGTGCCAGCGGGTTCGCTTGGACAACGACCTCACCAAATTGCCCATCCCCAAAACCTGGCCCATGGACGGTGGGCATTTTGTTACCCTTCCGTTGGTGGTCACCAAGGACAGCAACGGTGAGCACAACCTGGGAATGTACCGTGCGCAGGTTCACAGCGAGACAGAGCTGGGGCTTCACTGGCAAATTCACAAGCACGGGGCAGAGCACGCTGCGAAAGGCGAACGCATGCCGGTCGCTGTGTGCATCGGTGGCCCGCCCGAACTGATTTTTTCAGCCATATCGCCGCTGCCGGACAATCTTTCGGAGTACCAATTTGCGGGCATTCTCGGTCAAAAATCGCTTCCCATCACCAAAGCGCTCACCCAAGACCTGTGGGTACCGGCCGAAGCGGACATCGTCATCGAAGGGTATTGCGATCCGACCGAGACCAAATTGGAAGGTCCTTTTGGCGACCACTACGGCTTTTATTCACTGACCGGGCAATACCCGGTTCTCCATGTGACCGCCATTACATGCCGCAAAGACGCTGTTCTACCGGCAACCATCGTTGGTCTCCCGCCGATGGAAGACGGCTACCTCGGCGAGGCCATCGGGCGTCAGTTCTCACCAGTGCTTCAGTTTCAGCACCGCGATGTTCGAAGCGTCCATCTTCCGTTGGAAACCGGCTTCCACAACCTCGCCATTGTCTCCTCAAAGCAACGGTACCCGCGTCAGGGGCGAAAAACGGCGTTGGGGTTGTTGGGCGCGGGCCAGATGATGTTCCTCAAAGTCATCGCAGCCATTGACCCCGATCAGAATCCAAAAGACCTCGAGGCCTTTTTGGATGCGCTCAACGACAAGGTGGAAATCAGCGAAGACATCGTGGTCTTGCCCGGCATGGTCGCCGACGCGCTGGAGGCTGCTTCGCCGTTCGAGAACGTCCATGACAAGTTGCTCATCGATGCAACTTCCATCGTTTCCACCGATCCTCGCTCACCCGATGACCCCTTGGAAGGTTCCTACAACCAACCCACGCCGGAATGGCGCCAGCGAGGCACCGCTTCGCCACCGTTTGACGGTCTTGAGGCCGTACAGGCCTTGGACGAGGTGAGGCAGGCGAGGATGTTGCGCAACAACATGTTGGTGGTTTCCACCTTCATCGAGGGCACGCCATCGCCGTTGACGGGGCAACACGACGGTAACGATGCTCGGGAGCAGGCACGTCTTGAGAAGATACTTCAATTGAGAAATTCAATTTGGCAGTTGGATTCTGATAAGAATCTGCGGTGGTTGTTCATCACCAACGACGACCTTGACATGACCCACACCAAAGCCCGTCGCCGGCTGCTCTGGCAACTCACCTCTCGGTTTGATGTGGGCCGAGGCTTGACGTTTGATGACGACCGCACGCGATTGTGTTGGGACGCCACCACCCCCATCCCCTCTGAAGAACACGGGGTGCGCCGTTGGCCCGCCGTTACCCTGCACGACGAAGAAACACTGGCGAAGGTTGCATCGCACCCCGAACTCAAGAAATACGAATGGCCGCCCCATCTTTCCTTTGGGGGCCCTGAGTGATGAACGTCAAGCAGGTCTTGTCCTTCATCAAAATCGAGCACACCTTGTTTTCGCTCCCCTTCGTTCTCATCGGCTACCTGATCGCCGTTCGGCAATTTGGCGCCGGAACCGGCATGGACCTTCTGTGGATTTTGCTGGCGGCGGTGGGGGCTCGAGGCTTGGCCATGGCGCTCAATCGCATCATCGACCGAGACATTGACGCTGCCAATCCTCGTACCCAAGGGCGTCACCTTGCCTCTGGAGCCATGTCGTTGCGCACCGCATGGATGTTGGCTGCGGTGTTCCTGGCGATGCTTCTGATCAGCGCCGGCTTGCTCAATCAGGTGGCGCTGATGATGGCGTGGTTGCCCGTGCTCACCTTCGTTGTCTACCCGTACATGAAGCGGTTCACGTGGCTGTGCCACTTCTGGCTCGGACTGTGCCTCGGCCTCGCTCCGGCCGGGGCTTGGGTGGCGATTGCGGCGGATGTTCACGGATGGGGCGCCATCACCGGGATGCTGTCCATGCGCACCGAGTTCTTGTGGGCGCCGACCATCCTTCCCATCTCCATCGGTGTTGCGTTGTGGATTGCGGCCTTCGACATCAATTATGCACGCATGGACGTGGAGAGCGACAAAGAGCAGGGCATCCATTCCTTCCCCGCGGCGTTTGGTGAACGGGCAACCACCCGTACATCGGTGCAACTTTCCCTGCTCTGGTTTGCCTGCTTTGCTATCGCCGACCCGATGGACGGCATGTGGTTCCTTGGCGCTGCCGCTGTGATGGCGCTGGCCAACATCGTGGTCGTCCTCCGGATGGAACGGTTTGCCGACTTCCAAACGGTGCTGTTTCGTGTTTCTATGCTCACCGGCTGGGTGCTCCTCGCCTCGCTGGTGGTCGGTTTCGGGTTGGAGCCAGCGGGCACCGGCCTTGATTGAAGCCGTTCGCTTAACCGGCGTTCGTTGGAGGGTGGAAGGTTCTTGAGCCGACTCATGAAACCACGGCCATGAACCCCATCGTTGCCTCCCTGCTTGAGTTCAATCAAGCCTTTGAGATTCCCAAACTTGAATCGCCTGGTTTAGGCCCGGACGAACTGATTGAGCTTCGTATCAAACTCCTTACCGAGGAAGTGCAAGAGTACGCCGAAGCCGCTCGAGCGGGGGACTTGGTCGAGGTGCTGGACGCTCTGGCTGACATCGGCTACATCCTTGCCGGGACCATCATCAACCACGGCATGCAGGGCATTTACGACGATGCGTTCAACGAAGTGCATCGCTCCAACATGGCGAAATTGGTGGACGGCAAAGTCCTGCGCAGAGAAGACGGCAAGGTCCTGAAGCCGGAGGGCTGGCAACCTCCTCAACTCGCCCAATTCCTTCCCGGCGAACAGTGAACTGCTTCACATGGTTTCATGAACGATGAGGCGGTGCCTCTTCCATGAGCCGTCCCGTAGCGTTGGTGACCGGTGGAGGGCGAGGCATCGGTGCTGCCATTTCCGATCGCTTGGCCAGCGACGGCTACGATGTGCTCCTTACCTACAACACGTCATCCAAGCCAGCGGAGATGGTGGTCGACGCCATCCGTGAACGAGGGGATGATGCGCTGGCGGTCAAGGTCGATTGTTCCGACCTCGGCGAGGTGGGCTTGCTCGCCAATCATCCGTGGATGGAACGTGGCATCGATGTCCTCGTGCTCAATCACGGCGTTTACCGCCGAGTCCAAGGTCATGCCATGACCCTCGAGGACTTGACGGCCACCATGAAAACCAATTTCGAGGGGGCCGTGGCCGTTTGGAAAGCGGTCCAACCTTACTTGACCGAGCAGGCTCGAATGGTGGTGGTCGGTTCACAACTTGGCACCCGTGGCTCGCCTCACGGGGCCGACTATGCCGCTTCCAAAGCAGCGCTTTCAACGTGGGCTCGCTCCTTGGCACAATCGGTGGGTCCGGAAGGAAAGCGCGTCAACATCCTCGCTCCCGGGTACGTGGACACCGACATCCTGTCGGGCGATTCGCCCGAAAAACGCTCGCAGCGAGAAAACGAGGTCCCGCTTCAACGCGTGGGGACGCCCGAGGACATGGCCTCGACGGTGTCGTTCTTGGTCGGCCCGGATTCATCCTACATCACTGGGGCCATTCTTCACGTCAACGGGGGACTTTATCTCCCCTGAAGCGAGCCAACGATGGGTGAAGGCATGGTTGACGAATGGGACGATGACGGTTCGTTTGAATCCCTTGCGAATCAGCCACTGGTTGAAGTTGATTTGTCGCAACGCAACCCGTTTGATCTCTCAAAGGCCCTCGAAGGAGCAGCGCTGGACGAATTGAATCCTCACGTGAAACGGTTTGAACTTCATGCGGAGTTCGAGCCCGGGGGCGACCAGCCAAAAGCAATTGAAAAATTAATTTCTCAATTGGAAAATGGGCAGGAACGATGTGTCTTGCTTGGGGTCACGGGCAGCGGCAAAACATTCGCCATGGCTCACATCATCGAACGGTTGAACATGCCCACGTTGATCATGAGCCACAACAAGACCCTCGCTCGGCAATTGCATCAAGAAATGGTGGGGTATTTTCCAACCAATGCGGTCGAATATTTTGTTTCGCATTACGACTACTACCAGCCAGAGGCGTACCTTGCCAAGCGAGACTTGTACATCGACAAAGAGCTCAGCATCAACGAACGGATTGAGCAGGAACGCTTTGCTGCCGTTGCCTCGCTCGTTTCAAGACCGGATTGCGTCGTCGTCTCCTCGGTTTCATGCATTTACGGCCTCAACCCGCCAGAAACGTTCCTTGAATACCACCTTCGGTGTCATGTCGGTCAAGCCATTGAGACCAGCGATCTCCTTCGAGAACTGATTGAACTCCAGTACCGACGAACCACCTCCGACCTCTCTCGCGGAGAATGCAGGGTTCGAGGCGAAGTGGTCGATATCTGGATGCCGAGCCGGGACGACCCGTTGCGCATCGTCTTCGATTTTGACGGCATCAAGAGCATTCAGATTTGCGACCCCGTGTCGTGGGAACCCCTCGACCATCTCGAGGAAGCCTGGATTCACCCCAAGGAGTTCTTCATGACCAGCCCCGAGCGTTTCGAAGCCGCCTTGGCTTCCATCGAAGCCGAATTGAACGACCGATCAAAGTGGTTTGCCAACCAAGGAAAAGAACTCGAGCGCTACCGGCTGGAGCAAAAAACAGAGTACGATTTGGAGATGCTTCGCGAAATTGGCCACTGCCAATCCATCGAGAATTATTCGCTCCACTTTGACGGTCGCGTGCCCGGGCAGCGACCCTACTGTCTGCTCGATTTCTTCTCGGCATGCGCCAATCAATTCCATGGCGACCCCAAGAAATTCTTGGTCATCATGGACGAATCTCACGTCAGTCTGCCCCAGGTCGGCGGCATGTACCACGGCGATAAATCACGCAAAGACAGTCTCATCGAACACGGTTTCCGACTCCCAACGGCTGCGGACAATCGCCCGCTCAAGTTGCCTGAATTCCAGTCCTTGGTTCCGCAAATGGTCTACGTGTCGGCCACGCCCGGCGAGCGTGAACTTCGCCACTTGTGCGAGGTCACCAACCAGACCGTTCCCAACGGCTTGCTCCACGCCCCCTCAGGGGGAGGTGCGGGTGCGCCCGATTTGGCCAAGAAACATCCAGAGGCGGAATCCATGTATCACATGCTTCAGCGCATCCAAGGCATTGCCAAAATGGAATTGCGCCCAACGGGCCTGTTGGACCCTGAGCTCGAAGTGCGTCCAACGGCCGGGCAAGTCAACGATTTGCTGACTGAAATCAACCTCCGTGTTGAACGTCAAGAGCGGTGTTTGGTGACGGTGATGACCATCAAATTCGCCGAAGAAGTGGCCGCTTATCTCAATCGTATGGGGGTCAAAGCGCATCACCTCCATTCGGAAATTGACACCATTGAGCGAACGGAGATCATCAATGCCCTTCGTCTCGGCCACATCGATGTCATTGTCGGCATCAATCTCCTCAGGGAGGGTCTTGACATTCCCGAAGTCAGTTTGGTGGCGATTTTTGATGCCGACCGCCAAGGCTTCTTGAGAAACGAACGCAGTTTGCTGCAGACCATCGGTCGTGCGGCTCGAAACGAGAACGGGAAAGTGCTGCTGTATGCAGATGGCTTCTCCCCGGCGATGGAGGCCGCCATTCAACAAACACTCGAACGGCGACAACGCCAGCACGCCAACAACGAAGCCCTCGGTATCGTTCCCAAGACGATTGTCAAAGCCCTGCCAGTGATGGGCGATACCGAAGAGTCGCTGATCAGCGGCACCACGACGGCGGGTGACGGAACCAAGCGACTGATCGCCAAAAAAGGTGGACGAAGGGATGGGGATTGGGCGCAGCGCCTCAATCTCGGTGCAGGGGCTTGGGCGTCATCAAACAATGATATTCCAATTGATAATTCAAATAATCAATTGACATATGACGAACCCGATGACCTCCATCATCACCTGTCTCCCGAAGAACGTGCAGCCTTGATGGAGGAATTGCGCGAAGCCATGCAACAAGCAGCCAAGGACTTGGATTTCGAACAAGCGGCGCGGTTGCGAGACCGTCTCCACGAACTTGAGCGATGGGAAGACTGAGGGATGTGCAGGCACATCTTCTTGAAGCAAAGGCGCAAGGTCGTTTCATGGCCGTTGACCCAGAAGCCTTCGATGCACCGGTGGTGGACTACGACTTTTCCAAAGCCAGCACGCCGCGTGCGTTGATTGAACAAATGGCTTCAGCCGGTGGATTCACCGCCACAAAATTCGCCGAAGCGAGGACGATTCTGGCCGATATGAACGCCGACATTCAACGCGTTGATGCCGATCCCACGCAGGTGACCAATTGGCTTTCCTTCCCCGCATGTTTGTGTGCAACAGGCACACGTGGCTTCTTTGTTGAAGCCCTCAAACGCCGCATGTTCAACGTCGTTTCCACAACCTGTGGGACGCTCGACCACGATATCGCAAGGGCGTACAAAGACTACTACCACGGCTCGTTTGACCTTGACGATGTGGAACTGGGGGAGCATTCCCTCATGCGGTTGGGCAACGTCATCGTTCCAAACGCGTCCTACGGTGAGATTTTGGAAGCCGTTCTCATGCCGGTTTTGGAGGACATTTACGTCGATCGCCTGAAGGAAACGGGAAAGACCGGTGCCGACGCATGGCTTGGTTTTGGCTCCATTCACCTCGTGTGGGAGTTGGGTGAGCGAATTGGAACGCCCAACACGCTGATCTATTGGGCGGCCAAGCATCGCATTCCGGTGTGCATACCAGGCATCACCGACGGTTCCATTGGCGCACAACTGTTCATGTTCAGGCAAAAGCATCGTGACTTCCACCTCGATACGCTGGCAGACGAGCAGGTGATGAGCGATATGACCTGGGACGTTGGTACCTCAAACGCTCTCATGGTTGGAGGGGGCATTTCCAAGCACCACGTGATCTGGTGGAATCAGTACCGAGGCGGCCTTGACAGTGCGGTGTACATCACCACGGCGCCTGAGCACGATGGGAGTTTGTCCGGTGCACGCCTTCGAGAGGCGATCTCCTGGGGGAAAATGCGACCAGAAGCCCCTCATGTTTGCGTCGAAGGCGATGCCAGCTTGCTGCTTCCTCTTTTGGGGGCCGACCTGTTCAGCGAGCCTCACGCATGAGCCTCATCCATCGCTGCGAGCACCAACATCAGTGTTTGTCGAAGCGGCATGGAGGGTCGCCATCCCTCGCCCGTGGTTTGTTCCAAGAAGCGATGGAATGGCGCAAGATCGGGGCGAATTCCTTCTTGGCCCTCTTCTTCAGTAACGGAGGTCGCGTGCACAACAGGGCCGCCGTCAGCCAGAAGATGTTCTTGACGAAATGCTCCAGAGGCACCTGCGTGAGTTCGTTGGGCGAGCCTAGAAAATTCTGCAAAGGTATCTGCCAAGGTCCATCCTCTTCGTCCTGCGACATGGTAGGTGTTTGTTCCCTTCAGGTGGGGCAGACACCGAATCAGAGCCGTTGCCACATCTGCGATGCTGCACCAGTACCGTCGCTGTTTGGGGAGTGGCGGTGTTTCGTTGGCCTGGCATGCTCGATTCCATTGGTCAAACATGGCGCTATCCTCACTGTTGCTTGCGGCAGGAAGCATGTCGTGAACGACAAGGACGGTGCCGTTGAAGGCGCTGTTGGATGGTTCTGGCGCGGAGAGAATTCTGACGTTGGTGCCTTCTGTTGGAAAACGATCCTCAGAGGTCGCAGCCGTCCCCAACCATACACATGAGGCGGGCGCGTTTTCCAAGGCTTGCACGGCGTTGGGGAACGACCTCAATTCTCCTGCCAGCCGTTCCATCACCTCGTTGATGACGGTGGTTGGGATGTAAAATCGGTAGCCTGCGAGGATGCCGCGGTGCAAGAGAGCCTCATGCAAGCCGTCGATGTCTCCCAGCATCGCCACATCGAGGGTCATGGTTGTGCCTGGCCGCTTCGCTTCTTCAAGCCTCCTTTGACAAGGATGGTGGCTCCATATTCCAAATTTTTGACCTAAAAAGCAGTATTTCCAATTGAAAATTGAGAAAATCGCTCTGCAACGGTTGAATCATCACGGCCTGGAGGGAACGATCGACAGAACGTGCTGTGTTCAATTGGAAATGCAAATCTTTACCCACGAAAATGTCGTTGATTTCCTATTGAAATTAAACGCGTTATGCGACAAAGAAAAATCAATTTTTTTCTATATTTCAATTGCTTGAACATTCAATTATGCGTCAAATGTAATTGGAAATGATATTTTTTCCTGCGAAGATTATATTAGGTGCCGAGGGAGACCATCGGGCAAGCCGAAGAAAATCGGCAAGGAGAGATGGGAAATGAAAAACACAGATTTCGACATCCAGGAGTTGCTCCAACGGGATGTCTATGTCAACGATACATTGGTAGGAACCATTGTCGGCGAACGCCACCACCCCAACGAGGCCCGCGTGAAATCCATGCGGATCCAAGTTGTGCCTGGCGTCGCTGATGAGTACATGCGAAAACCAGCGGAACTTGCACCGCTTCCAAAAGAACTGGTGCACAGCATTCGTGGCGATGGGACAGTGAAACTGTCAAAGTCGATGCGAGAGCTGCAACGCCGCTGGCGAAACACCGTGCGCATTGATGAAAAATTGTACGCACCGGACGAAATGCTGGACCGAGCCGTTTTGGACAACCAAGGCGAAGAGATCGGCGTCATCACCGGTTTGTTCCGAGTGAAGCGAACGTACAAGGGCGTCATCGTGACCACCCGCATGCGAATTCAGACGCAGTTTGGCGTTGAAGAGCAGATTCGAGTGCCGATTTCTGCCCTCGCCCGAACGCGTGAGCGATTGGACGAAGTGGTGCTGTCGCGAACCTTCGAGAAAGTCTTGCAGTTGCCTTCGTACATCACGGTCAACAGCATGGAAGAAGAGTGAGCGCGTTCTCAGCGGCCAGGTGTCATCGATGCCGTCATGCTTATGACGGGGGGTTTTGTCGGCCGGGTTACCCTTGCGCGGGTGGCTTAGTCGGTTAGAGCACCCGGCTGATAACCGGGAGGTCGCAGGTTCAAGTCCTGCCTCGCGCACCATTTTGAGCGTCCAGCGTTCTCGCAAAGAAGATGAAGGGTCAGCCATTGGCCAACATCAAGGGGAACGCATGGTCGTCGTATCCGGGAGCAACGCTGGGCCGATGGCTCAACAACTCGCCACCACCTTGGGCTGGGCCCACCATCCCCTTGAGACGCGACGCTTCCCGGACACGGAAGGATACATACGGATTCCAACCGAGACCATTGAAGCGATTCGGTCCGAACCCGTTGTCCTCGTGTCCAACACGTTTCCCGATTCGGGGATCGTTGAAACCTTGCTGATGTTGGACGCCATTCAAGACGTCCGAAAAGGACAATTGGAAAATTTACGAGAAATTGGCCCTCAGACCCTCCCTGATGCAGGAAAAGGCGTCATTTTGGCGATTCCTTATTTTGGCTACTCCCGCCAAGACAAGCGCTTCAAGCCCGGTGAATCGATTTCAGCCAAGGCCATCGCCGAAATGCTCGCCACACGTTGTGACGGCATCGTGGTGCTGGATTTGCACGCTCCAGCCGTCCTCGAAAACCTGAGCGTACCCGTTGCCTTCACCTCAGCGATGCCCGAACTCGCTCAACACCTCAAAGAGACCATCGATCCGGACTTTATTCTGTCACCCGACAAAGGCGCCATCGACCGAGCCTCCAGCGTGGCGACCCAAATTGGATGCGAGTTTTCGTATCTCGAAAAAACCCGAATTGACGCCCACACCATCGTCCACAAGGCCAAGGATTTGGATGTTGCAGGGAAGTGCGTGACCATCGTCGACGACATGATTGCAACTGGTGGAACCATTTGTCGCGCAGCAGAAGCCCTTCGCAGCCAGGGAGCCGTTCAGGTTCATGCCGCCTGCTGCCACGGTTTGTTCACCGGCGGGGCCATCGCCCGCTTGTTGCGGTACGTCGATGGTGTTCATGCAACGGGTTCGCTGCCCAATGCTCGAGACAACATTTCGGGGGGTCCGGCGTTGGCCCGGGGCGTCCATGAACTCCTTTCGCTAATGGGTCTCGATTGAGGGAAATCGTTGCACTGCAC
>JBMZJQ010000029.1:0-22195 GCA_049617635.1 Candidatus Poseidonia sp.
AGTTTTCACGACCCAAGTACGACACGCCTTCGCACCCTTGGAAGGCTGACCGAATCGAAGAAGAGCACGCCATCAAGAACAACCACGGGCTCAAGAACATGAAGGAGATTTGGAAGGCCAAGTCCCAACTCCGTCGACACCGACGTCAAGCCATGCGCCTGATCGGTAACGTCGACACCACGGAAGGACACGGTAAGCGCGAGATGGAGGACCTGCTTCGCTCGCTTCACCACAAGGGCCTCATCGCTTCCGATGCCGACCTCGGCGACATTCTCTCGTTGTCCACCGAAGACATGCTGAACCGCCGCTTGCAGGCTCAAGTGTACTACAAGGGTCTGGCCTGCTCCATGAAGCAGGCTCGCCAACTTGTCACGCACGGCCAAATCTGCATCGGCGAGCAAAAGGTGACCATTCCTTCGTACGCCGTGAGCAAGGACGAGGAAGCGGAACTTCGCTACCATCCAAGCTCAGCCCTCAACGATCCCAACCACCCCATTCGCAAGGCCATTGAAGGCGTCCGCGAAAAGGCGGAATACGAAGACGGTGAAGTTGATCCCGAGGCTACCGAAGAATTCGCAGAAGAAGTTCGTGAAGCCGGTGAAGCCTCAACCGCAGCCATTGAAGGGGGCGATGAGTGATGTCTCGCCAAGCCATTGTGAACATTTTCAGTTCCTACAACAACATTCTGATGACCGCAACCGACCTCACGGGAGCGGAAACCATCACCACCTGCAACGGTGGAGAAGTGGTCAAAGCCGGTAAGGACAAAGGCGGTCAATTCGCCGCCACTCGCGCTGCTGAGCGCATGGCTGATGCACTGAAGGACAAGGAATTCAACGAACTCATCGTCAAGTACCGCGCCCCAGGTGGCAACCTCTCCAACAACACCGGGCCCGGTGCCCAAGCAGCCATTCGTGCGCTGACCCGTGCAGGCATGACCATCACTCGCATCGAGGACGTCACGCCCATCGCTCACGACGGCACCAAGAAGAAGGGTGGCCGACGTGGCCGCCGTGTTTGATGAAGGTGAACACCATGAAGACCGAAATTGTTGAAGGTTGGCCACAAGGTCATGAAATCCGAATCCTCATCAGTGACTCCGACGCTTCCCAAGTCAACGCTATCCGACGTGCCTTGATTGCCGATGTGCCCAAACTCGCCATCACCCGCGTCGACATTTCGCAAGGCGTTACACAGGACAACAAGGGCGAAATCGTGGAGTCCGTCAACGTGCTTCCCGACGAAGTCTTGGCTCATCGCCTCGCTATGATCCCCATCCCCACCAACCTCGATGAAGGCCTCGTCTTCCCCGACAACTGCGACAACTGTCGAGACGTTGTTGAGAAGGACAAGGGATGCCCGATGTGTCAGGTGCTTTACACCCTCTCGGCCCGTGGCCCTTCCGCCGACGCCGAAGAGGAGTTCAAAACCGTCTACGCTGGTGACATCACGACCATTTCCGACCCTGTGTTTGACATCCGAGACGAGCACAAGCAAATTCCTCTCACGGTGTTGGCCAAGGGGCAATTCCTGGAGTTCTACGCTTTCGCTGTGCTCGGCCGTGGTCGAGACCACGCCAAGTGGTCGCCTGTGGCAGCCGTTGGTTTCCGACCTCAATGCGTCGCTGTCCTGAACAAACCCAAGAAGGCCAGCACCTTGTTTGACCTTGGCTTGACCACCTCCGACGGAACGCCCATCGATGCCAAGTTGTTTGGGAAAGACAAGAAAGTCACCAATATCAACCACGTCATGGACCTCGAGAAGGCCCTCCACCAAGTTGGCCCCGGTACCGGTCGTGAAGGTGACTTTGACGACGCCATCACCTTGGAACCCGTTGACGGTGCCTTCGTGTTCTCCTACGAAACAGACGGAAGTTTGGACCCGGTCACCGCCTTCAACATGGCCTTGAGCGAGCTCAGCCAGCGCTTCACCAACCTGAACGAAGACTTGGCCTCTGCCCTCGCTTGAGGGTGAAGAGGACAATTCATCAGCCTCGCTGACCTGCAAAGGTACGATGACAGCACCGGCGACAGCCCATTGCGGTGGCCACATCACCTTGCTGTTTTCCATTGACAAATCGTCAACCCTCACACGAAGTCAAGGCAGTCGAGGAGCTGGATTCACCATCGACCACGGCGTGTCCGTTCAAGGCACCTTGCTCATGGTGAACGACCAGATGCAATCCACCGAGATGACCGGCATTCAACCGGACCCGAAACCGAAAAACAAGGGGCCAGCGGACTCGACGGTGCAGATTTCCGACATGCACGGCCATCTCCTTGAAGACCCCACGCTGTACCTTGATTTCATTCAGGCTTGTCGCGACGCCACCTTGTTACGAGATCACGAATACCTCGACGTGCAGGTTCAATTGCAATGCCCCGTAAGTCAGGGCTTTGGCATGTCTGCGGCCGGCATGGTGGCCTTGGGCAGGTTGATTCACGCGCTGACCGGCCGAGGACAACCGGTTCAATACGAAAAAATCGCACATCGCATTGAACGGCAACATGGCGCCGGTTTGGGAGATGTGCTCGGCCTCTCAGTGGGCGGTGTAGAATTGCGAACCCAACCGGGCGCACCAGGTTGGCCGGGTGAAGCGGTGAGTTTTCACATCGAGTCACCCGTTCTCCTCGTTTGGGATGCGAACGAAGAACGTCACACGGCATCCTACATCGACGACCCGATGTGGCAATCAACCATCACCGCCGCCGGCGAAACCAGCGTCGTAGCGCTGAGAACTGGTTCTTGGGATGCCTCACGTTGGCGCGACCTCCTGGAACAATCCCGTGCCTTTGCAGAAGCCTCGGGGATGCTCGAAGAAGCCGTGCGAGCCAACGTGTACCATGCGGTGTTGGGTGCTGTTCAAGACGCTGGAATGCAAGCGGGCGTGGCCGCCCGTTTGTGCATGCTCGGAAGTTCCGTGGTCGTCGTGCCTCGCCGTTTGGACCAACCTCCGTCCATTAAGGAATTGGAGACGCTGGCCGACGGATTGAGAGAGCGAGGTTTCTCGACCATGGTGACGGCGGTTGCCCCCATCACTCCTCGCTAAGGCGAGCCAAGTCGATGGGTCCGGCATCCAGCATCTGCACGCCGGGCAGAAACAGATTCTCAGAAAAACCGTGACGAAACATGATGGCGCCGCTGCCCCATTCCTCGATGTATCGGTTCATTTGCTTCTTCATCTTCTTGCGTTGGAAATCAACATCGGCTCCGTAGAAGTGCTTGGCGTCGATCCATGCCACGGGCTCTCCGTTGATGTAGACGTGATCGAGGAACAGCAAGTCGGGTGTTCGAACCGGACGCCCCAGTGCTTCGGACTGTTCTTTCACCATCTCCGGTTGGCGGCGGAGACGAATGCCTTGTGCCTCAAACCAATCGGCGAGGATGTCCTCAAACAAATCGGCCTTGACTTGCGTTTCAGATTGGTCGACGCTCGCCACTCTGTCGGCTGCCTCAGCCGCTTCAAATTCAGCCCGTTCTCGGTCTTTCATCTTCGAGGGTTCTCGGAGGCTTTCCTTGATTTTGTTCTTTGACCAACCCATGGATTCGAGCACCACTCGGAACAAATTCATGGGTGAATAATCGTATTGCAAGGACAGGTCGATGATGGATGTCCCGTTACGGTACTTGCGCGCCAACTCCTTCCCTTTCGACCTCAATTGGTGATGTGAGTACACGGTTTTTTGTTGAAGAAGAGCAGAACGCAATGAAAGCGCTTGTTCGAGGGTCATCGATTCGTTGGCGACACGACCGGAGATTTCGTCCACACGCTCGTCGGTCAACCAACCGTATTCGCCTTTTTTTACCACCCAACCGGCAACCTGTTCCTCTGATTTCAGCGGTACAGGCGTCACCTTCCATTCCAGGTGGAACGTCTTTGGTTCATCCATGTCGGCTGGAATGGCCATGGGTAGGGGCTCGCGCTCAAACCGTTTTTCGGCCATCGCTTGCATGCGTTTGACCTCCTTTGCATGTTGCTCCTCAAGGTTCGCCTTGCGAGGACCGCCGTAACGGCGATTGTTTCGACGCCCTTGCTGGCGGCCTCCAGGGCGGCGAGAAGCGTCACTCATGGCAACATTCCAAAGGCGACACTCAATGAAGCCTCCCCCTCATCTTGAGTTGAGCGACGACGCGCGGGGTTCTTATGCAGGTCGTCGATGCACAGGCATGCGCTTCCTCGTGGTTCATGCCGTGTTGTTGGCCGTGCTGATGGGTTGTTCGACCGTTCCGCTGTCAAACGATGTTGAATTCAGCCTCTCATCGGAGGAGCCCGTGATGTCAACGAGCGCAGAAAACACCTCGGGTTGGCTGGCCACTGCTGGAGGGGCCAGTGGAGAACGAATCACCAGCATGATTCCTCTTTCAAACGGCACCATGGTGGTCGCCGGGTGGTTTGAACAAACCATTGAATTCCACGGCGATGTGGTCGGTTTCTCAAGCGAGGATTCCTCGTTTGGCGTTGATTTTTTTGTGGGTTATATCGACGAGGCTGGGAACTGGACGTACACCGTGAACGGGACCAGCGTCGGCATGGACGCGGTTTCATCGATGGCTCAATTGAGTGACGGTACGCTCCTTCTGGCAGGAACCTATTGCGAGATGACCCAGGACGGGGCCTGTAACCTGACCTTGGGGGCACTCGACCCCATCAACAAAAGCGCTGAAGACCACGAAAACGGCGTGTTTCTTGCTGCGATGTCGCCTACGGGTGACTGGTTGTGGGCCAAGTCCTACTCCAATCCCTACCAGTTGATGGTGGTTGACCTCCTGGTGACCCAATCCGATGAGATTCACCTCGCTCTCCTTCACCGAGGCGAACTGACGATCAACAATCTCTCTTCTCCAGCCAGCGTGACAGCGGAGGCCGTGGCCTTGGTGGAGATGAACGCGCAAGGCGATGTTTCGGCCTTGTCCACCGTCTTTTCCAGCAACGCCCTCGATGTCACCGGCAGCCTGTGCAAAGACAACGCTGGTATGACCTATTTCGCCACCAGTTTCACCGACATAATCGTCTTCGGACAGGAGGAAATCAACAGTTCGGGTGGCCTCAACATTGCAGTGGGTCAATACGCTGACGGTGCTTGGAATTGGGTGAGCCATGCCGGAGGTCAAGACGACACCACGGTGGCGGCTTGCAGCGGTCGACCCGGTGGTGGCGTCAGCGTCGTGGGCGACTACATGCAAGACCTGACATTCGGCACCCACCAAGTGGACAATGCGGTATGGGTTGACTTCTACGAAGCCCATCTCTCGTCCGACGGCACGTGGTTGCATGCCACAGGTTTTGGCGGCAGCGGTGCAGACCGTGCGGTCGGTATTCTCGTGAACGACCAAGGAGACAGCATTGTCCTTGGAGAAACAACGGGAAGCATCACGCTAGGCGAATTCACCTTGTCCGACCTTGACGGTGTCAACGACGGCAACCATTTCGACGTGTTCCTTGCCCAGCGACAAGCCAACGGACCGTGGGACTGGGCCATCTCTGGCGGCGGCACCGGCAACGACCTCGCCACCGCCCTCTCCACCAGCGCAAGCGGCTCGCCCGTCGTCGCGTTCGCTTCCAATGCAGACGCTTCCTTTGGCATGCATGCCTTCGACCAACGGGACCAAACCGATATTGGCGTGTGGTTGTATGAAACAGACCTCGACTTGGACGGGGTGTTGGACGGCGCAGACAACTGTCCAAAAGTCGCCAACGTCGATCAGGCAAACCATGACGGCGATGCCTATGGCGATGTCTGTGACGACGATGACGATGGTGATGGCGTCAACGACTTGAACGATGATTGTCCCGATGGTGATGTGGGTTGGTCAGCCAACGCACTTTCGGACCATGACGGTGACGGTTGCAGAGACTTGACAGAGGATTTGGACGACGACGAAGACGGTATCTTCGACACCTACGACCTGTGTCCAAAAGGCCCGGTTGGCTGGATTTCCGACGAAGAAAACGACATTGAACAGGACGGATGTGCCGACATTGACAGCGACGGCGATGGCTTCGTTGACCAGGCTGACAATTGCCCTGCAGTGGCCAATCCAACACAAGCGGACCTTGACAACGATCTCGTCGGCGACCTGTGCGATGCGGACAAGGACGGCGACGGCATCAGCATCCCCGATGACAATTGCCCCAACGATCTGAATGCGTGGATTTCCTTCTCGTGGAACGACTACGACGAGGACGGTTGCCTTGACGAAACCATCGATGAAGATGACGACGATGACGGTGTGCTCGATGTTGACGATGATTGCCCGTACGGTGAGAAAAACTGGATCGACCAGGCCACGTCGATGGACCATGACGGTGACGGCTGTGCAGATTCAACCGAGGACGAAGACGATGACAACGACGGTGTAGAAGACGGCGTTGACCGTTGTCCAAAGGGCATCATCGGCGTTGCCCAAGCCGGTCAAGACATGGACGGTGATGGTTGCATCGATGCTGTAGAAGACGATGACGACGACCAAGACGGTGTTCTTGACCCGCTGGATGAATGCCCCCGTTCGGACCCTGCAGACCAAATCTCCTCCAACGGATGCAGCCAGTTCCAACTTGACGATGACAACGACGGTGTGGTCAACGCGTACGACTTTTGCCTCAACTCAGCAGCCAACGCCATCGTTGACCAACAAGGCTGCGACACGACCAACATCGCTCCGTCCGGTGATGCTGATGAGGGTGGTTGGGGCATCGCTGGTTGGCTGTTCCTCCTGGCAGGCGCCGTGGTCGTGTGGGCCGTCTACACCAACAGTCAGCGACCTGGCCCCCCCTTGGAACCCATCGTGAAAATTCCACCACCTCGACCTGCTTCGATGGATGAAGAAGCCTGATCACGCATAGATCACGCTGGGTGAAAGCGGCATGGCCGAGCCGGCACGACCCGTGGCGTCGCCCTCGCTTTCGCCGACGACAACCTCGATGTTCTCAAGCCCAAGTTCTGCGGAGATGAACGTGGAAGCGGCGGACAACACCGCCGCCTCATCCATGGTTGAACACACGACAGAACGGGAGACATCGTCCCATTTGAACACCTGAGGCAGCATCTTCTTGCCCCAGAATCCAATCAACTCACCCTTTCGCTCACCTTGCGCCATGGGCATGGCCTGGAGGACAGGGAGGAATTGCTTGGGGTGGCCACCATCTGCCACGAAGGCAAGGGCTTCCTGTGCCATCGTCCGTTTCCATGGTGGAGCCGTCACGAAGGTCGCATGAGAAGCGGGTTGACCGAGGTGGCGTTCAGCGACCACGCGAACCTTCCGAGCCTGCTCAAGCACGTCCCGAATGTATTGCTCGCCCGCCAAGAGCACCTGGTCCTCATCCGAAAGAGCCTCGGGGACAACGAGGGAACTGGCGGAAACAAAGCCGGAGGTGGAGGACAAGGCTGCCCACCAATCCTCGGCCATATGCGGCGTTGAAACCGAGATCAATTGGGACCACACCGGCAAGATGTGTTCTGCAACCTGACGGCAGCCGCCGCCACGGCGAACGTACCAGTTGATGTCCTTGATGACATCGAAATGTGAAATCTCAACAGCACGGCGCAAATCGTAGGCTTCCATGGCAGCGTTGAACTCCAACACGCGTTGGGTAAAGCGAGCGACCATCCACTCGTCCATCGCAGTTGGTTCGCTTGACCAGGCCATCAATTGAGAGGGCATGGTTTGAAGTTGAAGCATGACGCGATGGTTGGCCTCAAGGGCCGCATCCGACCAGTCCATGCCCGCTGTGGGATTGGCGGCAAAGAGGATGAACAGGCGAACGGTATCGGCCCCAAATCGCTCGATCATCTCTTCAGGCGAAACGGTGTTCCCCAGCGATTTACTCATCTTGGCGGAACGGGTGCCGAGTTCGCCATCACAGTGAGGGCAGGGAGCGCCTCCGTGTGACACGGAAAGCGTCACGCCGCAGTCGGCACAGAACGGAGCTGACTTGTTCACCATGCCCTGGCACAGCAATTCGTTGAAGGGTTCACTCACGTTCATCAGTCCCAAGTCTCGCAAAGCCTTGGTCATGAAACGGGCGTAGATGAGGTGCATTTGAGCGTGTTCAATACCACCACAGTAGAAATCAACCTGCATCCAATGGTCTGCAATGGCTTGTTCGAAGGGGAGGGCGTCGTTGCTCGCATCGGTATAACGCAAGAAATACCACGATGAATCCATGAACGTGTCCATGGTATCGGTTTCCCGTCGTGCATCGCCCCCGCAGGAAGGACACGGCGCGTGCACGAACGAGAGCGAAGATTCCAACGGATTGCCCTTGCCAAACACCACGTCTCGAGGGAGTTCGACCGGCAAGTCGCGCTCTGGAACGGGAACGGCCCCACAGGATTCACAATGAATCACCGGGATGGGTGTGCCCCAGTACCGCTGGCGAGAAATCAACCACGGACGTACCTTCCAGTTGATGGTTTGGTGACCTCGCCCCGCGTCTTCAAGGGCTTGACAAACGGCACGCTTCGCTTCTTGACCGTACAAACCGTCGAAGCCCTCCACGGGACTGTTGACCATCCAACCGAGGTCGGTTTCGGCCTTGTCCATGGGCGCTGCTGCATCACCGTCTTCGGTCATCACGAGAACACGGCGAATCGGGATGTCGTATTCCGTTGCGAAATCAAAGTCCCTCTCATCGTGACCCGGCACGGCCATCACGGCCCCGGTTCCGTAGCTGGCAATCACGAAATTGCCGATCCAAATGGGGACGTGCTCACCGGTGAGTGGATGAATTGCATAGCGGCCGGAGAACACGCCCTTCTTCTTGTTCATGTTCTTGATACGGTCAAATTCCGACATCTGAGCAACTTCGTTGTAGAGCGCACGCCAGGCGTCCTCGTGGTCGGTACCCACCACCAACGTTTCCGCCAGAGGGTGTTCGGGCGCCAACGTGACGAAGGTCGCCCCAAACAAGGTATCAGGGCGCGTGGTAAAGACCTCAATTTCTACCTCTCTGTCAACCACAGAAAACAGGATATTGGCACCTTCTGACCGACCCAACCAGTCTTGCTGAAGCGACTTCACGTTCTCGGGGAACGCAATGTCCTCGAGACCATCGTACAACTCTTGGGCGTAGGCGGGGAGGTCGAGGAACCACTGGCTCATGTTGCGCTGAGCAACAGGGCCGTTGCAACGCCAACACCGACCTGCTTTCACCTGCTCGTTGGCGAGCACCGTGGAACAGGCTTCACACCAGTTCACGGGTGCAAATTCTCGACGTGCCAACCCCTTCTCCATGAACTTGGTGAAGAACCACTGATTCCACTTGTAGTACCGAGGGTCGTGGCTCTTGAGGGTGCGACGCCAGTCGTAGGAAAAGCCCATCCGCTTGATTTGAGCCGTGATGGAGGCCATGTTTCGCTCCGTAATGTCGTGGGGATGGCCGCCTTCCGAAATGGCGGCGTTTTCAGCCGGCATCCCGAACGAATCGTACCCCATGGGGTAGAGAACATCAAACCCCATCATGCGTTTGTAGCGCGCAACAGCATCTCCAATGGAGTAGTTTCGCACGTGCCCCATGTGCATTTTCCCTGAAGGATATGGGTACATTTCAAGGCAGTAAAAGGAGGGGCGGCCTTCGTTGATCTCAGCCTCAAACAGGCGAGCATCGGCCCATTTTTTCTGCCATGCAACTTCGTCGACGGGTTCGAGTTCGGTTGACATCGAGGTTCACCCGTCCACTGGACGAAGCCTCCCACTCGCCCTCACGCTATCAAAGCCACGCTTGCATTCTGCCCGAGGTGGTGACCTCGTGACCGCCTCATGGTTGGCCGAAATCATCGTTGGTTTCCAACAAGAAGATGGCTTCCCTTGTCAGTTTGTACCGGTTCATCACGCCCATCTTGCGGCGTTCGACCAACCCGTACTTTTGCAGGGTCCTCAAGTGGTGAGAAATCAGTTGCTGGCTCTTTTCCAGCCGCTTCGCCAATTCAGCCTGGGTTGGGAACTGTCCCAATCCGCCGTCCTCGTCGAGCAGATTGAGGATCTTGCCCTGCAGACTGTTGGGGTCGGGCGAGAGCGGTGGAACCGGGAGGTCCGCATCGGCAGTGCCGGGGTGGAGTTGGTTGGTCAATGGATAGTACCGCACCAAACGGCCGTCGCTCTTTCGCCAGACGTTCTCCTCGGCTTCAAGCACACGGAGGTGGTGGGTGATTTGCCCGTTGCTCATGTCAAGAGCGCTCATGAGTGCGCGGAAGTGACAGCCTGGATTGGCCGTGAGGTACCCCATCAATCGTCCGCGCTGGTAACGACCGTCGGTTGTTTCGTGGGTTTTACCAATCAGTCCGAAGAACCACAACCCAGCCACGGTGGCTGGAAGACGCAACCCTTCGTTGGTAGCGACCATCACCGAGAGCAGCGACAGCAACGAGACCGTGACCACCACCGTCACCACAGGAGCCACGATGGTTTGCTCAACGGCCTGTTCACCATCGTCCGGCAGGACGGTTTGGGGGACGGTTGTTTCTTCCTGCTCAATCGACTGTTCCATCACCACCGCCACCACTTCAACCGAAGGCGCGTTGAAGGCTTCACAAGCGGGAGAGGGTGTGGTCGAGAGCACCTCATAGATGCCCTCGACGGTGCTGCTTGGAGACCAGGCTCCGAGGGTGCGAGCGTTGGAAAGCATGTAGGTGGATTCGCCGTTGTCCATGACGTAACATGTCCCGGCTTCGGTGAGCAAGCCGGTCCATGTCCCCGTGATTTCAAACGACTCGGTGACGGTGACGTCCGAGGCATCCTCGTTGTCGTCGACTTCGGCAAACGACTCCGGCCAAGCCAGACTGGTCGTGGTGGAGAGCGTGGAGGACGTCAGCATGGTGATTTCCAACGTGTAGAACCCATCTGGAACAATCGCTTGGCCGTCCTGAAGCATCTCGACGTTGAATCCGTCGAATTGGAGAGCTGTTTCACCGGACGGCACCATCACCTTGCGGCCGTCGTATTCACCGCACAAAGTTTGGAAGCGGTGAGCTGTTTGTTGGGATGCATCGATGAACTCCACCATAAAAGCACAAGGCTCGATCATGCGCAAGTTGTACGCTTCACCGGCGTTGGTTACCACGGGGTTGATCTGCAGGGTGTCCTCATCCAACCATGCCGTGGTGCTTTGGAAATTGAGGTTCGAAGGAGGTGTGCAGGCGTTGGGTTCTGCATCTCGGTATTCCAGTGTGGTTGCCGTGGCAAGACCAAACTGTGGCACTTCGGTCACGACCGTGTAGGTTCCTGGTTGAACCCGACACCCGTCGCTGTCAAAGAAATTCCACTGTGGCAAGGTGAGTGTGAGAGGTTCATCGGTTCTGAGGGTGGTTTCCAACTGAATGGATTGGCACTCTTTTCCGGTTCGTGAATCGAAGACAACGCGCCCTTCGTCATCGAGGATCCAAAGTTCTGCACGGCAGGAGGAGGTGAAAGTCAAGACCTGGTCTTCCGTGAGGGTGTTTCTCATGTCCACCTGTGCAGCGAAGATGTTGCCTTGACCAAAGGGTTGCAAAGCGTCAATGTTGGAGCTGAGCAAGAGGGTCGCTTCAACCGTTGATGGTGCGGATGTGCCGGCGAGGGTGGTTTGGTGGACGAACCCGTTACCGGGTGTGGAAACGGTCACGTCAGCCACATCGGAACCATGGACGACCACCTGGTCAACCACCAACATTTCTCCGGGCATCAGGGTCTCAACATCACCGTAACATGCACCTCCCAACATCGAGACATCGTTGATGGTGTGTTGGAACAAACACGAAGGTTCAGCGTCAACATCCACAGCTTGGGACGTCGGGTTGTGCACGCTTACAAGGCCGAGCCACGCACCGTCGGAATCACCGGTTCGCTGAACCCAATTCACGTCGTAGGCGAGGTTACTGGGCACGGCGATGGGAGTTTGGATGGTCACCGACATGCTTTGCGAGAGACCGGTGGAGGTGTGGACGAGTTCAACGGTGTAGCTTCCACCCTCCAGCCATTCACCTTCTTCATCGTTCATTGACCAAGCCACGTCTTCAAACGTCGTCGACCCGCCTGCAGGAAGGTCCAGCCCGCGAGAGCGTTCGGGGCAGGCGGCATCACCGTCCACCACCTGCACACCGGTTTGATCGTAAACATCGATGACGAAGGGGCAAGAGGGGTTTTCCGTGAGCGTTACGGTATCGCCTTCGTTGACCAACACGGGCGTGAAGATCAGCGGGTGATCAGCATCGTACCATGCCTGTTCGTCGTAGGCAACGACCGTTGCATCGAGACGGACTTCGGTCGTGTCGGCAGAAGCAAAGCCGGCCATCAACGAGGCCAACAACAGCCCCGCCACGACCAAGAGTCGGCCTGTCGGCTTCTCGCCCATGTGGAAACATGGTCGCTTCCCCTTTGAAAGGTCAGCGGTGCAAACGATGTGTGAGCATCAGAGGTTTTCGAGGTCAAGCATGCCAGGAATGGCTGCTTCTTGCGCAGCCTGCTGTTGCATCTCGTACTGCTTCCACTCGGGCAGCCCTTCCGTACCTTCCCAACCCAACGCTCGTGCTTCAGCGTAATTGCCTTCGGCGAGGTAATGCTGAATCCATGCTTGACGACGCTCTTCTTCCTCAGCAAAGGAGGCTTGAACGAGTTGCTCCTCTCGCTTCGCTGCGACCGCCTTGCGCTTTCCAGCGGCACGGGCAATTTGGGCGACGAAAATGAGGGCGAGCATGAAGATGATGATGCCGCCCATCCACACCAGGGTGTCGTTGTTACCGCTGAGGAAGGAGCCCGTGTCACCATCGTCGCCATTCGCGTTCGGATCGGAGGTGATGGTGCACTTCGCTTTGTCAGCCACCAAGGAAAAGGCAGGATCCCAAGGACAAGCGTCCGCATCGTCAGCAACGCCGTCGTTGTCGGCATCGGGGCAACCGTACCATTCTTCTTCCAGTCCGGAAGTGGAGGTGCCCGGCACCCGCTGACACATGTCGGCCCGATAGCCGGTGACATTGTCTCCGTATCCATCACCATCGAAGTCGAGCCACTGGCTGACTCGAAGCGGGAACAGGTCGACACGGTTCGAACTGTTGGTGTTGTCACCCCATCCATCGCCATCGATGTCGGACCACTGGGAAGCGATATCGGGGAAGGCGTCGCCACGCTGTTCACGTATCACGATGAAGGTTCCAGGGTTTTCAGAATCCTCGACGGTGGTGTTTTCCCAGAAATAATTGTCACCGTAGCCGTCACCGTCCGAATCTTCCCACTGTTCGTAGTCGGTTGGGAAGGCATCGTCCTCGTCAGCGTACCCGTCAAGGTCGGCATCCGGACAACCCTGCCGACCTTTTTCGGTGGATTTGCCGAATTCTTCAACACAATCGTCGCCGCTTGGGACATTGGTGTTGTCGCCAAAGCCGTCACCGTCTTGGTCAGCCCATTGGAAGGGGTCGTTTGGGAAGGCGTCAAGTGGATCGGTCACGCCGTCGAGATCGCTGTCAGGGCAACCTCGGCTCAACGGCTCTTGGGATTCGCCGTACTCCAACGGGCAGACGTCGCCGTCGGCACCCTCAGCGTTGTCTCCATAGCCGTCGCCGTCCTCATCGCTCCACTGACTGGCATCGGTTGGGAACGCATCTCCGTTGTTGCCACCGGGGTTGTCGCCGTAGCCGTCGCCGTCGGTGTCTTTCCACTGACTGGTGTCGTCGGGGAAGGCATCGGGGTTGTTTCCGCTGGCGTTATCTCCGCGGTTGTCGCCATCACGGTCGGACCATTGGGTGGCGTCGTCGGGGAAGGGGTCACCAGCGTTGGAATAACCGTCGCCGTCACGATCAGCACACCCTGCGCGGTCGATGGATGAGGTGCCCGCCGTTGAGGGGCAGTCGTCGGGGTTGTTGCCGTTGGGGTTGCTTCCAAACCCATCGTTGTCCTCATCGCACCATTGCGTAGGGTCGTCGGGGAAGGCATCGGCACCGAAGCAATCGGTGGTGCTCGGCCAATTAGCGGAGGGATCGGAATACCCATCACCGTCAGCATCCGGGCAGCCGAGGCGGTCGTATTGGGAGTTGCCCCACTCGTTAGGGCACATGTCGGCGCGATCGCTGTTGGGATTGTCTCCTACCCAGTCGCCGTCGCTGTCCATGTGTTGTGTTCGGTCAAGCGGGAAGGCATCGGGTTCGTTGGCTGAAGTCAGGAGGACGCCGGGCCATTCACTCGGGCGGTAGGTGTCCCAGGAGGCGTTCTCGTAATTGTCACCGTACCCGTCACCGTCGGTGTCGTTCCATTGGGTGGCATCGTTGGGGAAAGCATCCCCTGATTGATTGACATGCATCTGGTATGCATCCAATTCAAACAGGTAGTTGTCTCCGTAACCGTCGCCGTCTGCATCAACCCACTGGTCTGGATTTGCGGGGGCCCAGTCGCCGGCGTCGGACCAACCGTCACCGTCACTGTCGGGGCAACCGTACCGGTCCTCAGTCGACGTGCCCGGAACGGTCACACATTCGTCGGGTTGGTAGGCAGGCGCAGGGTTGTCACCGTAACCGTCGCCGTCGGTGTCGTTCCATTGGGTCCCTTCGTCGGGGAATGCATCGACGATGCCGTCCCCCTGATCGGTGGAGTTGTAGCCGTCGTTGTCGCTGTCGAGGTCAGCAAACAGGAAATAGACCCCGTTGAAGTTTCGACTCACTGCAGAAACAATGTGAACGCCGTCAGGATGCCACGAGGCCCCGTTGACGTTGCCACATGGATTCTGCCCACCGTTCTGCGTGCAGGCATTGTTTCCGCGAGCGAGCGAAATACCGTCAACCAACAGCGAATTTGAAATCTCGTAGACCAGCAATTTCCCACCGTCGGAGCTGTAGTAGCCAATGGCGAAGGCAACTTGAGTGCCGTCGGGAGAAATATCGGTGCCGTAACAGGAGCTCGTTGCTTGTTGGTTGAACAACGAAGCGCCGGAAGAGGCATTGAACACGCGCAACCGGCTATTGCCGTTGTCGTAAGCCGTGCACATGGCGATGGCGTTTCCATCGGGA
Organism: Candidatus Poseidonia sp.; assembly: GCA_049617635.1. Taxonomy (GTDB): domain Archaea; phylum Thermoplasmatota; class Poseidoniia; order Poseidoniales; family Poseidoniaceae; genus Poseidonia. Next base: position 14,970 of record JBMZJQ010000029.1, read on the forward strand.
GAGAAATCAATCCCGTTGACGTTTGAGCCTGCGCCGGGATTCATGGCTCGGACCGTGGTCCATCCCGCCGTTTCAATCAGGTAAGCGGTGCCATCACCACCCACGGCCATGCGGGAACCGTCGGGAGAGAAGGCCACGGAAGAATAGGAGCCGCTGTTACCCCCAGGGGTCACTTCCCGCCAAATTTGACCGTCAGCCACGCTCACGAGCATGATGGAACAACCTGAACATGTGCCACCGCCCCAGCCGCCCGAGGCTTCATCAACAACAGCAAACGAGGTGCTGTTGGCCATGAACGCAACGTCGGAGAAGGTTCTGCTGGAGCCGGTGTGGGTGATGCCGTCATGTATCACCGTCAAGTTGTTGGCCCACATCACCACGGCCGTGTCGTCGGACAGGGTGGCGGCGACGTAACTGTCATCGGGGCTCCAATCCAAACTGGTCACGTAGGAATTTTGACCGTCAACCAGGTCCGGACTGCTCACGGAGACGGTGAAAGTTGAGGCATCAATGATGCGAACGCGGTCGCCATGGGCCACGGCCACCAAGCTCCCATCGGCGTTGTGATCAACCGCATAGGCCGATGTTCCGCTGATGTGGAAGTCTTGGGCAAAATTCGGGTTGGTGGACGTCCAAGCATCGTTGAGGTCGGACGTCCCATCACCATCACGGTCGGGGCATCCGGTGAGGTCAACCGTGCTGGTTCCCGCTGCATACGGGCAATCATCAACGGTGTCATCGACCCCGTCACCGTCGGTGTCTGCAGCGCCTGCTAGCGGAAGGACAGACACCAACATCAGCAGCATCATTGCAAAGGCCAACGGTCGGCGACTCACTTGGGACAAGGCTGGATTTTTTCCCATAATATCCCATCAACTTGTGAATAAAAGGGTTGTTGTCAATATGCGCAAACATGCATCACGGGTGGTGCGGTGACGGACACCGTGAGGAGGCAAGTCTTGAACAGGCAACACCCACACCCATGCCCATGGCGGGTGACATTCCCAAGGTCAATGTTGCCGCCAAAGACCGCATCTTGCTGCATTTGCTCGCCAACGATGCATGGGCGGACCGCTACATGGTGCCACCCAGCCTGACCCGCCCCGGCATCGCTGAAGCCTGTGCTCAACACCCTCCCAACGTCAGCCGAACGATGCGAGACCTGTTGAGAGAAGCACTGGTTGAGGAGCACACACGGGCTGTTCAAGGCGATGAGCGTCGACAAAAAACCTGGCAGTTGACCGAAGAAGGGCGTCATGCAGCCCATCAACGACAAGCCGCTTTGAACGCAACGAAAGTCTTGGTGAGAAACGTTGACGGTGAATTGTTGGAAGTCAAAGCCGACGAAGTTTCTGCCTTGTTGGCCACCGAATTGTCGCTGCTTCAAATTCTTCTCCACGCACAACATGAAGGGGTGCTCACCTACGGCGATATTCGCTTTGGGGCCATCAAGAAAGCCGACCAGTCCGAAGGTATGCCCCAGCCAGGAAGGCTCACGCCGCTGGTGGGCGTGCACGCCACCTACGCCAATCAACCACCCATCACGCGACCCGTCTACGGCCGAGATGTGGAACTCGACGAGTTGCACACATGGTTCGGTGACCGTCACCCCTGCATGGTGGTTCACGGCATCGCTGGCATTGGAAAGTCAACCCTGGTCGCCCATTGGCTCCATCAACACATGGAAAACGACCCCTATTTGTCGGTGTGCTGGTACACCTGTCAACCGTGGGACCGTGCCCTTGGGTTGGCCACCAGTTTGCTGCATCGTTTTGGCATCGACGAATCACACGACCCGTACAACATCATCGAGACCTTGCCCTTGACGCCCGGCGCAGACATGGACGTGGATGCCTGGCGCCGTCGCCTTTTGGCCTACATGACCGATGCCAACACCATTCGAGAGCGCTTCAAAGACAGCGCTGGAGGGCCACCACCCTACTGGCTGATCGTCCTCGACGACGTGCATCACATCGCCAAGAACGCTCGACTTTTGCTCGGGTCGTTGCTTCAGCTGGCGCAAAAAGCACCGCTACGGATGCTGCTTGTCTCCCGAACCGAAATGGACGTGTACGACCGGAGAGATGTCCACATTCGTAACACGGTGAGAGAAATGCCACTCAAGGGCCTGACCCTTGAAGCGACCGAAGCATGGTTGGCGACCTTGGACAGCGCCGATGCCCCGCCCGCAGAAGAAGTGCATGCGGCCACCGGAGGTCACCCGTTGGCGCTCGAATTGTTGGAACTGTACGGCCAGCCGACGCACAAGGATTGGCTGCGCTTTTTGGATGAAGAAATCTTGACGCGATTGCCCGACCAAGAGAAGGAGATGTTGGCTACGCTTGCGGTGGCCGAAGCACCGATTCCATGGGAAACCTTGGCCGACAGCGTGGGATGGAACGGTCCACCACCAACCAACCTTCTACAACACGGTTTGCTGCTGGAACTCGAAGAGGGCATGTGGTTGCATGAAGCGTTGCGGGAACGGCTGCTTCGCGACGTTGGCGAAAACAAGCAAGCAAGGCTTGAACGGCTGAAGTGAATCAGAAATCGTCGGCGTTCATGACTTCGTCAATCCAGGCCAACAATTTGGGCTTGGGCATACCGCCCGTCTTGCTGGAAACCATGGTGCCGTTTCGATACATGAACAGCGCAGGGATGCTTCGCACACCCAGTTGGCCGGCCGTGGCTTGGTTTTGGTCCGTATCGACCTTGGCCACCAGAATATCACGTTCGTCAGCCACGGCGGCGAGCACGGGTCCGATGGCTTTGCAAGGGGCGCACCATGGCGCCCAAAAGTCCACAATCACCCACTCGGTTTCGTTGATGGTGTCGTTGAATTCGCTATCGGTCACGTCTCGTACTTCGCCCATAGGGTCACCAAGCGCTGGCTCCCTGTGACGCATTATAGGCGTTTGGACGCCCTTGAATGGAACAAGATTCCATGACAAGCCTCTTCAAATGGCGTCGTTTGGAAGGGTTGAGGGACATCATGATCATCGCACCGAGCGTCCTCACGGCCAACCTTGCCGACTTGGCCACCGACTGCCAAGAAGCGTTGGAAGCCGGCCTTGACTGGTTGCACCTCGACGTGATGGACGGAAATTTTGTGCCAAACTTGACCTTTGGTCCGCCGGTCATTCGCAGCCTTCGAAAGGCGCTCGGGGAGAACGCGGTGTTCGATGCCCACTTGATGGTGGAAAACGCTGAGGCGTGTTTTCAGGACTACATCGATGCTGGATGCAACCACCTTTCGGTCCACGTTGAAGCCGTGAAGCATCTGCACCGCTTGCTCACCGCCATTCGTGCTGCAGGTGCAACGGTGGGCGTGGTGCTCAACCCGGCCACACCGGTTGAAGCGGCACTGGAAGTGCTCAGCGAAGTGGACCTCGTCCTCATCATGAGCGTGAACCCCGGCTTTGGGGGTCAATCCTTCATTCCCAACGTGGAAACGAAGATTCGACGATTGGCTACCGCCATCGATGACCAAATTGCATCCGGCGGTCGCCCTGTTCAAATTCAAGTGGACGGGGGTGTGAAAGCGCACAACATCGCCATGCTGCGAGACTGGGGCGTCACCAACTGCGTGGTTGGTTCGGGGTTGTTCAACGACCGAGCCAGCGTGGCTGACAACCTCGCTGAGATTCACACGGCACTTCAATGATGGAGGGTTCACCGTCAAGCTCCTCGTCGTGAGTTTGCTTCATCCCGTTCCAACGAACGGAAGCAGAGGCGTGTTTGTCGACGACCATATCCAACTCTTACGGGATCTCGGCCACGATGTCCGTGTCGTCAACCCGCTGCCGCGAATGCCGGCCTACGCTGAAGCGAGGCGTTCGACGATGAAGGGGGTGGCAAAAACGCCGCGTCGGTGGAACCATCATGACCAACCCGTGCTCGTTCCTCGCTTTTTCGCCCTTCCCGACCACCCCTACCCGAGCCTGACTCGAGGAAGCGTGCGTCGAAAGGCGGCTTGGGTCGAGCGTCAACTTGGCTCGTGGCGCCCCGACATCATCGTCTGCCACACCCTGTATCCTGTTGGCTACATGGCCGAGCGTTTGGCCCATCGCTGGGAGGTGCCTTGGGTTGGGGTGGTCCACGGTCACGACTTCGATGTGGCCTTGAACACCGGAGGGTTGCGCAAGCATGTGGAACACCTCACCGCTTCGTGCGACGCCCTGGTCTGCGCAACCCCGCGATTGGAAAGCATCGCCCAATCCTTGCCTCGCTCTCCTCGCCACACGCTGTCCATCCCTTGTTTGACCGAGGTCGACCGAGAGTGGCGCCGGCCGGTCAAACCCTACGGTAAGCCTTGGCAAAAAGAAGCGATTGACATCCTCTTCCCGGCCGACCCTCGCCGGCCTGAGAAACGGCATCTCTTGGCCTTGCAAACCGGTGAAGAACTGGAACAACGAGGTTGGATGGTCGGCATCACCTCCCTGCGTCATCAGCCTCGAAACATCGTGTTTGACCGCATGCTGGTGGCCGATGTGACCCTGGTGACCTCGCTTCGTGAAGCCGGGCCGCTCGTCGCCCGCGAATCCTTGTTGTGCGGCACGCCCGTGGTCAGCGTTGAGGTGGGCGAAGTTGGCGAGTACCTTCCCGAGGCGTGGATTTGTGAAGCAACGCCACAGGCACTGGCTGACGGCATTGAACACGCTCTTCGAAACGGTTGGACCGAAGCGACGACGCCCGAGGAACGGTTGGTGTTCGCAGGGCGGGAGGCCGTCAGCGAAGCGTGGAGCGAACTGCTCGCCACCCTTGTGGCGTGAAGCAAAACAGCGGCAAACCCAGCACCCACCAGAAGGTGCTTGAGACCAATCCGACCACGATGAAGGCGCTGCCGAGCAAGGCCAGCACCCACTCGTCCAAGCGTTGGCGGACAAAAGCGGTGTGCCGACTCATCCACCAAGAGAGCACGAGCAGGGCGCCAGCCGACAGAGCGCTGGCGACAGCTGCAGCGTAGAGGATGGCACCGTTTCCCGTTGCTGCCTTGACGATCAGCACGTAGCCCAACACCACCGCCACCGCAAGGACGGCGAAGATGAACTGCGTGAATCGCCACGGTTGTGGGCCAGCCATCAGACTCGTGTACGTCGGTGTGGCCAGCAAGGTGAGGGCCCAACCCGCCAGCAACACCGCAAACACATCGACCGCTGAGGCTCCGTAGGTGCCATCGAGGTAGGCTTGGGGAAAGGCCAACGGAGCCAACATCGCCACGATGACGTACCCGCCGAACAAACCAACGGGCAACAACCCAAAGCACATGTCGAGGGACTGGTTCATTTCACGTTGGTACCGCACCGGTTCGTGACGATGGTGCCCAAGCACGGGCAGCAGGGCTGAACGCATCGCAGCGGGAACGACCAGTCCAGCCAACCACGCCAATTGGGCGACGTGGAACACGGCTGCCAGTTCGGCCCCCCCGTCATAGGCCACGAGAAACTTCTCGAGACGAATCACGTAGGGGAGTGCCCCCAACGTGATGGCAAACGGCAGAGCGGACATCAGCAGAGTCTTCGTTGACGACCACGATGACGAGAGGTCGGTCCATGTGGCGGGCGTTGAGGTGGACGGGGCTATGCGCCAAAGCCACCCCAAGGCCAGCAACCAGCCGATGGTGGCACCGAGCAAAAACGCACCAGCAAAGGCGGTGACCGAAGTTGACCCTTGAGCGACCAGCACCGCGTATCCGCCGACCGTCACCGCCCGCTCAACCACTTTTGTCAGCGCTTCGAGCCGCGCTTCACCAAGGGCCCTCAGCCCAGAGCGCGGGGCATAGGAAGCCACGTGAACCAGCGCGATGGCAGCGGCCACCACCAACAACAGCGTGGGTGCCTCGATGTTCAACCAGCGGTCCGGATGAAGGACGACCGCCAGCAACGCGAAGGGCACGGCCGCTATGGCCTGCCATCGATAGGTTCGCTTGACGGCAGGAGCCACCATGGAAGGTGCGTGGGCGCCGTCCCTGGCGATCAACGTCGGAAGGCCCAAATCAACAACCAAGAACAACGAGGCATAGAGGTCGATGGCCAACACCATCCAACCGTAGGATTCAGCGGCCAGCGTGCGGGCCAACAAGATTTGACCGAGGAACGCCAACCCCACGGCCAGCAAATCGGCGCCAACCAACCATCCAGCATCGCGCCCGCTTGACGGTGCGCGCCCGGGGCCGTCGCTCATGCGGTTTCCAGCCATCGGCGGCTTTCAACACCTTCCTCAGACGACGGCATCAACCGTCCTCTTCCACGCCCCACGCCCAAACGCTGACGACGCCTCGTTCGCTCTCGGCCTTCCCCACGAGGTGAACAAAGGGGGAGCGACGAAGGGCTCGCTGCAGGATGTGGGCACGAACCTCGCGCCCTTCCGCTTCGAGCGCTGCGATGATGTCCGGCGTGGAAGCCGGTCCGTGACGGCGCAACCAGCCAACGATCCATTCGGCTTGTTCACGGTTGGCTTGACGCTCTTCACTCCAGCGCGAAGGACGGGCCATGAACGATTATCTTGGCACTCGGCCATGAAGATTTGTCAACGCTCGTCGTCAAACGTGTGTTCAACCGTTCAAGCCTGACGGCCAGCATCAAACATTTCGCGCAGACTTCCGTCTTGCAGCATCTCGAGGGCGATGTCGGACCCGCCGATGAGCTCGCCGTGAACGAAGACCTGTGGCATGGTGGGGAAATCCGACCACGCGCAAATGGATGGAATGGCACGAGGATCGCTGAGCACGTTAACGGAAGCGAATTCCTCGCCGAGGCTCTGGAGCACTTGTGCAGCACGGTTCGAAAATCCACACTGAGGTTGGTTGGGACTCCCCTTCATGAACAGGACAATCGGGTGGTCGTCAACGAGGCTTTGCAATTCTTCGGGGGTCCAATTCATGGGGTTCACTCCTGGTTTCTTTGAATTCGGCGAATGTGCACGCCTTGACCGCCGCCGTGCGGGTCAAAGGCCGTGTCACCAGCGGTTTCGGCCTGTGCAGGGGTCATGCACTTGAGGTCAAGTGCGTGAACGGGATGAGGGATGTGCTCTTTCATGACGGCCAGCACTTGCTTCTGACGTTGAAGCGGGCGCACGCCCTCAAAGGATTCGGAGATGATGCGAACATGGAAATGGTCGCCCGAGCCGTGCAAGTCAATGACTTCAACGACGGCGTCCGGGACGGCTTTCAAGACCTCGGATTCAACCCATGCAGCCTCAACCATGCGCTCGCCTCGTTTTGCCCT